>JBAVTK010000309.1:0-3513 GCA_049696095.1 Aliidongia sp. | reverse complement strand
GCGCTGATCCGCGCGGTGCTGGCCGACAGCGCCTATGGCGCCAGCATCGTGCGGCCCTGGCTCGGCGCGATCGGCCGCGGCGTCACGGCCGCGACGGCCCGGAAATTGGGCCTGGCGCGGCCGATCGGCATGATCGTGGACGAGGTTGCCGCACCGAGTCCAGCCGCCGAGGCCGGCCTAAAGCCCGGCGATGTCGTGCTTGGCATCGACGGCAAGCCGGTCGAGGACGAGACTACGCTGCGCTTCCGCTTCGCCACTTTGTTGGTCGGCACCACGGCGCGGCTCGCCATTTGGCGCGGCGGCGAAACGCGCCAGGTCGAGGTCAAGCTGACCGCCCCGCCCGAAACCCCGCCGCGCAGCGTGACCATGCTGAAGCCGCCCGGTCCACTGGCCGGCGCCACCATTGCCAGCCTGTCGCCGGCGCTCGCCGAAGAACTCCAGGCCGATCCAGTCGCCGGCGTCATCGTGCTCGAAGTACCGCGCGGCAGCGCCGCGGCACGGCTCGGCCTGCTGGTCGGCGATATCGTCGACGGCGTGGATGGGCAGCCGGTGCAAACCGTGGGCGAATTGCAGCAGCGTCTCGGGCACAGGAGCGTGGCGCATCTGATGCTGCGGCGCGACGGCCGCTTGCTGCATCTGCCGCGGGAGTAGGAGCCCATGCCGACTTTGTTCGAAGCCCAGGCGCCGCGTCCGCTCGCCGACCGGCTGCGCCCGGCCAGTTTGACCGAAGTGGTCGGCCAGGATCATCTGCTGGCGCCCGGCGCACCGATCGGCCGGATGGTCGCAGCCCACCGTCTCGCCTCGATGGTGCTGTGGGGACCGCCCGGCTGCGGCAAGACCACGATCGCGCGCCTGCTCGCCGACCAGACGGCCCTGGCCTTTGAGCCGCTTTCGGCGGTGTTTTCCGGCGTGGCCGATCTGCGCAAGGTGTTCGAGACGGCCAAGCACCGCCGTGCCGTCGGGCGCGGCACCTTGCTGTTCATCGACGAGATCCATCGCTTCAACCGCGCGCAGCAGGATAGTTTCCTGCCCTATGTCGAAGACGGCACGGTCGTGCTGATCGGCGCCACCACGGAGAATCCGAGCTTCGAGCTGAATGGCGCGCTGCTGTCGCGGGCCCAGGTCTTTGTGCTGAAACGGCTCGATTCGGCGGCGCTGACTCTCTTGATCGGCCGGGCCGAAGCGTTACTCGGGCGCACGCTGCCGCTCGATGAGGATGGCAGGCAGGCGCTGATCGCGATGGCCGATGGCGATGGCCGCTATCTGCTCAACATGGTCGAAGAGGTGGCGGCCCTGCCGGCCGACACCGCGCCGCTCGATCCGGCCCGGCTCGCCGCGACGATCCAGCGCCGCGCCCCGCTCTATGACAAGGCGCAGGACAGCCATTACAATCTAATCTCGGCCCTGCATAAATCGCTGCGTGGTTCCGACCCCGATGCCGCACTCTATTGGTTCGCCCGCATGCTGGTCGGCGGCGAAGACCCGCTCTATATCGTGCGCCGGCTGGTCCGCTTCGCCAGCGAGGATATCGGCCTCGCCGATCCGAACGCGCTGGTCCAGGCGTTGGCCGCGTGGGATGCCTATGACCGCCTGGGTTCGCCCGAGGGTGAACTCGCCATCGCCCAGGCCGTGCTCTATCTCGGCACGGCGCCGAAATCCGTCGCGGCGTATAAAGGCTTCGGCCGGGCGACCGAGGCGGCCAAGCGCACCGGCTCACTTACCCCGCCCATGCATATCCTGAACGCGCCGACCCGTTTGATGAAGACGCAAGGCTATGGCAAAGGCTATCAGTATGATCCGGAGACCGAGGATGGGTTTTCCGGCCAGGATTATTTCCCCGACGAGATGAAACGTGAGCGCTTCTACCAGCCGGTCGAACGCGGCTTCGAGCGTGAGATCCGCAAGCGGCTGGATTATTGGGACCGGCTGCGGCGCGAAAAGGACAAAGCGGAATGAGTGGCGTACAGATGATCGAGGTTCGCGACGAGGATGCCGACATCCGGCTCGATCGTTGGTTCCGCCGGCATTATCCCGGCCTGAACCATGTGCAGCTGGAGAAATTGCTGCGCACCGGCCAGGTACGGGTCGATGGTGGGCGGGTCAAGGCGGCGCATCGGCTGAGCGCCGGCATGATCGTGCGCGTGCCGCCGCTCGACGACCGCGCGGCTGCGACGCCGGAAGAGCGCGCCCATCAGGCGCCGACACCGCGCCCGATGCGTCCGAACGACATCGCCGATCTCCAGGCGATGGTGCTCTACCGCGATAAAGAAGTCATCGCGATCAACAAGCCGCATGATCTGGCGGTGCAGGGCGGCACCAATCTGGTGCAGCATCTGGACGGCATGCTCGACGCGCTGAAATTCGAGGCAAGCGAGCGGCCGCGGCTGGTCCATCGCCTGGACAAGGATACCAGCGGCGTGCTGCTGCTCGCCCGCTCGGCCAAATCGGCCGCGTGGCTCGCCGCCGCGTTTCGCGAAAAGACCGCGCACAAGACCTATTGGGCCGTGGTGGCCGGGGTACCCCGCCCGCATCAGGGCCGCATCGATATGCCGGTCGGCAAGACCCAGATCGGCGCGCGCGAGAAGATGGCGGTCGATGACGAAGAAGGCCGCCGGGCCGTGACTTATTACACCGTGATCGAGCAGGCGGCGCAAAAGGCGGCGTGGCTCGCATTGCTGCCGGTGACCGGCCGGACCCATCAATTGCGCGTGCATACCGCCGAACTCGGCACACCGATCCTGGGCGACGGCAAATATGGCGGCGCGGGTGCGCAACTCACCGGCCTCGAACATGCCCGCAAGCTGCATCTTCATGCCCGCTCGATCTCACTCAAGCGCCCGGACGGCAAGAATTTGACGGTGACGGCACCCTTGCCGCCGCATATGCAGGCGACTTGGAATTTCTTCGGTTTCGCCGCCGACACCGATGGCGATCCGTTTGCGGAATTGGAGCTGGAGTAGGGAAGATTTGCCTTTTGTAATTAATTCGTATATACGATGACAGTACTTTGTCCGGGAGCAAGTCTTGCCCAAAGAAGCCGTCTTCACGATGAAGCTTGAGGCCGAGCTGCGCGACGCCTTCATGGCCGAGGCCGAGGCAGCGCACCGACCGGCCTCGCAGATCGTCCGTGAACTGATGCGCGACTTCGTGCAAAGCCAAGGGGAAGCGCGGGACTATGACGCATTCCTGCGCCGCAAGGTGGATGCGGCACGCGCCTCAATGCAAGCCGGTCGCGGCCGGTCCAATGACGAGATCGAAGCCGGTTTCGCCGCCCGGCGCGCGGAAATACATCGATCCGGTGAGGCGTGAAGGTCTATTGGACCGAGGACGCCGAGCGAGACCGCAACCATATCTGGGGCATCATCGCGCAAGATAACGCCGCGGCGGCGGCCCGGATGGACCGCCTGTTCAGCGAGGCGGCAATCAAGCTTGCCGATTTCCCCCGGCTTGGTCGCACCGGGATCATCCCGGGCACGCGCGAACTGATCCCGCACGAAACCTATCGTCTGGTCT
>JBAVTK010000308.1:0-4468 GCA_049696095.1 Aliidongia sp. | reverse complement strand
CCGCGAGCGGGTTGTCGCCGGTCTTCACGAACTCGCGGCGGGAACGGGCGATGCGGTCGCAACATATCGCGTATGCCGCAAGAATGGCGAGGTCGTCTGGGTCGAGGGCATCTCTCGCTTCGTGCTCGACCCGCGGAGCGGCGAACCCATCGAATTCATCTCAACGGTGCGTGATATCAGCGGGCGCCAGCAGGCCGAGGCGCGTCTGTCCGATGCCGTGGAAAGCATCAATGACGGCTTCGTGTTGTGGGATGAGGATTGGCGCTTCATCATGTGCAACACGCGCTTTCGGGCGCTCTATGAGAAGAGCGCCGATTATCTGGTCCCCGGCGTTTATATGCACGACATGCTGCTGGGCGGGGCGCGGTGCGGCCAATATGGCGACATTGAGGATATTGAGCGCTTTGCCGCGGACACAGTGGCCGAGGGCAGCCGCTCGGGCGGGATGTTCGAGTGCCATCTGGGCAGCGGGCGCTGGGTGCTGGGCAGTAACCGGCGCATGACCATGGGCGGCTGGGTCGGCATCCGCACCGACATCACCGAACAGAAGCAGCGCGAACTGGAACTGATCGAGGCGCGCGACCGGCTGGAGGAACAGGCGGAGCATCTGGCCACCTTGGCCGAGGATCTGTCGATCGCGCGCGACGAGGCGGAACGGGCGAAAGAGCTTGCCGAACAAGCCAACCACGCCAAATCCGATTTCGTCGCGAATATGAGTCATGAAATCCGCACGCCGATGAACGGCATCATCGGTATGAACGGCCTGTTGCTGAATACGCCGCTCAACCCCGATCAGCGCAGATTCGTTGAAGCCGTGGGCCTGTCGGCCGACGCGCTGCTGGCGATCATCAATGACATTCTCGATATTTCCAAATTGGAGGCCGGAAAGTTCGAGCTGGAGGAGATTGTCTTCAACCTCGAAACCATCATCGAGGATGCGGTCGAACTGATGGACGCGAAAGCCCGGGAAAAGGATCTGGAACTGGTCCTCTGGCTCGACGACGGCGCGCGCCGCCCGTTTCTGGGCGACCCGACCCGTCTGCGCCAGATCATCCTCAACCTCGTCTCCAACGCGATAAAATTCACCGACCACGGCTTAGTCGCGGTCGAAACCCATGTCATTCCCAACGGGGTGGAGCGGACCAAGGTCCGGATTGAGGTGCATGACACCGGGATCGGTGTGAGTAATGCCACCAAGTCGGCATTGTTTCAAAAATTCACGCAGGCCGATGCCTCGATCACCCGCCGCTTCGGCGGCACGGGGCTTGGTTTGGCAATCTGCAAGCAGCTTGTCGAACTCATGGGCGGCCGGATCGGCATCGATGATCGCGATGGTGGCGGCAGCACATTCTGGGTCGAGCTGGCCCTGCCCGAAGCGGTCGAACCCACAGCACCGGCGCCGGCCAAGCCCGAGCAGTTGGTCGGCCTGCGGGTGCTCGTGGTCGATGATATCGCGATGAACCGGACGATCTTCCATCGGCAGCTTGCCGCGTACGGCGTGATCGTCGACGAAGCGCCGAGCGCGATGACGGCGCTCGCGGCCCTCTCATCGGCGCGGCAGGCCGGCAGACCGATCGACCTTGTACTGACCGACCAGATGATGCCGCAGATTTCGGGCGACGATCTGGCGGCGATGATCCATGCTGCCACGCAGTGGCCGCGGCCCAAGATTATCCTCGCCTCATCCGCCGTCATGCCGGGGCGCCATAAGGGCGCCGACGACACTATCGATGCGCGCCTCGCCAAACCGGTTCGCCAGCACCATCTCATCGAGTGCATTCTGCGCGTCATCGGCGCGCAGAACGACCTGTTGGACACGGCTGATCATCCCGGTGACATTTTGGCGCGCGCCACTGGCAAAGGTCGCATCCTGGTGGTCGATGACAATGCGATCAACCAGGAAATCGCGCTTACACTCTTGTCCGACGCCGGATACGAGGTGTCACTCGCCAAGGACGGTCGCCAGGCGGTCGATGCCTGGCGGGATCAAGATTACGATGCGATCTTGATGGATGTGCAGATGCCGGTGCTCGACGGGATAAAGGCGACGCGCGAGATCCGAGCACTGGAAGGCAAGGGACGACATGTTCCGATTATCGCCATGACGGCCGGTGCCATGAGTGGGGATCACGACGCCTGCCTGGCCGCCGGGATGAATGACTATGTGTCGAAACCATTCAAGGTCCAGGCCCTGCTTGGTACCGTCGCGCGTTGGCTGGATGCGGGACAACTGGTCGGCATCGCCCCTGATCGCGAGGATAATGGCGACGAAGAGCCCGCCATTCTCGATGCAAACCGCCTTGCTCTGCTGGCCCGCATGATGCAGCCGGCGAAGCTGGCCGCAATGCTGCGCCATTGTGTTGAGGGCGGCGGCGAGCGACTCGACCAGATCGAGGCCGCTGGCCGCGCGGCCGACCTTGATCAGCTCGCGCGCGCGGCCCATGCCCTCAAAGGCGTCTATGGCAATCTCGGCGCCGGCCGCCTCCAGCATCTCTTGGAGGCATTGGAAATGGCGACCACATCGGACGACCTGCCCGCCACCCGGGCCATCGTCGCCCGCTTGCCGGCCGCCTTCCATGAAACCTGGTCGATGATGACGGAGCGGTCGACGGCTCTCGATGCCATGGTCGAACCTGAGAGGATAAGCACATGAGTCTGAACCCCGGTGGTCGCCGGAGCAAGATCGTCATCGGTGTGGATGATGAGGCAGACAATCTCGATATGCTCGGTTCTTTGATCGAGGGAGCCGGCTTCACCTTCATCGGCGCGTCGAGCGGCACCGAGTGCCTTTCATTGGTCTTGCGTATCACGCCACGGTTGATTCTGCTTGACATTGAAATGCGGCCGGGCATGGATGGTTTCGAGACCTGTCGCAGACTTCGCAAGGATATGCGGCTGAAGCCCATTCCGATCGTGTTTCTGACAGGCCGCAAGACTGGCGAGGATGTGAAGGCGTGCATCAAAGCCGGCGGAAACGACTTTATCGTCAAGCCGTTCGATCCGGTGAAGTTGGTCGATCGCGTCGAATATTGGATGGTACGGCGGGTGGCCGCGACCGAATCGCAGGCCGAACAGGACATATAGCTCTGAGGAGGCAGCGTGTTCAGCCCGTTAGCTCCCAGCTTAACTTGTAGCCACTCTTGCGGTCTTTCTTCATGGCGTACATCGCCGCATCGGCCCGTTTTATCAGCGTTGCCTCATCATTGGCCGATTCCCGATAGATCGCGATGCCGATGCTGGTCGAGCTCCGCGCCGCCGGCCCGTCCAGATCGAAGCGATCGTCGATGCGGTTCTCTTGGTCAGTGCGTCAACCGTCAGTCATACAAAGCCAATAGCGCGAATCCATAACCGAGTCCAACCTCAAGGACTTCCGCTCCCGGCAATTTCGTCGCGGCACAGTAGAGCAATTCGGGAGAGGCGATCGCCTCTCGCCCAATCTCGGCACCGAACTTTGGAGGCTAAGAAAATGACAACAAAACGCATTGTCAGCCTACTCTGCGCAGGCTTCATTCTCGCCATGGCCGCCGCCCCCGCTTGGGCGCAGGCGACTCGGACCTTCGTTTCGGGCGTTGGTGACGACGCCAATCCATGCAGCCGCACCGCGCCCTGCAAGACCTTTGCCGGCGCCATCTCCAAGACCGCTGCGTCGGGCGAGATCAATGTGCTCGATCCAGGCGGATTCGGCGCGATTACGATCACCAAGGCGATTACAATCGCCAATGACGGAATCGGCACGGCCGGCGTGCTCGTCTCCGGCACCAACGGCATCGTCATCAGCGCCGGCACCAGTGACGCCGTGATCCTGCGCGGACTCCAGATCGACGGGCTTTCCCCCTCCGCGGGCGCGGGTCTCAACGGTGTCAGTGTGCTGCAGGCCGGCTCGGTGATCATCGACCATTGCAAGATTTTCGGCTTTCAGCAGAACGGCGTCAATTTCACGCCCGACAACACGTCCCAGCTCACGATCCTCGATACCGCGATCTACAATAACGGCTCGAGCGGCGGGCCGCTCGGGAATTTCGGTAATGTCCTGATTCAAGGGACAGGCACCGGCGTCAACGTCACCGCCACGCTTGACCGAGTGCAGATGATCAATGGCTTCAAGCCCGGCCTGCGCGTCGACGGTTCGGCGACGACTGGGACGACGACGGTAACGGTCCGCGACTCGCTAGCCCAGGGCAATGGTGGTACCGGCTTCGATGCCCAGACGGAAGCGCCGGACAATGGCACCGTCATGCTGACCCTGCAAAACAGTGCCGCCTCGAACAATCAGGGTTTTGGTGTCCATTCGACGGGCACGACCGCCGCGACCTTCATTACCGGCATGGTTATCACCGGGAATGGCAACGGCATCGGGACGACAACCAGCAACATCGTTTCGTCTGGAAACAACATGATCAACGGCAATGGGACGAATGGTGCACCGACCTTGACCACGCTGTTGAACTGAAGACCGGGGGGATTGGGC
>JBAVTK010000307.1:0-14826 GCA_049696095.1 Aliidongia sp. | reverse complement strand
GGCCGAGATCGTTGTGGCGAATGGATGGGTGGCGTCAACGACCAGATCGATGGTGTTTTCCTCAAGCCAGCGCGCGAGCCCTGTCGCGCCGCCGAACCCGCCGCGCCGGGTTATTCCTGAAAGTTGTATCGGATGCTCGGTGCGTCCGGCCAACGAGTTGGTGATCCGTACGCGGCCATCGAGGGTGGTGGCCAGGGCCGCCGCCTCTGCCGTGCCGCCCAGAATCAGCAGATGCGGCCGATCCATCATGGCCCGCCGCGGTTGAGCAACGTGCCGTCACGGTCGAAGATCGCGACTTCGATCGCCGTTTGACCGGCCAGCGTGGCCAGCGCCACATCGCGCGCCTGTGCGGCGATGCGTCCGGTGAGCGCCTCGGCAAAGGGCGGGCCGAGATCGCGGGCGAGGCTCAGCACTTCGCCAGCCCCGGCTGCGGCGGCGGCTTGCGTGACCGCTTCGGGTGGCGCGCCTAGATCGGCCAGCAGCCGTGCGAGCGCGCCGGTTTCGACCCGGCTGCGACTCGAATGCAGATCGAGATGGCCGGCGGCCAGCTTGACAAATTTGGCAAAACCACCGACTAGCGTCAGCTTCGCGACCGGATGGGTCTTCAGATATTTCAGCGTACCGCCGACGAAATCGCCCATATCGAGCAAGGCCTGATCCGATAGTCCGTAAAGCCGGCGAACCGCCGCCTCCGACACCGAGCCGGTCGCTGCGGCCAGATGTTCGATCCCGGCGGCGCGCGCGACATCGATGCCGCGATGGATCGAATGAATCCACGAGGCGCAGGAATAGGGCACGACGATACCGGTGGTGCCGAGCACCGAAAGCCCGCCGAGAATGCCGAGCCGGGCATTGAGCGTCTTCAACGCCAGATCGGCACCGCCGGGGATCGAGACCGTGACGATCAGATCGAGCGCTGATGGCCCATCGGCCTCGGCCGCGGCATCTTCCAGCGCCCAGCCGATATAACTGCGCGGGCCGGGATTGATTGCCGCCTCGCCCGGCGCCAGAGCGAGGCCGGGCCGTGTCACGGTACCGACCCCGATGCCGGCGCGAAACGCCAGGCCGCTGCCTGGAACACCATGTTCGATCCGGGTCAAAATCAACGCGCCATGGGTCACGTCCGGATCGTCGCCGGCATCCTTGACGATGCCTGCCTCGGCCCAGCCCTCGCCCTGATTTCGGCACGCGATCGGAAAGCGCGTCGCCCCGCCCTTGGGCAGGCGGATCGCGACGTGCGGCGGAAAGTTTCCGGTCAGCAATGCTTGATAGGCGGCGCGCGCCGCAGCAGCGGCGCAGGCGCCGGTCGTCCAGCCGCGGCGCAACTCGCCCTCGGGCTTGCGGGTCATGGCCGGCTCACCAGGGGAAGATTGCCGCGCCATCGGAGACTCGGCAGCCATAGTGTTACTTCACGACGGCGACGAACGGTACCGTATAAAGTGTGCGTCCGCCGATGAACTGAACCCACAGCTTGTATGATCCCGGCGGCAATGGCGGGACATGCAGGGTCAGATCGGCCGGCACCGGTCGGTCGTCATCGGCCGGCATCGCGGTATCGGCGCCATCATGCTTTGGCATCTCCATGCCGGCCATGTCCGCAAGCGGATGGACATGTGCGTAACGCATCGATTCGGTGCCGATCAGCACGATATGAGCGGCGACGCCCAAATAGGCATGCAGATCCTGGGCCGGCTTGCCATGCTCGGCAATATGCAGCGCCAGCCGTGTTGGCTCACCGGCCGCCAGATCGAGCCGGTCGAAGGTTACCGTGTAGAGCCCGGAGCGGGCTGTGGTTTCGGGTGCGCCGACGGAACGCGAGATCAGCGGCGTGACCGGTTCGTCGCCGACCGTAAGATCGAAGCGCAGCACCTGCTGACCGATCGTCTTGGGCGCGGCATCGACGAAGATGTGGTAGAGGCCCGGTGCCGGGAAGACCATGCGGACCTGACCATGACCGTCGATGACATGGGCGACATGATGATGCATGAACACGCTCAGATCATCGCTGATCGCGATGACATGCATTTGACGGTTCATTTCGCTATCGTAACGCTTCAAGGCGTTCTTTTCGGCGACCCGATGCAGGCTGATATCGAGCTTGAGGTCCGTCGAGGTTGCGGCTGGTGTTGCCGTCAGCTCGCCGGCGACCTGTTGGGTGCCGCCGATGAGCGCGAAGACGCCCTCAACCGTGGTTGCGGCGAACACCGGCGCCATCGGTACGAATGCCCAGACCAAGGCGGCCAACACGACAAGGGATCGCCACATCCGACTTTGAACCAGGAAATGATGCGTCAAATTCAGCTCCGCCATGCGCCCGTTAGAATCGGCGGTATCCTGCCACGAATGATAGCGAGATGGAATTCAGCCATCTTATCACATTAAAAGAAAGGGGCGTCGGCGGTGTCGCTGCCGACGCCCGGTCTTTCTGCGGGCGATCAGGCGGCGGCGTAGATGCCCGCGGCCTTGACGCTCTGATCGACATAAGGCTCGAACTGGCGGAAATTGCCTTCGAAGCGTTTGGCGACCCCGCGCGCCGCCTCGTCATAGGCCGAAGGGTCGGCCCAGGCGCTGCGGGCATTGAGCACGTCCGACGGCACATCCGGGCATAGCTCTGGCGTATTGAGACCGAAATGATTGTCCGGCCGCATCGCCACTTCGGCGAGTTTTCCGTCAAGGGCCGCACTAACCATCGCCCGGGTATAGGCGATGCGGATGCGTTCGCCTACGCCATAGGCGCCGCCCGACCAGCCGGTATTGACCAGCCAGCATTTCGTATTGTGCTTGGCAATGCGCTCGCCCAGCATCTTGGCGTAGACCGACGGATGGCGCGGCATGAAAGGGGCGCCGAAGCAGGTCGAGAAGGTGGCCTGCGGTGCGGCCCCCAGCCCCTTTTCGGTCCCCGCAACCCGTGCGGTGTAGCCCGACAGGAAGTGATACATCGCCTGATCGGCCGACAGACGGCTGATCGGGGGTAGCACGCCGAAGGCATCGGCGGTCAGCATGATCACGGTATCGGGATGCGAGGCCATGCCACTGTCGCTGACATTCGGGATGAAATCCAGCGGATAGCAGGCGCGGGTATTTTCGGTCAGGCTGCCATTATCGAGATCGGCGATCCGGCTGTGCGGGTCGAGGATGACGTTTTCCAGCACCGTGCCGAAGCGCCGTGTAGTGTCCCAAATCTCGGGCTCGGCCTGCTTCGAAAGCTTGATGACCTTGGCATAGCAGCCGCCTTCGAAATTGAAGATGCCGCGATCCGACCAGCCATGCTCGTCATCGCCGACCAGCGTGCGCGAGCCATCGGCCGAGAGCGTGGTCTTGCCGGTGCCGGACAGGCCGAAGAAGATCGCCGAACGGCCGTTCGGGCCGATATTGGCCGAACAATGCATCGGCATCACGTCACGATCGGGCAGCAGGTAATTCAGCACGCCGAAGACCGATTTCTTGATCTCGCCGGCATAGGACGTGCCGCCGATCAGCACGAGCCGCTTCTTCATATTGACCAGGATGAAGGTCTCGGAACGCAGCCCGTCGAATTCCGGCATCGCCACCAGACCGGGCGCCTGGAGGATGGTGAGACCGGCCTCGAAGCCTTCGAGTTCGGCCGGGCGCGGCCGGATGAACATGTTGCGGGCGAACAGCGAATGCCAGGCCTGCTCGGTCACGACGCGCACGGGCAACCGGTATTCCGGGTCGGCCCCGGCGAAGACATCGACGACATAGGCGCTGCGCTGCTGGAAATAGGCCAGCATGCGTTGATGGATCTGATCGAACACTGCCTCGGAAACCGGGATATTGACATCGCCCCAGGCGATGTCGCCCTCGCTCGAAGCCTCGCGGACAATATATTTGTCCTTGGGCGAGCGGCCGGTATGCTGACCGGTGATCGCGACGAAGGCGCCGCCGGCGGCGATTTGGCCTTCGCCATTGCGGATGGCGTGCTCATAGAGCGTCGGCACGGACAAGTTTCTGTGAATGGCCGATAAATTTCTCAGCCCGTGACCCAGCGCTGCTTCCTGTGATGTGCCGAATTGTAACCCTTGGTGCTGCACGTATTTCTCTCCCCTATGGCGCAGTGCCCCAGTCAAAGGCCTGTTGCGGTGAATGCAAATCGCAACAAGCGATTTTTTTCCAACGTGCCATCATGGCGCCGAAAGCGCAATGATCAGGTCGT
This sequence comes from Aliidongia sp., assembly GCA_049696095.1. GTDB lineage: Bacteria > Pseudomonadota > Alphaproteobacteria > ATCC43930 > CGMCC-115725 > JAXDMU01. The sequence goes on along the minus strand of JBAVTK010000307.1, from coordinate 10,652 downwards.
TCCCGTAACCAATGTCTTGAGGCCGCCCCCCCTTCGCCAACGCGCATTCCGGGCGACAGTTCCAGACAACCGGCCGGCCGAGGTGCGGGCAGCGTGAGAGCCGGTCCGAGAGTACTCTGATTGCCCGCTACTCCGCCGCCGCCAGCCGCAGCGGATACTCCAGCCGTCCCAGCATTTCCTTGGGTACGATCTGCCAGAAATGTCCGCTTTCGCGCGGCCAGTCATTGAGGATCTGGGTGGCGTGGCGTGATTGGGTTTCCTCGACATGGATCTGGATCAACCCCCGCAGCATGCCCGCCCAATGCGTCGTCTCCAGCCGCTGCCAGATGATGCTGTCGGGATTGGCTTGGGCGGCAAAGCGGTTTTCCGGGTCATAGACGAACGCCATGCCGCCGGTCATGCCGGCGCCGAAATTCTCGCCGACCGGCCCCAATATCACGGCGATGCCACCAGTCATATATTCGCAGCCATTGGAGCCGCAGCCTTCGATCACCGCCTCGGCGCCGGAATTGCGCACGGCGAAGCGCTCGCCGGCCTGACCGGCGGCGAAGAGCCGGCCCGATGTGGCACCATAAAGCACGGTGTTGCCGATGATCGTGTTGAGGTGGCTCGCGAGCGGGCTTGCGGTCATGGCGCGCACCGTGATCGTGCCGCCCGACAGGCCCTTGCCGACATAATCATTGGCATCGCCGAACACTTCGAGCTTCAGCCCCTGCACCGCAAAGGCGCCCAGGCTCTGTCCGGCCGAGCCGCGCAGGCGGGCGGTGACGTGCCCCGGTTGCAGCGTGTTGGCGCCGAATTTCCGCGTGATCATCGAGGACATCCGCGTGCCGATGGCGCGCTGCGTGTTGCGGATATTGTAGGTGAGCTGCATCTTCTCACCGAGATCGAAGAGTGCGGCCGCATCCTTGATCATCTGGGCATCGAGCGAATCCGGTACCTCGTTGCGGGTCTCCAGCGTGCAATATCGCTTGTAATCGCCGGGATCGGCCTGGGCCAGGATCGGGTTCAGATCGAGATCGTCGAGATGCGCCCAGCCGCGATTAACCTGGGCCAGAAGATCGGTGCGGCCGATGATTTCGTTCAGCGTGCGCGCCCCCAGCGTCGCCAGAATCTCGCGGACCTCCTCGGCGACGAAGCTGAACAGATTGACGACCTTTTCCGGCGAGCCGGCGAATTTGGCGCGCAGCCTGGGGTCTTGCGTGCAGATCCCGACCGGGCAGGTGTTGGAATGGCATTGCCGCACCAGAATACAGCCCATTGCGACGAGCGATGCCGTGCCGAGGCCGAACTCCTCGGCCCCGAGGATCGCCGCAATCACGACATCGCGCCCGGTCTTGATGCCGCCATCGGTCCGAAGCTTCACCCGGTGCCTCAGCCGGTTCAGCACCAGCACCTGATGCACCTCGGCCAACCCCATCTCCCAGGGGATGCCGGCATGCTTGATCGAGGATTGTGGGCTTGCTCCCGTGCCGCCGCTATGGCCGGAAATCAGGATGACGTCGGCCTTGGCTTTGGCGACCCCGGCGGCGATCGTGCCGATGCCGGAACGCGCCACCAGCTTGACGCAGACCCTGGCGTCCGGGTTGATCTGCTTCAGATCATAGATGAGCTGAGCCAGATCCTCGATCGAATAGATGTCGTGATGCGGTGGCGGCGAGACCAGCGAGACACCCGGTGTGGCGTGGCGCAGGCGCGCGATCAGGCTATCGACCTTGAAGCCCGGCAATTGGCCGCCTTCGCCCGGCTTGGCGCCTTGCGCCACCTTGATCTCGATCTCGCGGCAATTATTGAGATATTCCGCCGTGACGCCGAACCGGCCGGATGCGACCTGCTTGATTGCCGAGGCGGCGTTGTCGCCGTTCGGACGCGGTTTGTAGCGGGCCGGATCCTCGCCGCCCTCGCCGCTGTCCGATTTGGCGCCGATCCGGTTCATCGCGATCGACAGCGTCTCATGCGCCTCCGGCCCGAGGGCGCCCAGCGAAATGCCGGGTGCCACCAGCCGCTTGCGCAACTCGGTGATCGATTCGACCTCATCGACCGAGACGGGTGGCTGCTTGTACGTGAAATCGAGCAGATCGCGCAGATTGAGCGGCGGTTGCTTGCGCACCGCCTCGGTATAGCGCTTGAAAGTGGCGTAGGAATCCCGGCCGACTGCTTCTTGCAGCACATGGATGAGATCGGCCGCGAAGGCGTGCCTCTCGCCGCCCTGCCGAAAGCGATAGACGCCGCCGACCGGCAGAATGGCCACATCCTCGGCAAAGGCTCGCTCATGCGCCTCGCGGGTTCTGAGTTCGATGCCCTGGAGCCCGATGCCGGAAATCTTCGAGTTCATGCCCGGAAAGAACTCGGCGACGAGCGAGCGCGACAGACCGACCGCCTCGAAATTATAGGCGCCGCGATATGAGGAAATCACCGCGATGCCCATTTTGGCCATGATCTTCAACAGCCCATCATCCATCGCCTTCTGGTAGTTGGCGATGGCTTGGCCGGCGGTCAGGCCGGGCAGCAGCCCGCGCCGATGCCGGTCGAGGATCGCCGCTTCGGCCAGATATGGGTTGATGCAAGTAGCGCCGACGCCGATCAACACCGCGGCGTAGTGGACGTCGAGGCATTCGGCACTGCGCACCGACAGCGAGGTGAAGGTGCGCAATTGCTGGCGCACCAGGTGGCTGTGGACGGCACCGGTCGCCAGGATCATCGGCACGGCGGCGCGCCTGGGACCGATCGCCCGGTCGTCCAGCACGACATGGGTCCGGCCCTCGCGCACGGCATCGGCCGCTTCGCGCTGGATGCGCTGGATCGCCTCGCGCAGATTGCCCCGGTCCAAATCGAAGCTGCAATCGAGTTCGATCGTCATGTCTTCGAGGTGCCGGCACACAGCGGCGAACGCACCATTGCCGAGGATCGGCGAGGGCAGTTGCAGGATCTCGCACTGGGTCGCATCCTCGTCGAGGATGTTGTTGAGATTGCCGAACCGCGTGATCAGCGTCATGACCCGGCGCTCGCGCAAGCTGTCGATCGGCGGGTTGGTGACTTGGCTGAAATTCTGCCGGAAAAAATGATGCAGGCCGCGATACCGGTCGCTCAGCACGGCAAGCGGCGTGTCGTCACCCATCGACCCGATGGCTTCTTTGGCGTCCTCGGCCATCGGGTGCAGGATCAGTTCCAGATCCTCATGGCTCCAACCCATGGCGATCTGGCGCCGACGCAGGGTTTCTCGGTCGAATTCGGGTTCCGCGGGAACCGCCTCGATGGTCAGCACGTCGAGCGGCGTGATGTTCTTGACCCATTCGCCGAACGGGCGGCTGTCGGCGATCAGATCGGTCAGGTCGCCGTGACGATAGAGTTTGCCCTCGGCCAGATTGACGCCGAGCATCTGGCCCGGGCCGAGCCGGCCTTTTTCGACGATTTCGCCCTCGTTCAGCCGGACCATGCCGGTTTCGGATCCGACGATCAGCAAGCCATCTTGGGTAATGGAATAGCGCATCGGACGCAGGCCATTGCGGTCGAGCCCGGCCAGAACCCAATTGCCGTCGGTCATGGCGAGTGCTGCCGGCCCGTCCCACGGCTCCATCACCGAGTTGCAATAGGAATAGAGGTCGCGATGCGCCTTGGGCAGGGTCGGGCGCTCGGACCAGGCTTCCGGCACCATCAACGCGCGCACCATGGGCAGCGGACGCCCGGCGCGCGCCAGCAGCTCGAAGACATTGTCGAGTGCTGCCGAATCCGATCCGCTCGCCTGCACGACCGGCTTCAGATCCTCCAGATACTCGTCGAAGACGCGATGGGCCATGCGCGTTTCATGGCTTTTCATCCAATTGAGATTGCCGCGTAACGTGTTGATTTCGCCATTATGGGCGAGGATGCGGAATGGCTGGGCCAGCGGCCAGGTCGGAAAAGTGTTGGTCGAATAGCGCTGATGATAGATCGCGAAGCTGGATTCGAAGCGCGGATCCAGCAGGTCGGGATAGAACGCCGTCATCTGTTCGGCCAGAAACATGCCCTTATAGATGATCGAGCGCGACGACAGCGAGCAGATATAGAAGCCGGCGATCTGATCGGCGATCACGCGCTTTTCGATGCGTCGCCGAAGGATATAGAGGTCGCGCTCGAACTGTTCTGGCGGAACCTTGCGTGGATTGGCGACGATGATCTGCTCGATCTCGGGCCGGGTGGCATTGGCCTTTTCGCCAATCACGTCGATATTTACCGGCACCTGGCGCCAGCCATGCACGGCGTAGCCGAAGCCCAGAATTTCGGTCTCGACCACGGCACGGCAGCGCTCCTGGCCGTCGAGATCGGTCCGCGGCAGGAACACCATGCCGACGCCGAGCGGCGTGTCGCGCGTCTCGTTCACGCCACTACGCGCGACATGGGCGTGGAAGAACGCCGTTGGGATTTCGAGATGAATGCCCGCGCCGTCGCCGGTCTTGCCGTCGGCATCGACCGCGCCGCGATGCCAGACCGATTTCAACGCCTGAAGGGCCGCTTCGACCACCGCGCGGCGCGGCTGGCCGTCGATCGCCGCGACCAGCCCGACGCCGCAGGCATCATGCTCGTCGGCCGGGTCGTAGAGGCCGCTTTGGCGCAAATACTGGGCATTGGCCTCGAAATTCCGTCGGAATGCCTCGCCGGATTCGAGGATCGGCGTGTCGCCGGGTTTGCGAGTTTCAGACATGGCGACCCCTAAACTCCACTTACGGCTGCCAGATGGCGGGCAATCGAGTCGGCGGCGAGCCGGCCGTCGCGTACCGCCCAAACGACCAGCGAGGCGCCGCGCACGATGTCGCCGGCCGCGAAGACACCGTCGATCGAGGTGGCGAGAGTCGCCGGATCGGCCTCGATCGTGCCCCAGCGGTTGGTGGCGAGCGCCGGTTCGCCGAACAGCATCGGCACATCCTCGGCATCAAAGCCGAGCGCCAGGATGACCAGATCGGCGGCAAGCGTGAATTGGCTGCCCTCGACCGGTTGCGGCGTCTGCCGGCCGTCGCTCCCGCCGGTGCCCAGATGGATGCGGTGGGCGTGCACGCGCTCGACATTCTCGGTGCCCTCGAAGCTTTGCGGGCCGGCCAGCCAGATGAATTCGACGCCTTCATCTTCGGCATAGGTCACTTCGCGTTGCGAGCCCGGCATGTTCTTGCGGTCGCGCCGATAGAGGCATTTGACCGAGCGGGCACCCTGGCGCAGGGCGGTGCGCACGCAATCCATCGCGGTATCGCCGCCGCCGATGACGACGACATTCCGGTCGGCCGCGTCGAGCGCGCCGGAGGTCGCCGGTTCGCCCAGGCCGCGCCGGTTGCTCTCCGTCAAATATTCCAAGGCCTGCACGATGTTGCCGAGGCCGATGCCTGGTAACTGAAGCGGCCGGGGGCGATAGACGCCGGTCGCGATCAGCACCGCGTCATGACGTTGCCGCAGCTCGCCGAGCGTCGCATCGCGTCCGACCTCGAAATTCGGATGAAACACCACACCACCGGCTTCCAGCAGGCGATGCCGCCGGGCGACGATTTCCTTGTCGAGCTTGAAATTGGGAATGCCATAGACCAGCAGCCCGCCGATCCGATCGTAGCGGTCATAGACCGCGACCTGATAGCCCTTACGGCGGAGCTGATCGGCAGCGGCCAGGCCGGCCGGGCCGGCGCCGATAATCGCCGCGGATCCAGGCCGTTCGCGCATCGGTGCCGGCGGCTTGACCCAGCCGCGATCCCAGGCTGTGTCGGTGAGGAATTTCTCGACCGAGCCGATCGTGACGCTGCTGAAGCCTTTGTCGATGACGCAATTACCCTCGCACAGCCGATCCTGCGGACAAATCCTGCCGCAGATTTCCGGAAAATTATTGGTCGCCGCCGCCAGTTCGTACGCCTCTTCGAGCCGTCCTTCGGCCGTCAGCATCAGCCAGTCCGGGATGTTGTTGTGGAGCGGGCAATGCACCTGACAGAACGGAATGCCGCATTGCGAGCAGCGTGATGCCTGGATGCGCGCCGCCGAGGGATCGAAGCGGGCGTAAATTTCGGCAAAATCATGCCGGCGTTCCTCGGCTGAACGGATCTCCGGCATTTCCCGCTCGACCGAAACGAACTGCAGCAATTTATGGCTCATAGCGACTCCAGAGCAGTCGAACGCGACTCAGGCCCACCGAATGCTAGGCTGACTGAATCGACAGGGCAATCGTTTTCTTGTTTATATTTCCGAATCGGAAATATGAAAGGCGAAATCTGACAGAATATACGATAGGAAAAGCTTATGATGCAAAATGGTCATCATATTATATCCGAAACGGTGGTAAGTGCCGTTTCCGAATTTAAGCCGGACGCGACCTGCGCGATGGCGGTTGGAGGCAATTTAATCTATATCCCCCAATGTATATTCGGCCTCATAAACTTGCCTATAAGTGGCATTTGTGGTGCAAAGTTCGATCATGCGCCGATGGCCGATCTCGACGGTTCGCCGGGGGGGAGCAGTGATTTGCGTAACATCACGGTGATTGTGGCTTGTCTGGCGATGCTGATCGGCATGCCGCCGTCGAGCGCAAGGGCCGCGGACGGTGAACCCAAGGCGGAGCAGTCGTTCACGCCCAAGCGGGCGAAAGCAGCGGACACTCGCAAAACGCAGCGACCATTCCGCGATTGCCCGGATTGTCCGGAAATGGTCGTCATTCCGGACGGCGGTTTCACGATGGGGGCGGTGGACTCCGAGGACGGGCGCGACGGTACCGAAGGTCCGCGCCATCAGGTCTCCGTGCCGTCCTTTGGTCTCGGTAAATACCCCGTGACCTTTGACCAATGGGATGCCTGCGTCGCCGATGGCGGTTGCAGCCATTATCGTCCGGACGATCGCGGTTGGGGCCGGGGCGACCGACCGGTGATCAACGTCAACTGGGACAATATGCAAAGCTATGTCGGGTGGCTCAACCGCAAGGTCGCCAGGTTGCACGAGGATGCGGCCAGGGGCGAGGGCGGCCCCTATCGCCTGCCGAGCGAAGCCGAATGGGAATATGCCGCGCGCGCCGGGACGCAAACGGCCCGACCCTGGGGGCAGGAGATCGGTAATCGCCAAGCAACTTGCAACGGCTGTGGCAGCCAATGGGACAATGCGCGGACCGCGCCGGTCGGCTCCTTTCCACCCAATGGCTGGGGCCTGTTCGACATGCTGGGCAATGTCTGGCAATGGACGGCGGATTGCTGGAATGACGGCTATAGTGGGGCGCCGGCCAATGGCAGTGCCTGGACGGCGGGCGATTGCCGCGCGCGCGTTGTGCGCGGCGGTTCGTGGAACAGCAATACCGGCTATATTCGCTCGGCCCGGCGTGATCGCGACGAGACCCGCGACCGGGACGACGCTTCCGGATTTCGCGTCGCCCGAAGTTTTCCGTGAGTGTCAGGCCGTGCTGCCGGGCCCGGCAAACAGGCTGGCGATGGTTTTCACGGCATTTTCGCTTTCCGGGCGATTGGGCGCTTCATTGTCGTCATTGTACCCCTTCATATCGCCGCCCTCAATCGCCTGAATGACGATGCCGTCCCGGCGTGCCAGCATGCTGACATTGCGATAGAATAAGCCGTAATTCACTTCGGGTTGCGGGATGAGCCAGCCGATCTGGCCGCGTACCGGGATGATCGTCTCGTCCCGCCAGAGCGCGCGGGCACCGTAACCGGGACAATTGATAACCACCGTCTCGGTGAGTTCCGTCAAATCGGCCGGTGCGCGGAATTCCCGCCGCTCGAATTTCCCGCCCGCGGCTAGAAAATCATTCACCAGCGTATGACCGTAATCGGCGATGTTGAACATCATCGACGAGGTGTGCCGGACATTGTGCGCCGGAAAGGGACCGCCGCCGGGCGGCAGCGCTCGGGCGCGTGGTGTAAGATCGCGAATCCGCTCGATATATTGCGCGAATTCGAGGCGCTCCGGCCGCGGCGGCGTGGCGGGCTCGTCCGGGGCCGGATCGGCCAGAAAATACCGGTCCGTCCATTCCACCGGGTTGCCAGGCAGGCCCAGATAGCGGCGATAGGTCTTGAACGAGATCCGCGCCATCTGTTCCCACAGCGCCGCGAAGCCCGGTGGTGCCGCATCGGCAAGGGCGATGCGGGAGTCCGGCGTCCAACTGCCGGTCGCGCGGGCGGAACGGGTGTCCGGCAACAGATCGCGCGCGTAAATCGTGACCCGCGCGCCCGCGTTCTGCGCGAGAATGGCCGAGGTTAGGCCCAGCGCGCCGCAGCCGATCACTGCCACATCGCGCGGACTGCCCGACATGGCTTTCTGAACGGCAATCGTGCTCGATCCCCAGGAAAGCGACCAGCCGCTGCCGCCGTGCCCGTAATTATGGACGACGAGCGTATTGCCGATCTGTTCGGTATCGAGTCGCGGCCCGGCCGCCCGGAATGGCCGCAAACAAACCGTGATGTCGAACAGCCGGTCGATCTCGGCCCGTACTGGCGCCAGCGGCGGGCCGGCCTCGAAATAACGCCGATCCGCGGCGTCTCGGTCGGTCGGCAGGGCGCACCCGCCGAGACCGAGGAGATTGAGGCCGCCCAGCAGTGCCGAACCCTGGAGCAGGCGGCGCCGTTCCAGCTGGTGATTCGGACGATCCACTGCTAACCGCCTGTCACGCTCATATGGCGGGCGACGGCCGGGCCGCGATGGCGGCGGTCGATGATGAAATCGTGCCCCTTGGGCTTGCGGGCGATCGCCGCACCGATCGCCGCTTCGAGTGCGGCATCGTCGGTGCTGGCGCGCAGCGGGGCGCGCAGATCGGCGGCGTCCTCCTGACCCAGACACATATAGAGCGTGCCGGTGCAGGTCAGCCGGACGCGGTTGCAGCTTTCGCAGAAATTATGGGTGAGCGGCGTGATGAAGCCCAGCCGGCCGCCGGTCTCTTCGACACGGACATAGCGCGCAGGCCCGCCGGTTCGGTGGTCGATTTCGGTCAATGTCCAGCGCCGCGCCAGATCGGCCCGCACCAGCGACAGCGGCAGATACTGGTCGAGCCGCGCATCGCCGCCGATTTCGCCCATCGGCATGACTTCGATCAGGGTCAGATCGAAACCCTCGGCACCGCACCAGCCGATCAACCGGTCGAATTCCATGTCGTTGACGCCCTTGAGCGCCACGGCGTTGATCTTGACCTGAAGCCCCGCCTGCTTGGCGGCTTCGAGCCCGGTCAGCACCTGATCGAGCCGCCCCCAGCGCGTGATCGCGGCGAATTTTCCTTGGTCGAGCGTGTCCACTGAGACATTGATCCGCCGAACCCCGGCCGCCGCCAAGTGACCGGCATGGCGCGCAAGCTGGCTGCCATTGGTCGTCAAGGTCAATTCATCGAGCGCGCCGGAAGAGAGATGCCGGCCCAGACGATCGATCAGCCACAAGACGTTGCGCCGGACCAGCGGTTCGCCGCCGGTCAAACGCAGCTTGCGGACACCCAGCCGGATGAACGCCGTGCACAACCGATCGAGCTCTTCAAGCGACAGAATTTCGGCTTTCGGCAGAAAGCTCATATCTTCCGCCATGCAATAGACACAGCGAAAGTCGCATCGGTCGGTGACCGAGACGCGAAGATAGGAGATGGTGCGGCCAAACGGGTCAAGCATGCCATTACTATGGGCATGCCGATCGTGCGAGGCAAGCGCGGCCGGCGCGAGTCAGCTTGGCGTTACGGGCAAATAGTGCTCGTCGGCGTCCGATGACGGTACACTTCTGCAAGCGTGTCGGCGGTGGCCGGATTTCTAACCGCGTCGTGCTATGCTCGCTTATTTTGGCAAGGAGGCTGGATATGGTGGAAACGCTGGATGTTAGGATCGCCGAACTGTTGTCGGCGCGTTTGTGCCACGAATTGGTCAGTCCGGCCGGTGCCATTGCCAATGGTGTCGAAATTCTGGCAGATGAGGCCGAGTTTGCGGACAGCGCTATCGCGCTGATCGGTCTCAGTGCACGAAATCTCTCTCGAAGGCTGCAGTTTTACCGACTCGCCTATGGGGCGACCGCACCGCTGGCCGATGCGCTGTTCCGCCAGGCGACGATCGATTTTTTCACCGAGAGCAAGATCGTCTTCGATTGGCGGATCGCTGCGCTACCCGTTGGGGCAGGGAAGCTTGCTTGTAACCTCATCGTCGTGGCGGCCGAGGCGTTGCCGCGCGGGGGAACCGTCACGCTTGATGCCGCCACGGGTGGCGGCATCGCCGTGACGGCGGCGGGTGAGGGGGTGCGGCTGGTCGAGCCGATTGCGGCCTTGCTCAACCAGCCGGCGGCGCTTGATTTGCTCTCGCCGCGCACGATCCAGGCGGCCTTCACCGCGCTGCTGGCGGCACAGGGCGATTGGGCGCTCGAAATAAGGCAGCCGATGGCGAACGAACTGGTGCTCGTCGGGAAAGAAAGATAAGGACAACGTAAAATCAGGTGCTTGCGCGAGCTTCGGACGCCGCATGTAACTCTATGTTAAGAAACATCGATCAAGGTCTAACACATCTCGATTCTCGGGCGGGCCAGTCAAAACACGGTCAATTCGGCGACACTTTCAAGGTGGATTATATCCCATGGACGATTTGCTCAGTGAGTTTCTGACTGAGACGGCGGAAGGTTTGGGAACTTTGGACGTCGAGCTGGTGCGGCTCGAACAAAACCCGAATGATCCGAAGCTGCTCGGGAATATTTTCCGC
>JBAVTK010000306.1:0-3852 GCA_049696095.1 Aliidongia sp. | reverse complement strand
ACTGACGACACGCCTTAGCCCCGCGTCGCAAACATCAGGTAATTCACGTCGAGATCGCGGCCGAGCGACCATCGGTCGGCGAATGGATCGTACTGCATGCCGGCCAGTTCGCGCACCTCCAGCCCGGCCCGGCGCGCACCGGCCGCCAATTCGGACGGCTTGACGAATTTCGCCCAGCTATGAGTGCCGCGCGGCACCCACCGCAGCAGATATTCGGCACCGACGATGCCGAGCGCATAGGCTTTGGCGGTGCGGTTGAGCGTCGAGAGCACGACAGCACCACCCGGCCGGACCAGCCGCCCGATCGACGCCAGAAACGCCGCCGGCTCGGCGACATGTTCGACCACCTCAAGCGCCAGCACGGCATCGAATTGCTCAGCCGCAGCAACCAGCGCCTCAGCCGTGTCGTGGCGATAGTCGATCGCCAGCCCTTGTGTTTCGGCATGTGACCGGGCGACCGCGACGTTCTCGGCCGCGGCATCGACCGCGGTCACGGTGAAGCCGAGTCGGGCCATCGGCTCGGCCACGAGCCCGCCGCCGCAGCCGATATCAAGCAGCGACAGCCCGGCAAACGGATTTCTGACGCCGACATTGCGGGCGAAATGCCCGGCCAGCCGATCGCGGATAAAACCGAGTCGCGTCGGGTTCAACCGGTGCAGCGGCCGGCATTCACCCTTTGGATCCCACCAGCTTGCGGCCATCGCAGCGAACCGGGCGATCTCGGCCGGGTCCACGGTGCTGGGTGCGACTCGACCACCGGATGCTGAAACCACGATCTCGCTCCTCCTCAACAGGTCTCGTCCGACCGGCACGCGCTTGCTTCATTGCACTGCGAAAGCTATGTATAGCCGCCATTCGGCAGGCTTCACAGGATCATCGGCGGCAGTGCCGGGCACAACGGCGCCGTAGCGGGCAGGTAAGATAGATTATGGCACGTATTGTGCAGAAATTTGGCGGGACGTCGGTTGCCGATATCGACCGTATCAGGACCGTCGCAGCCCAGGTAAAGCGCGAAATCGACGCCGGAAATCAGGTGATCGTCGTCGTCTCAGCCATGTCAGGCACGACCAACCAACTGGCCGCCTGGTGCAACATGGCCGCCTCACTGCATGATACGCGGGAATATGACGCCGTGGTCGCGTCTGGCGAACAGGTGACGGCCGGCCTGCTGGCGATCGTCTTGCAGGGAATGGGCATCGCCGCACGTTCCTGGCTCGGCTGGCAGATTCCGATCCGCACCGACGACGCCCATGGTACGGCACGCATTCGGGAAATCGATCTGGCCGAAATCAAGGATCGCGCGGCACGGGGCGAAGTCGCCGTGGTCGCTGGGTTCCAGGGGATTTCACCGGGCGGCCGCGTCACCACGCTCGGTCGCGGCGGTTCCGACACCTCAGCCGTAGCACTCGCGGCCGCCTTTGACGCGGAACGCTGCGACATCTTCACCGATGTCGATGGTGTCTATACGACCGACCCAAGACTTGTCAGCCGGGCGCGCAAGCTCGACAAGATCACTTACGAGGAAATGTTGGAAATGGCCTCGCAAGGGGCCAAGGTGTTGCAGACTCGATCGGTCGAAATGGCGATGAATCACAGCGTTCGGGTGCAGGTATTGTCGAGCTTCGTCGATCGACCGGGCACGCTCGTCGTGGATGAGGGCGAAATCTTGGAAAAGCAAGTCGTCAGCGGAATCGCCTATAGCCGGGACGAGGCCAAAATCACGTTGCGTGCGGTGGCCGACCGGCCGGGCGTCGCCGCTGGGATCTTCGGCCCCTTGGCCGACGCCAATATCAATGTTGATATGATCGTGCAGAACGTCTCGCGCGACGGAAGGACCACGGACTTGACCTTCACCGTCGGCAAGGCCGATCTGGGCCGCACGGTCCGCGCACTCGATGGCGCGCTCGGCCCCGATCTATATTGCGAGGAAATCACCCATGATGCCGCGGTCGCCAAGATCTCGGTGATCGGCATCGGCATGCGCAGCCATGCCGGCGTCGCGCAAAAGATGTTCCGCACGCTGGCCGACAAGGGCATCAATATTCAGGTCATCTCGACCAGCGAGATCAAGGTCAGCGTGCTGATCGCCGAGGAATATCTCGAATTGGCCTTGCGCGCGCTCCACACCGCCTATGAGTTGGACGTGCCCTGAACCCGACATGACCGCACCCGTCGATACCATAGTGCCGCCGACATTCCGCGTCTCGCCGACGGAGCCGGCAAAGATGGGCGCGCGCGCAGCACTCGATCAACTGTGGCGGCGCGGCTGCGATTTCCTCGGCTGCGACATCGCCATCATGGGCGGTGCGATGAGCTGGGTGAGCGAACGCAATCTCGTCGCCGCGATCTCCAATGGCGGCGGCTTCGGGGTCATCGCTTCGGGGTCGATGGATCCAGATCAACTGGCGAGCGAAATCGATGCGACGCGCGAGCGGACGAGCAAGCCGTTCGGCGTCAATCTCATCACGCTTCACCCACAATTGAGCGATTTGATCGAAGTCTGCATCGCCAAATCGATCGGCCATATCGTGCTGGCCGGCGGGGTGCCGCCTTCGGCGGCGATCGGTCAGATCAAGCGCACGCCGTGCAAGGTGCTGTGTTTCGCACCGGCCCTGGTGCTGGCGCGCAAGCTGGTGCGCATGGGCGTCGATGCGCTGATTATCGAAGGCATGGAAGCCGGCGGCCATATCGGCCCGGTCTCGACCAGTGTGCTGGTGCAGGAAATTCTGCCCAATATCACCGAGATCCCGGTCTTCGTTGCCGGCGGTATCGGCCGCGGCGAGGCGATCCTGTCTTATCTCGAGATGGGCGCGGCCGGGGTCCAGCTCGGGACCCGCTTTGTCTGTGCCACGGAATCCCTCGCCCACCCACGCTTCAAGCAGGCCTTCATCCGCGCCGCAGCCCGCGACGCCGTGCCGTCGGCCCCGCTCGATCCGCGCTTTCCGGTGATTCCGGTTCGCGCTCTGGTCAATGACGGTACGCGCCGCTTCATCGAGATGCAGCGGGCCGTGATCGAGCGGTGCGAGCGCGGCGAACTCAATCCCAAGGCGGCCCAACTCGAAATCGAACATTTCTGGGCCGGCGCCTTGCGGCGCGCCGTGATCGACGGCGACGTCGAAACCGGCTCGCTCATGGCCGGCCAGAGCGTTGGCATGGTGACGTCGGAGCAGCCGACCGAGGTGATCCTGGGCGAGTTGATCGATCAGGCCACCGAAGCGCTGGCGGTGCGCACTGCCAAGCTCTGTGGCACGCTCGATCGCGCTGGCCGGAGTGGGGCCTGACGGTTACTGCGAGCTGCTACACCTCCATCAGCCTCGCGCCATCGGTCCACAGCAGCACGGTACGCACCCGCTTTCCCGGATAAATCCGCTCCAGCGCCGCTCGATAGGCCGCCAATTGGTCCAGATAGACCGGCGCCACCTCGGCGACAGTCGCAGGCGGCGGGCGGTTGGTCTTGTAATCGATGATCATAACTTCGTTCTCGGTCACGACCAGCCGGTCGATCCGGCCGCTCAGGGCCTTGCCGTCGATCAGCCCGACCACCGGCACCTCGGCGCGCGAGCCCGGCCCGAATAACGGGGCGAAATCGGGGTGGTGCAGGATGGCCAGGGTTTCGCGCGCGATCTGGTCCTGCTCTTCCGGATCGAGGCCGTGGATTTTGCCGGCTAGATAGCGCCGCGCGGCCCGCTCCGCCTCGGTCGGCGGCAGATCGGGCAGGTTTTGCAGCAGCCGATGGACCAGCGTGCCGCGCTGAAAGCGGCGTTTTTCCTGATCGTCCGCCCGCGGTGACCGCACCGGCGGCTCGGCCTGAGTCGGGCGCGAGGCGACCAGCGGGCGCGGAGGCGCCGGTTC
>JBAVTK010000305.1:0-35590 GCA_049696095.1 Aliidongia sp. | reverse complement strand
CCTTGGCGACGCGGCGCGACAGTCTTTCCTCGCCGAAGCGCCAGATGATGTCGGCCAGTTCGGCCTCGCCCAGGCTATTGACCAGGCTGGCCGCACTCGGGCCGTCAGTCCCCATGCGCATGTCGAGCGGCCCGTCGAAACGGAAGGAAAAGCCGCGCTCGGGATCGTCGATCTGCGGCGAGGAAACACCGAGATCCAAGGCGACGCCATCGACCGCTGTGATGCCGGTGGCCAGCAGCAGATTTTCCATCTCGCCGAATCGGCCTTCCATCAAGCTGATTCGGCCGGGAAATTCACTCTCGACACTGCGGCCGCGAGCGATCGCTTGCGGGTCGCGATCGATACCGACAACGCGACCGGCCGAGGCGTCGAGCAGCGCCCGTGTATAGCCGCCGAGGCCGAATGTGCCATCAAGGATGATGCTGTCCGGCCCTGGCGCCAGAGCGAGGACCACCTCCTCGACGAGGACGGGGATGTGTCGAGGCTCGGTCATGCGATCACCGAAGCGGCGACACGGCTGCCGGGCAGAGTCGCCTTGGTCTGGCGCAGGCGGTCGCGCATCGCTTCTTTGTGCGCCGCGAGCGCCCGCGGTTCCCAGACCTGAAAGGTCTTGCCCAGCCCAACGAAGGCGGCGCTGTCGGTGATATGGGCGAATTCGATCAGATCTTCCGGCAGGCCGATCCGCCCCTCGCTATCGAGGGTCAATTGCTGGGCGTCGGCAAAGACCGATGCGAGATCGTCATGTTCCGGTGAGAATTGCTCCAGCGTATCGAGCCGGGCGCTCATCTCGGTCATGCGCTCGATCGTGCAGCCTTCGAGCGCATCGAGCAGGAAGGAGCGATACAGCACAAGGATGCCGTTCGGCGGCGTGTCCGGCCCAGACAAATTCGACCGGAAGGTAGCCGGTACCGAAACCCGTCCCTTCCGATCGACCTTGTTCGT
This sequence comes from Aliidongia sp., assembly GCA_049696095.1. Lineage (GTDB taxonomy): Bacteria > Pseudomonadota > Alphaproteobacteria > ATCC43930 > CGMCC-115725 > JAXDMU01. The sequence goes on along the minus strand of JBAVTK010000305.1, from coordinate 34,648 downwards.
GAACGTGGACATGAACAGCGCCACGGAAATCCCCCTGCGAAACCCAGTACGGACCAAATTCGGCCCTTCCGCGGCTGGGCGACCCCCATCCAAATCCGCTTCAAACTGGGATAGTATGGGATATCATGGGACAGAGTGCCGGTCAACGACCCTCACCAGTAAATCTTACGAATATGCTAAGAACGATGCAGTGGAGGCAATCAGACCTTTCGATTGCGCCGCGCGAGCGTGCCAGACCGGTGCAATCATCGTCGTGCGTGGGGCAACAGTCGGGCCGGCCAGTTCTTGGGCGCGTATCGAAAAATCATTGTTCTGTTTATGTTCTTATGAGCGCGCCATTCCAATAAACGCTCGTCCCTACCCGATGTCCTGTCGGGCGCCGCCACTATTCATGCCGCCATCGGGGTGCTCGGTTGCGTTTCGAACAAGACATCGGACCTGTTCGACCGTTATCGTCCGGCGCTTATCCCGTAAGGAGCGGAACAATGAATAGTTGGTTGGAGGCCGCCCTCGACTATATTCCGCACTGGCTCGAATATCAGATGCGGCAGACCGAACAACCGGGCTGTGTAATGGCGATTGCGCATGCCGGTGCAATCCGCCTCGACCGTGCCTTCGGGGTGGCCGACCGGCGGCAGGCCACCGCGCTGACGCCACGGCATCGTTTCCGTGTCGCCTCGCATTCGAAAAGCTTCACCGCTGCCGGAATCATGAAGCTTCGAGAGCAGGGCCGCTTGCGGCTGGACGACCCGGTCGGCCAGTATGTAGACGGGCTGCATCCACAGGTCGCGGCGGCGACGATTACCCAATTGCTGTCGCACACTGCGGGTCTGGTGCGCGATGGCGCCGATACCGGGCAATGGTCCGATCGCCGGCCCTTCCTCTCGGCCGATGAAATCCGCGCCGATCTGGCCGATGGCCCGGTCATCCCGGCGAATACGCGGATGAAATATTCAAATCACGGCTATGGCGTGCTCGGCTTTGTCATTGAAGCGGTCACGGGCGAACCGTTTCGCGAATGGATCGCGCGCGAGATCGTGGCCGCTGCGGAGCTGCGCGAGACCGAGCCGGATATGCCGCTTAGGATCGACGCGCCGTTCGCGCGCGGCCATGGCGCCATGCTGCCGCTCGGGCGTCGCGTGGTGATTCCCGGGGACAATCCGACCGGCGCACTGGCCTCGGCCACCGGCTTCGTCAGCACCGCGGCCGATCTTGCCCATTTCTTCAATCAACTGGCTCCGGACTCGGTAACCGGGCTGCTGTCGGCCGACAGCCGACGCGAAATGACCCGCAGTCAATGGCCCGAGGCGCATTCCACCGGCCATCGCCGCTATGGGTTGGGCATCATCACCGGCGAGATCGGGGCATGGTCGTGGTTCGGCCATTCCGGCGGTTTCCAAGGTTATATCACGCGCACCATGACGATCCCGGCTCAAATGTTGACCGTGTCCGTCCTGACCAACGCGGCGGACGGTCCGGCACAGAATTGGGCGGAAGGGGCGTGCCATATTTTGCAAGGTTTCGCCAAATTCGGCGCACCCCCGGCGGAACGGGCCGATTGGAATGGCCGCTGGTGGGGTTTGTGGGGCGCGGTCGATTTGCTGGCGACGAGGGACCGCATTCTGGTCGCCGCCCCTGGCCTCGCCAATCCGCTGCTCGACGCCAGCGAAATCGAACTGACGGAACCCGATGCCGGACGAATCACCTTGGCCGGCAGTTTTGCCAATCATGGCGAACCGGTGCGGCGCGAGCGGGCGACCGATGGTGCCGTTACCGCGATTCGCCTGGGCGGCAATCGCCTGCTGCCGGAAGCCGTGCTGGCGGCGGAACTGCAAACCCGATATGAGGCGGGATGATGCTTGTCTACACCCCTTCGCCTGCTGCGAATGAATCCGAAATGAGCCGGCTGGACGGCATGAGTATCCTAACCGTCGTACCGTATCCCGGGTCGCTGGCGATCGAAACCGTGCCACCGTGCAATGCGGCATAGGAACGGACCAGCGTCAGGCCGAGGCCGGTGCCGTGGTGCTTGCGCTGATAGACATTGTCGATCTGTGTGAACGGGTCCATCAGCTTCGGCAGGTTTTCAGCCGCGATTCCGATCCCGGTATCGGCCACCCAGATCCGCAGGCCGACTGCCGCATTCTGGACACCGATTGTAATAGTGCCGCCCGGCGGTGTGAATTTGATCGCGTTCGACAGGAGATTGATCAGGATTTGACGCATCGCCCGCTCATCGGCGCGAAGGCGCGGCAGGTCCGGATCGATCTCGCAGATGAGCGACAGCCCGGCCTCGTCGACCTGCGTGGTTAGAATACCGGCCACGTCCGATATCGTATCCGCAAGTACGAGGTCGGTTTCGCACAATTCGTTCTTGCCGGCCTCGATGCGGGCCATGTCCAGCACATCGTTGACGATGTCGAGAAGGTGCAATCCGCTGCGGCGGATATCGGCGGCATAGCCGATATAGCGCTCGATCCCGACATTGCGAAGAATGCCGGATGTCATCATTTCGGCAAAGCCGATAATGGCGTTCAGCGGTGTCCGCAGTTCGTGACTCATATTGGCCAGAAAAGCGCTCTTGGCGTGATTTGCCGCTTCGGCCTGGGCCTTCGCCTCGCGCAATATTTGCTCTGCTTCCATCGCTTCCGTCACGTTGCGCGCACCGCCACGATAGCCGGAAAACTGGCCGTCGGCCGTCCATATCGGCCGGCCGCTGACCGAGACAAAGCGAAGCGCGCCGTCGGGTTGCGCAACTTGATAGACAAGATCGCGGAAAGGTTCTCGTTGGGTCAGCGCATCGATATGGGTTTGCCATTTTTCGACCGCTTCGAAACGGTCGGCGGCAAAATCCCATCGGCGCTGGCCCAATCGGCCATCATCCTCGAACCCGCGATTGCCGGCCTGCGAGGAGATATAGGTGAAGCTGTGATCAGGCCCAGTCTCCCAAAACCAGTCCAACGCCGTTTCCGCATAGTCGCGAAAGCGGCTTTCGCTGGCGCGTAAAGTGGCTTCCGCCTCAAACAATTTTTGCGCGCGTTCTGCGATGGCATTCTCGACATTTCCGAGTAGGCGATAGAACATGGCGACAAGCAGGCTGCCGAGGACAATGCAGCCGGTAATGACCAGGAGAATCGTGCGTTCCTGCTCCGACACGGCGGCCGTGACGTCGCGCAGGATGAGCATCTCGCCCAGGGTCCGGCCTTGAATGTCGGTGACCGGGGTGACAATGGCTTGCGCGACATTTTCGCCAAAATTCAGCCTAAAGCTGTGTTTTACATGCTGTTCCCCGAGTGCCGCGAAATAAGCGGCGACGGGCGGTGACAGTGGATTGTGGGTTCGACTCAACAAGACGACCGATGGAAACTCATCCCAATCGGCTTGGTGGCCATATTGCTGATGCGCGCGCTGCCATTTGGTGTAATCGAAAAGTTTTTTGTCGGCCGCAAGGAAGACATCGACCCCGAGTCGCGCGTTGAAGCTGTTGACGACATCCTCGAACTCCTTGCCGAGTTCGAGAAAGCCGATCAGCGTGCCGTCGCGGTACCAGGGATAAACCACCCGCAGCGTCAGCGTGCCGAACGGTCCCTGCTCGTTGGCCCAGGCGGGTTCACCGGTCCGCTGCGCCTGGATATCGACCAGCCGATCGATCTTGTCACCCCATTCGCTGGGAAGCTGCACCCGCAGCAGCATCGTGCGATCGGGCTCGATGAAATAAAAATGCGTGATCCGATCGCGCATACGGACGGTGTCAAGGATCGGCGCGGCAAGGGAAAGCAGCGTTTCCCGGTCCTGGCGGGCCAGCGCCAGCGCCAACTGGTCGTCGCGCATGATCAACTCCATGAGCGAGCGAATCTCCTGCACGTCCTCGGTCAATTGCGCAGTCAGCAGATTATCGACCAGTTCAGACGCACGGGCGATATCCTCGTCGCGGCGCTGATTTTCATGGCGGGCGAACATCACGACGAACGCGGCGGTCAGAAGCACCATCGCCACGGTGACGGGCAGCAAGATGCGCCATCGCAAGCCTTGGGCCGGCGATGCGGATTTGCCGCCGACCAACAGGTTCGCCGATCGGGTGATGAAACGGTTCAGCCCCATTTACTCTCGCCCGTATCGCACTCTATGCGCCCCAGCGGTTCATGGTAAGGCAAGCCGCTCATGCGCGATATGCCGCGGCGCTCCTCGGTCTTCCCGGCGGGTGACAGTTAGGGTCGCGCCGTACGATGGTATGCTAAGGGGAAAGAAACTCTAAACAATGGCGCACTTCGACGGTCGCACCATATCTCTGCGACCGTCGAATTGTGCGGGGCGCCAGATGGCCTGTAAGCCGGGTTCTGTCCGCAGGCCGAAGCCCGCTGGATGACCATTCCTCTGGGACGCCTGTCGCCAGGCGCCTCGCGCGACGCACCCGGATGACGGCGCGGAAAACCCGCCTGCCGGTCCCGCCGCCTTTCGGCGACGAGCCGGCCAGTCATCCCTATTTGGTCTTGCTCCCGGTGGGGTTTACCATGCCGGCTCCGTTGCCGCAGCCGCGGTGCGCTCTTACCGCACCCTTTCACCCTTGCCGGCGTCTTTCGGCCGAAGCCGCAAGCGCTTTAGGCGGTTTGCTTTCTGTGGCACTTTCCCTAGGGTCGCCCCCGCCGGGCGTTACCCGGCACCGTGTTTTCCGTGGAGCCCGGACTTTCCTCCCCCGATGCAAAGATCGGGAGCGGTCATCCAGCCATCTGGCGCGAGCCCGGCTTTACGATTTTGACGCTACAGCGTCAATGGGACGGCGCGGGCGATCTGCGCAACGCGGCTGCGCGTCTCGCCGTCCGCCATGCCATCGACCCGCGTAGGGCGGAAATGCCGTTGGAATGCCGCGATGGTCGCGGCATCGGCCATCTCATAACCGATCCGCGTCAGATCGGCCGCGATATCGAAGCTTTCGATCGCGGTCTGCGGTGCCGGCCACAGCCCGGCGCCTTGAGCGGCGAGCCAGGCCCAATCGAACAACTCGCCCGGATCCTGCTTTCGGTCAGGCGCGACGTCGGAATGTCCGAGCACGCGGTGGGCCGGAATCGGGTGACGCGCGAGAATGCCGCGCGCCAGTTCGGCCAGGGCTGCCATCTGAGCCGATGGAAAGGGCCGGTAGCCCAACTCATGGCCCGGATTGACCAGTTCAATGCCGATCGAGCGGCTGTTGATGTCCCGCTCGCCGGCCCAGAAGGCCCGGCCGGCATGCCAGGCGCGGCGGCTTTCCTCGATCAGACGATAGATCGTGCCATCCTCGTCGATCAGCCAGTGGCAGCCGACTTGGGCGGTCGGATCGGTAAGGCGCGTCAGCGCCGCGTCGGCGGTCGCCATTCCGGTGTAATGCAGCACCAGCATGTCGATCGGCGCGCCCGGCCGGCGCGGGCCATGGTTGGGCGAGGGACGCTCGATCCACCCGCTCATTCCAGTTCGCTTCGCTTCATTTCGAGTTCGAGCCAGCGATCCTCCGCATCGGCCAATTCTTGCGCCAATGCATCCAGTCGGGCGGTGCTGGCGGTGAATCTCGCCGGATCGCGCGTGTAAAGCCCGCCATCGGCCAAAAGCTGTTCCAACTTGTGCCGCTCGACGGTCAGTGCCTCGATCACGCCCGGCAAACGCGCCAAGTCATGCTGCTCGCGAAAGCCGAGGCGGGCGGTTTTCGGCTTTTCGACGCGCGCGGTGGCCGACTTTGCGGCCGGTTTCGCCTTGGCGATCACGGGCGGCGGCCGCTGACGCAAATAGTCAGTATAGCCGCCGACATATTCCTCGACCCGGCCCTGCCCCTCGACGGCGATCACACTGGTGACCAGCCGATCGAGGAAATCGCGGTCATGGCTGACCAGCAGCAGCGTGCCGTCATAATCGGCGAGCAATTCCTCCAAGAGGTCGAGCGTATCCATATCGAGATCGTTGGTCGGCTCGTCCAGCACCAGCAGATTCGACGGCTGGGCCAACACCTTGGCCAGCAATAACCGGTTGCGCTCGCCGCCGCTCAGACTATCGACCGGCTGCACCGCCTGGCGATCGTCGAACAGAAAGTCGCGCAAATACGACATGACATGGCGCGGCACACCCTGAACGAAGATCGTATCGCCATCCTTGCCGACCAGATTTTCGCGGACCGTGGCGGCACCGTCCAGCCCCAGCCGGCGCTGGTCGAAATAGGCCGGGATCAGATTGGTGCCGCGGCGGATCTTGCCGCTGTCGGCGCTCAGCTCGCCGGTCAGCAGCTTCAGCAAGGTCGATTTGCCGGCGCCGTTCGGGCCGATGATGCCGATCCGGTCGCCGCGCAGCACGCGGGTCGAAAAATCCGTCGCGATGATCCGGGGCCCGGCCGCCTCGCTCGCCGGAAAGCTTTTGGCGACATGGCTGAACTCGACGACCAACTGGCCGCCGGCTTGCGTGCCGGCCGAGCCGAGCCGGACGGTCCCGATGGAGACACGCTGTGCCCGTTCCTGGCGCAACCCCTGGAGCGCCCTGACCCGACCCATATTGCGTGTGCGCCGGGCCGAAATCCCCTGGCGCATCCACAGCGTCTCGACCGCCAGCTTCTTGTCGAGCCGGTCCTGTTCGGCGGCCTCGGCGGCCAGCATCCCCTCGACCCACTGATCGAAACCGGCATAGCCCTGATCGGTCGAGCGCAGCCGTCCACGGTCGAGCCACAAGGTGCGGCGCGACAGCCGAGTCAGAAAGGCGCGGTCATGGCTGATCATCAGCACGGCGCCGCGAAATTCGGCGAGCCGCGCCTCCAGCCATTCGATCGCCGGAATGTCGAGATGGTTGGTCGGCTCGTCGAGCAGCACGACATCGGGTTCGCCAACGAAGACGCGGGCGAGCGAGACGCGCCGGCCCTCGCCCCCGGACAGGCCGACCAGTTGCCGATCGGGATCGAGCCCGACCTCGGTCAGCATGGCCTCGACCTTGTAGCCTTCGCGCTCCAGCCCCTCACCGGGCGGCAGGCCAAGGGCGACATGCTGCGCGATGCTCATGGCCGGATCGAACACCGGATCCTGCGGCATATAGGTGACATGGGCACCCGGTTGCAGGAAGCGCTCGCCGTGATCGAGATCGATCAGCCCGGCCAACGCCTTCAACAACGTGGATTTGCCGCTGCCATTGCGCCCGACCAGGCAGATCCGCTCGCCCCGCGTGACCGAGACGGAAACCTCGGTGAAGGTCGGATTGCCGCCATAGGTCAGCGTGGCATCGCGAAGCGCCACAAGGGGCGGTGGCGCGGCCATCAGGCAGCCCCCCGGCTCTGTTTCAGCATGGCATAGGCCGAATTGATTCGGGCGAGCTTGGCGTTGGCGATCGAGATGAATTCCGCCGGCAGGCCCTGCGCCATGGCGCGATCTGGATGATTTTCCCGGACCAACTGTCGCCAGCGCTCCTTGATCTGGTCGGGCGTGGCGGCCGGTTCGAGACCGAGAATCAGATAAGGATCGTCTTCGATCCCGGTTCCGGTCTCGGCGCCCAGATGAAAGGACCGGATGCGCCGGTACTCGGCTTCATCGAAGCCGAAGATCTGGGCGATGCGCCGCAGATAGGCATCCTCGGCCGGGGCAAAACCGCCATCCGCCCTGGCGATGTGGAACAGCGCGCCCAGCAGATCTTCGAGCACGCCTTTGTCATGATCGAGCAGTTTCGCCGCTTGACGAGCATAGGTCTCGGCGCCGGTCGTGCTGCGCCGGGCCAGGCCGAAGAAGAAATCGACATTGGCCTGTTCTTCCGGCGGTGCCCGAAACACCTGATGAAAGGCATGGATCTCGGCATCGGTGACGACGCCGTCGGCCTTGGCCATCTTGGCGCCGAGCGCGATGACGGCAATGGTAAATCCAACCTGCTTGGCCCCGGCCGGGCGTGCGTCAACTTCCGTCACCGGTTTCGGCTCCGGCGAATCGTCGAGGCCGAACAAACTGCCCCAAGACAGCTCGGTCACGCCCTCGCGAATCCGCCCCCAGATGCTCAAAACCCGTCTCCGACCCGATTGAACCGGCGCAGGGCATAGCTTCTGCGCGGCCATGCCGTCAAGGCGACCGCCGGTCTCGGCCGGCATGCGGCGGCAGAGGCAATGGGGTCGAACTCGAATTGATGATTTTCATACTACGTCTGACGAAGTATGCTTGACATATGATTGAATCATGGGCCAGCAGCGCCACCCATCGGTGTGCCGAGACGGGTAAGAACAAGTTCTCAGGCCTGGATGTCGAGACTGCTTACGAGTTGCTTGCCGCGTTAGGGGCGGCAACATCCCTGAACGATCTGAGCCCGCTTAAATCGGTGGGGCTGCATAAGTTGGATGGCGATCGTAGAGGGCAATGGGCGATGACGATCAACGGACCTTGGCGACACTGCTTCCGGTTCGATGACGGGAAGGCCGCCGATGTCGAAATCGTCAATTACCATAAGGGATGACGGAAATGACGATGATGCCGGTTCATCCGGGGCGTCTGTTGAAACGCGAACTGGCGGCTCGGGATCTGAGCGCGAATGGTTTGGCGTTGGCGCTGCGGGTTCCGTCGGGGCGGATCACCGCGTTCTTAATGGCAAGCGTAGCGTATCGCCGGACACTGCCTTGCGGCTGGCGCGCTATTTCGGCAACAGCGCGCGCTTCTGGGCCAATTTGCAAACTGCCTACGATCTGGCAGTGGCGGAACGCGAGAGCGGAGCCAGGATATCGGTCGAGGTTGCGCCTGCTGCTTGAGGTCCGAACGATGGTTCGCGTTGACAGGCTTGGATTGGGCGGACGCGATAGGAATAATCAAACTGTTATCGTAATTCTCAGGGTAGAGGGGAGCACATGAGAACGACTCATAGGCTAGCAATGTAGCAAATGGTTTGGAGCAACCTTAAGCTTTCTGAACTGAATACCGACACGACGCGCGACATGCTTTCCCGTTGGAGGCACCGACGGTACGTGTAGGTGATCATGCATGCGGATTATCGCTAATAGCTCACGCCAAATGCCTTGCAACGGTATGGCGTTATCATCCATGATGGTGGTTGTTGAAAATTTCGATCGTAACCACCGGTTAAGGATAGTTTTATGAACAAACTTCTCTACCTTCAAACGTTGAAGACGATTCGAGACTCGCTTCCTGAGGGCAAGCGTTCGGATTTCGACCTTCAATTCGGCGGGCGTGAAAAGAATCCAGTAGTAGCGTTAGTATTGAGTCTATTCCTCGGAGGATTCGGTGTCGATCGGTTCTATATCGGTAGCGTCGGTTTGGGTTTATTGAAGCTATTTACTCTTGGTTTACTTGGCTTGTTCACAATTGTTGATTGGTTCCTTATCACAGGAGCCGCCAGACAGGCGAATGTCGTACTCGCTTCCGAGATCAAGGTGATGCTTGCTTAATGTCTCTCGGACATCGTTCCAACAATGAACGAGTTATGCCGCTCTTATGGCCCCGGCCCCGCGCGTAACCGCCCCCTGCGGCACCGCGCGGGTTTCCCCGATATGCAACAGCCACGCCTGCTCCGGCCGATATCCCGCCGCCTCGGCCGCGGTGCGGAAGCGCTCTGGGGGTTCGAAGGGCGGTTCTTCGGTCATGATGATCGTGCCCCAATGCATCGCCATGACATGGCGGGCGCCTAGATCGCGGGCGATCTGGATCGCTTCTTCCGGGTTGGCGTGGTTCATATGCATGGCGGCGCGGGGGGCATAGCAGCCGATGCCGAGCAGCGCCAGATCGAACGGGCCGTAGCGCCGGCCGGTCTCCTCGAAGATCGCGCCATAGCCGGTGTCACCGCCGAAATAGATGCGGCGTTCGGCGCTTTCCAGGATGAAACCGGCCCAGAGCGTGCGGTTGCGGTCGGTCAGGCCGCGCGCCGAGCGGTGAATGGCCGGCACGCAGGTGACATGCAGCGTGTCGAGCATGGTCGCCTGATGCCAATCCAACTCGGTGACGTGACGGAAGCCGCGCCGACGGAAAAAGCGGCCGAGGCCGAGCGGTACCACGACCTGGATTCGGCGCTTATCCGGCAGGGCCTCGATCGTTCGGGCATCGAGATGATCATAGTGATTATGCGAAACGATCAGCATGTCGATCGGCGGCAGCAACTCGACCGGCAGACCGGGCGGTGCGAAGCGCCGCGGGCCGAGGCCCTGGATCGGCGAGGCATAGTCCGACAGAAACGGGTCGATCAGGATCGTCTTGCCGGCAAGCTTCATGAGGAAGGCGGCATGGCCGAGCCAGGTGACTGAATCGGTCCCGTCATGCCGGGCCAGACCGGCCAGGACCGCCTCGCGCGGCAGCACATGATCGGTCGGCACCACCGGACGGATGACATGAACCCGCTGGCGCCACAGGAAATTGAGCGCGCGATCCGGTCGCTTCTGCCGGATCGGCGAGCCCAACGGGTTGCGAAACCCCTGAATGGTGTGATGAGTTGGTCCGCGGTTGCGGCTCTTCGGGCCTAAGTCGGGTGCCATGACAGGATCAGTCCAATCGCTTGCTGTCCAGGTCGGTTGCCGCCTTTTCGGTCTCTTTGCGGTTCTTGGTGCGGTCGGTCTTGGGCTGGCCGAAGCGGGTGCGATTCTCGGCGGCACGCGCGGCGGCTTCCGCTTTGCCGCGCGCCTTGCGGAACTTGTTCAGATTGACGATCTCGCCCATGGCCCAACTCTCTCCTGAACGCCGTGCCCTAAGATTTAGGGACGATATCGTAAAGGATCAAATAACGCCGGGGCGCGGCTGACCGGCACTGGGCACGGCCGGTCAATGGGGCAGGGCTGCGTCCCGAACGGTCTGATCGCGATACCAGCGCAGCACGAAGACGCGGATGGCGCTCGACAGATTGGTCGCGCGCGCCGTGTCGATCGATTCGACGAGCCGATTGACCGAGACGCAACGTATATCCGCGATCTCCCGCAGAGCCGCCCAGAAGCCGGTCTCCAGAGAGACGCTGGTGCGATGGCCGGCGATCACCACCGACCGCTTGCGCATCGTATCGTCATCGGCCCCGCCCCATTGCGGGGCTATCGTGGCCCCAACATGCTCTCCGCGCGAACCCACTTGTCGAACTCCTCTTCGGTCAAGAATCCCAGCGACAGACCTGCCTGCTTCAAAGTAGTGCCTTCGGCATGAGCCTTCTTGGCGATTTTGGCCGCCTTATCATAGCCGATATGCGGGTTGAGCGCAGTCACCAGCATCAGCGACTCATGCAATAGCTTATCGATCCGCTCGCGATTGGGCTCGATCCCGACGACGCAATTATCGGCGAAGCTTTCCGCTGCATCTGCCAGCAGGCGGATCGATTGCAGGACATTGAAGATGATCACCGGCTTATAGACATTCAGCTCGAAATGCCCCTGGCTGCCGGCGATCGTCACAGTGACGTGGTTGCCCATGATTTGTGTCGCGACCATCGTCATGGCTTCCGCCTGGGTCGGGTTGACCTTGCCCGGCATGATCGAGGAGCCGGGCTCGTTCTCGGGCAGATGGATCTCGCCGAAGCCGCAGCGCGGACCGGAGCCGAGCAGGCGGATATCGTTGGCGATCTTCATGGCGGAGGCGGCCAGCGTATTGAGCGCGCCGGACAATTCGACCAACGCGTCATGGGCGGCCAACGCCTCAAACTTATTGGCGGCCGTGACGAAGGGCAGGCCGGTCAGGCCTGCGATTTCCTCGGCGAATTTCCGGTCGAATCCGACCGCCGCATTGAGGCCGGTCCCGACGGCGGTGCCGCCCTGGGCCAGTTCGTAGATCCGCGGCAGGGCCGCTTCGACTCGGCGGATGCCATACTCGATCTGCTGGGCATAGGCGCCGAATTCCTGGCCGAGCGTGATCGGCGTCGCATCCTGGAGATGGGTGCGGCCGATTTTGACGATCTCGGCGAATTGACGGGCCTTATCGGCAAGCGCGTGGTCGAGGCGCTTCAGCGCCGGCAGCAGCCGGGAATTGACCTCGACCGCTGCGGCGATATGCATCGCGGTCGGGAAACTGTCGTTCGAGGATTGGCCGTAATTGACATGGTCGTTCGGATGCACGGGACGCTTCGAGCCGACGGTGCCGCCCAACAGTTCGATTGCGCGATTCGAAATCACCTCGTTCGCGTTCATGTTGGTCTGGGTGCCCGAGCCGGTTTGCCAGACCACCAGCGGGAAATGCTCGATCAGGCTGAGGTCGATCACCTCGTCGGACGCGCGCGCGATCGCGTCGGCGACCGCCGGGTCGAGTTTGCCCAGCGCTCGATTAGCCAGAGCCGCCGCTTTCTTTTGCAGGCCGAGTGCGCGGATCAGCGACGGCGGCATGCGTTCGCCGCCGATTTTGAAATTCTGCAACGAGCGTTGGGTCTGGGCGCCCCAATAGCGATCGGCGGGCACCGCGACCTCGCCCATCGTGTCGGTCTCGATCCGGCTTGCCGGCTGGGAACTCATGGATATCTGTCCTTCGGTCTTGACCGCTTGATTATGCGCCGACTGAATCCGTCGGCAAAATGCCATGGAGGATGTGCGGATACTCGCTTCGCGCAACCCCCGGCGAGGTGACTTGGCGGCCAAGACGGCAGCTCAGGAAGTCCTGTTGGCCGCCATCATTTCTTGCGGAAGGCATCGAGCTTGACGACCTCGCCCGGCTTGTCGCCGGCCGGGTCTTTCCTGACCGCTTCGCTCGGCGCGGGCGGCGGTGCCGCCGGGGCGGCCGCCGGATCGACCGGGAACTCCAGGCCCCATGGCACCGAAGGGTCGGCGAAGGCGGTGATCGCCATCAGCGGCACGGTGAGGCGCTGCCCCTGACCTTGGAAACTCAGCGTCACGGAAAACCGGGCATCATCGACTTCGAGCCCGCTAAACTGGTGCTCCAAGACGATGGTCATTTCGCGCGGATATTGTGCCCGCAGAAAGCCCGGAATTGTGACACCAGGATAATCCGTCCGGAAGGTGACATAGAAATGATGGGCGCCGGGCAGGCCATGCTCCGCCGTCAGCGCAAGCGCCTCGCGCACAACGCCGCGCAGCGCCTTTTCGACCATCTTATCGTACCGAAGAGTAGGTTTTGCCATCTGTGCCGATCCGCTCGCACCCTGTTGGAAGTGGGGGGCTTCTGTTGCCCGGTGCCCCCCGAACCGCGCTTGTCTCAGCCGTTAGGCGGCGACAGCGAGTGCTACGTTGTCGTTGGCACTTAGGATTTGACCCGGTAACGGCGGTATCATGCCGAGCAAAAGATGCACCTTTACCACGCACGTCGAAGCTGGATCGCCCCCAAATCGCCGGGCCGGTGGTTGGCCGGGACCGGTTTGGTGGAGGCGCCGGGCACTGCCCCCGGGTCCGTAACGCTTATTCCATACACCGTTTATCGCCATAGTCGGTTACCCGACACATGCAATATAGGCGCTGACGGCGCGTGCTGCAACACCGACTATTCGTCTTGTCGTGCTCAATCGGCCGGCCGAACCGCGATCGGGCGAAGTGGGCCCGACCTGGACATTCCGCAGCGACGCGCCGATCAGGATTTATTGCCGTCGGCACCGAACTGCTTCAGATAGGCGATCACATTGTCGACATCCTGTTCCATCGGCAGGCCCGGAAAAATCATCTTTGTGCCCGGCACAACCGTTTGCGGGCTCTTGAGATAGGCTTTCAACGTCGCCTCATCCCAGGTCAAGCCGGAGTTCTTGTTCGCTGCGGAGTAATTATAGCCGTCAAACGAGCCGGACTTGCGGCCGACGACGCCGTTAAGCACCGGGCCGACGCCGTTCTTCGCGGTCGGTCCGACTTGATGACACACCTTGCATTTAGCAAATATTTTCTCGCCGGCTGCGGCATCCTGCGCCGAGGCGGCTGCCGGAAGCGCCAGCAAAGCCACCACTGCCGCGATCAGCGGCTTGGTCTTCAACAACATTTTGTTTCTCCAGAGATGGATTGTCGATTTCACCATGCGCCAGCGTGATGCCAGGGCGCCAGCGATGGGTCAAGGTCCACGAACGATCGTAACCTTGTCAAGGAGGGGGTGAGTTCGGAATTTCGATTGATTTTATCAATCTGCAGCATCTAATCTAGGTTGAACTGCTACATGACGGAAGAGCGCCGGAGATGGATGATGGTATGAGCGTGTCGGCCGACAGTCCGGCGGCACTTCCCCTGGGGGCGGTAGCACCGGCCGCAGCGCCGCTCCATGCGCACGCATTGAGCGACGAGGCGTCGTTGGTTGCCGATGTCGAGCGTCTCCGGCGCTACGTCGCGACGGCCAAGGATGTTCAGGTCACATCCGAGTCGCTGGACGATACTACGCAAGCTCTGCAAGCCGCAAAGGCGCAATTGGCCAGCTCAGGGCTGTTGGATCTGACGACGGAATCGCGGCTGATCGCGGCGGTCAATGCACTCACTCCGAAGATCTATCCCGTGACGCTCGCCTCGCTCGAAATCGCAGATATTATGGAGATCGGGAATAGCGGGTTGAGCCCCCGCCAGCAACAGATCCGCGAACGGGTCAATCGTTTGGTGACCTGGTGGATCTGGATCGCAATATTCACGTTGATGCTGGTATTCCTGACAAGCGGTATCGACGAAGGAAAATTCGATTGGAATTATTTGGCAGAATATTCTAAATTTCTCAATCCAATTATTTTGGGATTTCTAGGGTCTTGCGCTTTCATTTTACGAAACGTATTGCAAGGTCTGGCGACCAAGACATTCATTTTGCGCGATGGCAACGCTTATGCCTTGCGATCGATTCTCGGAATGATCCTGGGCTATATGATACCTCGTTTGTATTCCGCACCAGATCAGTCGGCTGGCCTACTGACGAGCGTCGCGATTCCGTTCCTCGCGGGTTATGCGGTCGAGCCGATGTTCGCCGCCCTCGACAATCTCGTTCTGACGCTGCGGGACGCGGTCAGCCGCAACCCCGCGCCTGGCGGGACCAATGGGAAATAGCACCGGTCCAATTTCGACGAGATCGCCCAGCTCGATACCAGCGCCAAACGTCAAAGCACAATGGTCGCGTGACGCCTTGTAAACCCGCTTGCCCCCGCACGCCGCCACCGCTACCTTCCGCCCGCCGTCGCATTCGCGGCGGATCGTACCTGCTGCGCAAGCGGCCTCCTTCCGGCTTCATGACGGGCAATGGGTTATTTCCTTCAGCAATTGATCAACGGCCTGACGCTCGGCGCCATCTATGGGCTGATCGCGATCGGCTATACGATGGTCTATGGTATTATCGGCATGATCAATTTCGCCCACGGCGAAATTTTCATGATCGGCTCGTTCATCTCGATCATCAGTTTTTTGCTGCTGGCACAGCTCGGGCTGAATTCGGCGTTGGCGGCGGTCCTGATCGTACTGGTGGTCAGCATGGCCTTCACCTCGGTCTATGGCTGGGCAGTCGAACGCGTGGCCTATCGGCCGCTGCGCGATTCCTACAAGCTGGCGCCATTGATCAGTGCTATCGGCATGTCGATCTTTCTGCAAAATTACGTCCAGCTGTTTCAGGGCGCGCGGTCGAAGCCGCTTCAGCCGATTCTGCAAGGCGGCATCGCGCTGTGGCAGACCGATGGCTTCCAGGTGCAGGTCAGCTATCTACAGATTACCATCGTGATCCTGACGGTGGCACTGATGGCGGGCTTTACCTATGTCATCCGGGCGACACCGCTCGGCCGCAGCCAGCGCGCTTGTGAGCAGGACCGCACCATGGCGTCGCTGCTCGGCGTCAATGTCGATCGCACGATTTCCATGACCTTCGTCATGGGGGCGGCGCTGGCCGCGGTTGCCGGACTGATGTTCACGGTCTATTACGGTGTCATCGATTTCTTCATCGGGTTTCTGGCCGGGGTGAAGGCATTCACCGCGGCGGTGCTGGGCGGGATCGGCTCATTGCCTGGCGCCATGCTGGGGGGATTGTCGATCGGCCTGATCGAGGCTTTCTGGTCGGCCTATTTCACGATCGAATACAAGGATGTCGCTGTCTTCGCCGTACTTGTGCTGGTGCTGATCTTCCGGCCGACCGGGCTGCTCGGCCGACCCGAGATCGAGAAGGTCTGAACCATGGCACGAACGGGAATGTCCGAGCGGGCGGCGCTCAAGCCCGCGCTCGCCGATGCGGCGATGACGGCCCTGGTCGTTCTGGCGTTGACGCTGCCGATCGTCGGTTTCCAGACGGTCGGCACCGGCGGCATCCTCGCGATCCACTATCATTTCGGGATGGTCGCCGGTCTGGTCGCCGTCGGGTTCGTCGGGCGGCTGCTGGGAAATCTCTGGCGTAGCCGCGCCGTGCCGGATGCGCACTCGGCGAAGGTGGGATGGCTCGGGCCGGCACTTTCGCGATACAGCACGCCGCTGGGATATGCCGGGCTCGCGGCGGCGGTGGTGATGCCGTTCGTCGCCAACAGCTACTACATCGATCTCGGTACCACCGTGCTGATCTATGTCATGCTGGGCTGGGGCCTCAACATCGTGGTTGGGCTGGCCGGGCTGCTCGATCTGGGCTATGTCGCCTTCTATGCGGTCGGTGCCTACACGGTTGGGTTGCTCGCGACCAATTTCGGCTGGGGATTTTGGCAATGCCTGCCCGTGTCGGGGCTGTTTGCCGCCGGGTTCGGCATCATGTTGGGTTTTCCGGTGCTGCGCTTGCGCGGCGATTACCTGGCGATCGTCACGCTGGGCTTCGGCGAGATCATCCGGGTCGTGCTGCTCAATTGGGCTGTCGTCACCAATGGCCCGAATGGCATCGGCGGCATTCCCCGGCCGAGCTTTTTCGGCCTGCCCTTTACCAGCAGCGCGCCCGAGGGCACCACCAGTTTCGCCGATTTCTTCGGACTGGACTACGAGCCGACGCAGCGCCTGATCTTTCTTTATTTCGTGATTCTGGGGCTGGCGCTGCTGACCAATCTCTTCACCCTGCGCATGCGCAGGCTGCCGGTCGGCCGCGCCTGGGAAGCGCTGCGCGAGGATGAGATCGCGTGCCGGGCGATTGGCATCAACGCCACCAACGTCAAGCTTTCGGCTTTTGCGATCGGCGCCATGTTCGGCGGTCTGGCTGGTGCGTTTTTCGCGACGCGTCAAGGCTTCATCAGCCCGGAAAGCTTCAATTTCACGGAAAGCGCCACGATCCTGGCGATCGTCGTGCTCGGCGGACTCGGCAGCCAACTCGGCGTGGTGCTGGCCGCCATGGTGCTGGTCATGCTGCCGGAACTGGCGCGTGATCTGGCCGATTACCGCATGCTGCTGTTCGGCGCCGCCATGGTCCTAATCATGGTGGTACGCCCGCGCGGCCTGCTGGCGCATCGCCATCCATCGCTTCTGCTGCACGGCAAGGTGCCGCAATGAGTCTCGATTCCTACGATCCCAAAGGCAAGGCCCCGCTGCTCGCGGTCGAACATCTCAGCATGCGCTTCGGCGGGCTGGTCGCGGTCAATGATCTGAGCTTCACGGCCTATGCCAGCGACATCACGGCGATCATCGGCCCGAACGGCGCCGGCAAGACGACCGTGTTCAACTGCCTGACCGGCTTCTACAAGCCGAGCGTCGGCCGGCTGACGCTGCATGCGCCGAAGGGGCCGCTGCTGCTTGAGCGGATGGAGGGGTTCCGCATTGCGCACCGGGCCGGGGTTGCGCGTACCTTCCAAAATATTCGGCTGTTCGCCGGCATGACGGTGCTGGAGAATCTGATCGTCGCCCAGCACAACAAGCTGATGGGTGCCTCGGCCTTCTCGCTCGCCGGATTGCTCGGTCTGGCGCGCTATCGCAATGCCGAACGCCAGGCGATCGAATTGGCGAAGTTCTGGCTCGACAAGCTCGGCTTGATGGCCCAGGCGGACGATCCGGCCGGCAGCCTGCCTTATGGCGCGCAGCGTCGGTTGGAAATCGGCCGCGCGCTCTGTACCGGCCCCAATCTTCTCTGTCTCGACGAACCGGCGGCCGGACTGAACCCACGCGAATCGCAGCAGTTGAACGAACTGCTGCTGTCGGTCCGGGCCGAACAGGGCATCGGCATCCTGCTGATCGAACATGATATGAGCGTCGTCATGAAGATTTCCGACCATGTCGTCGTGCTCGATTACGGCTGCAAGATCTCCGATGGGGCACCAGCCGATGTGCGCAATGACCCAAATGTCATCAAAGCGTATCTGGGCGAGGCCGAAGACGAAATGCTGCCGCCGATGATCGCCCGCGATATTGGGCTGGCGCCATGACCTCGGCGCCGCTGCTCGATATTTCCGGGCTGCATACGTTCTACGGCCGAATCGAGGCGTTGAAGGGCGTCGATCTCAGCGTCGACCGGGGCGAGATCGTGACGCTCATCGGCGCCAATGGTGCCGGCAAATCGACCTTGCTGATGACGATCTGCGGCCGCCCACGCGCGGCGTCCGGTCGGATTCTCTATGACGGCACCGACATCACCGCGATGGCGACCTTCAATATCGTTCGGCTCGGCATCGCTCAATCGCCCGAGGGGCGGCGGATTTTCGGGCGAATGAGCGTGCTGGAAAATCTCCAGATGGGCGCCACGGTGGGTGATCCGGCGCATTTCGACGCGGATCTGGATCAGGTCTTCACGCTCTTCCCGATTCTGCGCAAGCGCCAGAGTCAGCGTGCCGGTACCATGTCTGGCGGCGAACAGCAGATGCTGGCGATCGGCCGGGCATTGATGAGCCGGCCGCGGCTGCTGCTGCTCGACGAACCCTCGCTCGGGCTGGCCCCGTTGGTCGTGCGCCAGATCTTCGACGTGATCCGCGAGATTAACCGCAATCAGGGTGTCACCGTGTTCCTCGTCGAACAGAACGCCTATCATGCCTTGCGGCTGGCCCATCGCGCTTATGTCATGCAGACCGGCAAGATCACGCTCACCGGCTCCGGTCCCGAATTGCTGGAAAATCCCGAGGTGCGGGCGGCCTATCTGGAAGGGGGGCATTGATGGAGCGCTTCGGCACGACCTGGCCGGTATATCTCGGCCTCACCCTGGCGCTGTTCGGTTGGGCATCCTGGATGACAGGCCAGGCACTGGCTGGGAACTGGCGGCCGCATTGGCACCTCATCCCCTATTGCATGCTGCTGGCGGCGGCCAGCCGGTTCTTCGACTGGGCGCTGTTCGGAGGTGATCTGCTGTCATTCTGGGGGTATATCCTTTCCATGGAAACCTTCTTCCCGCTCGCCGGCGCGGCGTTTCGCGTGACGCGGGCGCGACGGATGGTGGCGCAATATCCCTGGCTCTATCGGCGTGCCGGTCCATTTGCCTGGCGTGCCCTGAAACAAGGCTGAGCGGCCGGGCTTGCGCGGAGCGGCGTTGTCCTGTTCTCATCACGCTCGCGCCTTCGGCGTGGCGTATCCGGGTCGAAGGCGGCGATTGCCGCCGGATCAATCAAGCAAAAAGGGAGACGAGCAAGATGCGGAACATGATGACATCCCTCATGGCGGCGGCAAGTCTGGTCGCGATCACGGCGGGCCCCGCGCGTGCCGACGACATCCAGATCGGTCTTGCCGGGCCGATTACCGGCTCGAACGCCTCATTCGGTGAACAAATGACCAAGGGGGCCAACCAGGCCGTCCTCGATCTGAACGCCAAAGGCGGCGTCCTCGGCAAGCAACTGGTGCTGAACACGAGCGACGATGCCTGCGATCCGAAGCAGGCGGTCGCGGTCGCCCACCAGCTCGTGGCCAAGAAGGTTGTTTTTGTCGATGGCGGGTTCTGCTCCAGCGCGTCGATTCCGGCCTCGGCCGTCTATAATGAAGAGGGCGTGTTGCAGATCACGCCGGCCTCGACCAACCCGGCCTTGACCGAGGAAGCCGCCAAGAAGAAATGGACCAATGTCTATCGCACCTGCGGACGCGACGACGCTCAGGGCAAGGTTTCCGGCGATTATCTGGCATCCCATTACAAGGCCAAGGCGGTCGCGATCGTTGATGATAAATCGACCTATGGCAAAGGCTTGGCCGACGAGACCCGCAAGGCGATGAACGCTGCCGGGCTGAAAGAAGCCGTCAATGAACAGATCACGGCCGGCGACAAGGATTTTTCGGCGCTGATCTCCAAATTGAAACAGGCGAATGTTGAGGCGATCTATTTCGGTGGCTATCCGACCGAAGCCGGCCTGCTGGTGCGCCAAGCCAAGGAGCAGGGGCTGAATGCCGTCCTCGTCGGTGGCGATGCCCTGGTCACACCGGACTTCTGGGCGATCACGGGGGCTACCGGTACCGGGACCATGATGACGTTCCCGCCGGACCCGCGCGACAACCCGGCCGCCAAAGCGGTGGTCGACGAATATAAGAAGGGCGGCTATGACCCCGAGGGTTACACGCTCTATTCCTATGCCACGGTCCAGGTCTTTGCCGAGGCCGCCGACAAGGCGAAATCGACCAAGCTGGCCGATCTTGTCAAAGTGCTGCACAGCACGACCTTCGACACGGTCGTCGGGCCGATCAAGTTCGACGACAAAGGTGATGTGCTCAATCCAGAATATGTCTTCTACGTTTGGAAGGACGGGAAATATTCTGAGATGTAACTGATTCGCCGAGGATGCCGCACACGCTCGCCCGAGGGGCGAGCGTGTGTGCCATTCGCGGTTTGATCAGAAATCCATTCCGCCGGGCATTCCGCCACCTGGTCCCGCGGATTTCTCCGATGGGCGTTCGGCGATCATGGCTTCGGTCGTGATCAGTAGCCCCGCAATCGACGCGGCGTCCTGGAGCGCGATCCGGACGACCTTGGCCGGATCGATGATGCCGGCCTTGATCAGATCGGTAAATTCGCCCTTCTGGGCATCGTAACCCCAGTTCGGGTCGGTGGCATCTTGCAGCTTGCCGACGACGATCGAACCGTCGACGCCGGAATTCTCGGTGATCTGGCGGACCGGTGACTGCAATGCCTTCTTGACGATGTTGATGCCGACCTGCTGGTCGTTATTGTCCGTCGCAAGGTGCTCGAGCGCCTTGATCGCATGGAGCAGGGTGACGCCGCCGCCCGGAACGATACCTTCTTCGACCGCCGCGCGCGTCGCATGCACGGCGTCATCGACGCGGTCCTTGCGGTCCTTAACTTCGATCTCGGTAGCACCGCCCACGCGGATCACCGCGATGCCGCCGGCCAGCTTGGCCAGCCGCTCCTGCAGCTTTTCTTTGTCATAATCCGAGGTGGTTTCCTCGATTTGGGCGCGCAACTGTGCGATGCGGCTTGCGATTGCATCCTTGCCGCCGGCACCGTCGATGATCGTGGTCGCCTCCTTGGTCAGGACAGTTTTCTTGGCGGTGCCGAGCATATCGAGCGTGACATTCTCCAGCTTGATGCCGAGATCCTCGCTGATCAGTTGACCGTTGGTCAGGATCGCAATGTCTTCCAGCATGGCCTTGCGCCGATCGCCGAAACCGGGCGCCTTGACCGCGGCGACCTTGAGGCCGCCGCGCAGCTTGTTGACGACCAGAGTCGCCAGCACCTCGCCCTCGACATCCTCCGAGATGATCAGCAGCGGGCGTCCGGTTTGGGCGACGGCTTCGAGCACAGGCAGCATGCCTTGGAGAGACGAGAGCTTTTTTTCATGGATCAGGATGTAGGGCGTTTCCAGTTCGGCGATCATCTTCTCGGCATTGGTCACGAAATAGGGTGAGAGATAGCCGCGGTCGAATTGCATGCCCTCGACAATGTCGAGCTCGGTTTCCAGGCCCTTGGCCTCTTCCACCGTGATAACGCCTTCGTTGCCGACCTTTTCCATGGCGCGCGCGATCATGGCGCCGATTTCCGTGTCGCCATTGGCCGAAATCGTCCCGATCTGCGCGATCTCCTTGTTGGTCGATACCTTCCGCGACCGGGCTTTGACCTCGGCCACGGTGGCGGCGACGGCGAGATCGATGCCGCGTTTCAGATCCATCGGGTTCAAGCCGGCGGCCACCGCCTTGACACCTTCGCGCACCAGGGATTGGGCCAGCACGGTTGCGGTCGTGGTGCCGTCGCCGGCCAAGTCATTGGTCCGGGTCGCGACCTCGCGCACCATCTGTGCGCCCATATTCTCGAATCTGTCGGGAAGCTCGATTTCCTTGGCGACCGTGACACCGTCCTTGGTGATGCGCGGGGCGCCATAGGATTTTTCGAACACAACGTTGCGGCCCTTGGGGCCGAGCGTCACCTTTACGGCATTGGCGATGATATCCACGCCGCGCAGCATGCGCTCGCGCGAATCGGAACCGAAGCGGACGTCTTTGGCACTCATTTTTCTTTATATCCTTGCATCGCGGTCGAAGAGGGCGCCGGCACAAGCCGGTCCGGGGTCGGCTTAGCGCTTGCCGCCGGCGTCGACGACGCCGAAAATGTCGGACTCTTTCATGACGAGATATTCCGTACCGTCGAGCTTGATCTCGGTCCCGGACCATTTGCCGAACAGAATCGTATCGCCCGCCTTGACGTCGAGCGCATGAACTCGGCCCTGCTCGTCGCGAATGCCCGGACCGACGGCAATGACCTCGCCCTCCTGCGGTTTTTCCTTCGCAGTATCGGGAATGATGATGCCGCCTTTGGACTTTTCTTGCTGATCGAGGCGGCGGACAACCACGCGGTCATGGAGCGGGCGGAAATGCATCGGATGACTTTCTGAGAAATGTCGAATAACCGAGGGCGTGCGTCTTGGCACTCCCCTCCGGAGAATGCCAAGAGATGCGGATGAGCGGAGGGATTTTCAAGATGCGTTTGAAGATGTGTCACATTTGCAACCGAAATCAGATGTTTCCTCGGTGCGAGACTGATCAAACGGTTTGGGTTAAGGTAGCCTCGATCATCCCGCGATGTGGCAGAGCAGAATTCCTTGGCTACCATCTCTGAAGTTTTTGAAATCGCCCGCGCCCATCACGCGGTCGGCCGTCTGGCCGACGCCGAAGCACTGTACCGCCGAATTCTGGGTCTCGACCGGACGCATATCGGCAGCAATCTCATGCTGGCCGCGATTGGTCATCAAACCGGACATTATGCCGAGGCTTTGGTGCTGATTGATCGTGCGTTGGCCGTGGATCCGGCCCAGCCGGCGACGCGGTACGGCCGGGCCATGGCGCTTCAGAGTCTCGGCCGCTACGAAGAGGCGGTTGTCGAATATCAGCAAGCCATTGCGCTGAAGCCGGACTATGTCGAGGCATCGCATAATCTGGCCGCGTTGTTTCAGATGACGGGAAGAGCGGACGAGGCGATCTCGGCCTATCGGCGCGTGCTCGCCCTGAAGCCGGATTATGTCGATGCCCATAACAATCTGGGCGTGGCGCTTCGTGATAAATTCCGCTTCGTCGAGGCGGTCGCCTGTTTCGAAACGGCGCTGAAGCTCGCCCCCGCTCATGCCGAACTGCACAATAATCTCGCCGTGGTCTTGAAAGCCCAAGGTCGTCTCGACGAGGCGGTGTTGCATTATCAGCAGGCACTGGCGCTCAAGCCGGAGTATGTCGGTGCGCATAGCAATATCTTAATGAGCTTAAATTATCGCCCCGGTCTGGGTGCGGACGAGATTTATCGGGCGCATTGCGAATGGGACGCCCGTCACGGCCGGAAGCGCGCGCCTGCCGAGCCGGTTCGTCCGCTGGACCGGAGCCCGGACAGACCATTGCGTGTCGGTTACGTCTCTCCGGATTTCCGCGAGCATTCCGTCGCCTATTTCTTTGAGCCGGTGCTGGCCCGGCACGATCCGCGGATGGTCGAAACCTTCTGCTACGCCAACGTGCCGAAGCCGGATGCGGTCACAGCGCGCTTGCAGTCGCACGCCCGCCATTGGCGGCAGATCGACCGGCTGGACGAAGCCGCCATCGCTGGGCAGATCCGCGCGGATGGTATCGATATTCTGGTCGATCTTGCCGGCCATTCCAGCAATCACTCGCTGTGCGTCTTTGCACGCAAGCCGGCGCCCCTTCAGGTGACGTGGCTCGGCTATCCGAACACGACCGGCCTTGCGGCGATCGATTACCGCTTGACTGACGAGATCGCGGATCCGCCCGGCGCGGCCGCCAAGCTGCATACTGAGCGGCTGGAATATCTGCCGCAGGGCTTTTTGTGCTATCAACCCGTGGCATCGGCACCGCCGGTTGGTCGGCTGCCCGCCGATCTGTCCGGAACGATCACCTTCGGCTCCTTCAACAACCTCGCCAAAGTGACGCCGCAGGTCGTCGCGGTCTGGGCGGAAATTCTTCGGACCGTGCCGAACAGCCGGTTGGTGCTGAAATCCAGTGCATTCGCTGATGCCGCCACCGGCCGGCTTTATACCGAGCGCTTTGCGGCTGAGGGAGTCGCACGCGAGCGGCTCGACCTGCTGCCGCACGATACCGCGACCGCTGCGCATTTGGCGCATTATCACATGCTTGATATCGCACTGGATCCCTTTCCATACAGCGGCACGACAACGACCTGCGAGGCGTTGTGGATGGGGGTGCCGGTCGTGACACTGGCCGGTAACCGCCACGCCGCGCGCGTGGGGGCCAGCCTGCTGACCAGGCTGGGGCTTGAAGCCCTGGTGACGCATGACGAGGCCGGCTATGTCGCGGCCGCCAACCGTCTGGCCCGCGACCTGCCTGCGCTCGCCTCGTTGCGTGCTGGCCTGAGGGCGCGGCTGATGCGGTCGCCGCTTTGTGATGCTGACGGTTTTGCCCGCCAGCTCGAAGCGGCCTATCGCCGCATGTGGCGGCGCTATCTGGGCGAGACCGCTGCTTGACGCCTATCGCCGGTCAAAATAGACAGACACTCGGCACCTGCGATGGTGGCCGGAAACCATAGGTCCAACGGATGGTAAAACGAGCGGCAAAACGGCAGGATGGCGCACCGACCGCGACAGAATCGCGGGTGTCCGAATCACGATCTCCTTCGGCCCCGCCGCCTCTTGCCGCGATCGAAGCTCATTTGACGGCGTTGCGCGGGGACAGCCAGGCGATTCAGCACCAGTTGGGGACGATCGGCAGCACGCTGCAAACCGCTGTTCTGGCGGATGTTTTCGCCTTGATCGCGGAGACCGACGTGCCCGAGCGCAGCGAACTCCAGCGTAGGGCGCAGGCGATTCAGGTCGAGTTGACGCTGCGGCGCCAGGAAATCGCGCTTGCGGAGTGGCGGCGCAAATTGGAGGCTGCGACCCAGGAGGGGGAGCGTCAGCGCCAGCTTTTTGCGAGGCTCGAAGCCGATTTCGTGCGGCGTTCGGCGCAATCCGAGCAGGTGGCTGACGAGCTTGAGCGGGCCGTCGCCGATTTCGCCCGCCGGTCGACCGAATTTGAGAATGCGATCGCAGCATCCCAGCAGACCGAGGCGGCACTGCGGAGCGCATTGGCCGAACAGGCGGCGACGTTCGAACGCGATCTGGCCGCGCAGGCCGCGGCATCCCAGATCGTCCACGCCGAGCAGGCGGCGGCTTTTGTCGAGCGGGAACAGGACCTCAAGGCTGCGTTGGCGGCGCGGGAGACGGCGTGCGATGCTCTTGAAGCAGAGCGGGCCGCGATGACCGGGACGCTGGACGCTGCCGTCGCGCTGGCGCAAGCGAGACAGCAGATGGTGATGACTCTGGAGCGGGATTTGGCTGGAAACCGGGAGGAAAGCGCAGCACTTCGTGAGGCGCTAGCCGCCCTTCGCGAAGAATGCGCCGCACTCCAAACGGTGCTCGATGACCGTGAAATCGGGCTGACCGAGGCTGAACGCCGGGTCGAGGAACTGCGCAGTTCGCGCTGGCGCAAGCTCGGCATCGGACTTGGCGTGGCGCGGCGGGCGAGCTTTGAACGATAAGGCGCCGCCCGGCCCGGTTCTGCTGGTCGAACCGGATGTCGCACTGGTTCGGGCGCTGGTAAATCAGGCGCCGGCGCGGGATATCCTGTGTGTCAGCGCAAGCCTCGCGCATTTGGCCACGTTGCGCGAAGCGGCCGGTGCTGCTGCTGTCTGCTTCTGGGGGGAGTTCAGGGCGGTACGGCGGGAATTTCCATTGTTCTGGGCCGAAGCTTACATCGAAGGCGACCCGGCCGAGCTTGCCGATTCGATGGCTGCGGGCGGCATCGTGCATTGGCATTCGGCGCTGGCGGAGCACGCGGCCGCCGCCGGGCTGGTCGAACGCGGGCTCTATGCCGGATTCGAGATAGCCGCTGAAGGCATAATGCTGATCGCGCCGAGCGGCACGCCCGCTCAAGCAGGCTTGGCACCGGTGCCTGGTTGGGATTCGCTGCGCATCGTGCTCGACGCGTTTTATCTCGCGCCGCAAGAGTCGGGCGCATCGGTCAGCGGCGCCATTCGGCCCTTCCGACAAGGCTGGCTGATGCCGGCCGATCGGGCGCTCAGCGCCGGCTGGCCGTATCGCGTCGAACCCGGCGTCCCCTTGCCGCCGACGCTGCCGGACGGGCGATCCTGGCCGCGTATTTCGATCGTAACGCCGTCCTTCAATCAAGGCCGCTTCATCGAGGAGACCTTGCTGTCGGTGCGGCAGCAAGCCTATCCGAATCTGGAACATATCGTCATCGATGGCGGTTCGACCGACGACACGGCGGCAATTCTCGCGCGGTACCGCGATGGCATCGCCCATCTGGTCAGCGAACCTGACCACGGTCAGGCCCATGCGATAAACAAAGGCATGGCACTCGCGACCGGCGAAATCCTGACATGGCTCAACAGCGACGATATGCTGGCGCCCGGCGCGTTGGCCGCGGTGGCACTCGGGTTGGCAACCTCGGGCGCCGATCTGGTGGCCGGTATTTGCCGGATCTATCGCGACGGCCGGTTGGTGGGCGAGCATCTGACGGCGTGTGGCGATGGCCCGCTGCCGCTCGATGATCTGCTCGATCTCGATGGCGGCTGGAATGCCGGGCAATTCTTCTATCAGCCGGAGGTGTTTTTCACGCGGGCACTGTGGCAGCGCGCCGGGGCGGCGGTCGATGAAAGCCTGCATTACAGTATGGATTATGCCTTGTGGCTGCGCTTTGCCGAGCAAGGCGGGCGCCTGCATGTGTTGGGCCGGCCGCTCGCCTGGTTTCGTTTGCATGATGCGCAGAAAACCAGTGCCGAGCCTGCATTCAAAGCCGAGTTGGCGGCGTTTCGGGCGGCCTATCTGGCGCAAACCGGCCGCAGCGTGTCGGCACCGCGCCCGATGGCAAGCCATGGGCGCACTCTGCGGGTCGCCATCGTCAACGATATCGGCTGGCAATATGGCGCTGGCATCGCTCAGCATCGGCTGGCCGCGGCAATCGAGAGCGCCGGGCATATCACTGTCTCGATCGCGCTCACCGAAAGTGCGGTGCCGGCCGGCGAACCGGCGGCAGTGACCATTGCCGAGCTGGAAAACCGGATCGCCGATCTCGATCCGGATCTTGTGCTGTTCGGCAATGTCCACGGCGCCCGGTTGGAGCCGGCCGCACTGGCGCCGATCATGGCGCGCTGGCCGTCCCTGGTGATCCTGCACGATCTGTGGTGGCTGACCGGGCGGTGCATCTATCCGCAGACCTGCCTGAAATATCTGTCCGGCTGCGATGTCGATTGTCCGACGCCGACCGAGTATCCAGCACTCGACCCGAACCGGATCGCGCAAGCCTGGCGCGACAGGCGGCTGCTTTATGCCGTGGAGGATGCGCCGGTCCTGCTCGCCAACTCCGATTGGACCGCAGCGACCGCGCGGGCCGCGCTGGCCGGCAGCGGCGTGCCGCCGATCGAACGGATAAAGCTGGGATTTCCGCTGTCGGTGTTTCGTCCTCGCGACCGGCAGGCCTGCCGCGATTTGCTCGATTTGCCGCAAGACCGTTTCATTGTCGTGGCCAGTGCGGCGTCGTTGCTTGAGCCGCGCAAAGGCGCCGACCAATTGCGCGACGTGATTGGGCGCACCGAACTGCCCGGTATAATGTTCGTCACGACCGGCCATGGCGATCTGGGTGGTTTCGATTTTCCGCCGGGCCGGGTCCGCGGCCTCGGCCATGTCGGCGAGCCTGAGCGTTTGGCCTCAATCTATGCTGCCGCCGATGTCGTGCTGTCGCCCAGCACCGAAGAGACCTTCGGTCAGGTTTTCGCCGAAGCCATCGCCTGCGGCACGCCGGTAATCGGCCACAATGTGACCGGGATCGCCGAGGCGGTGCGCGACGGCGTGACCGGATTACTGACATCGGCTGCCACGGCGGACGATCTCGACTCGGCGCTCCTCGAACTTTACCGGCGGCCGGGTTTGCGGCGGGCCTTGGCCGGCTGGGGCCGGCGCCATGCCGAGAATGAATGGTCGCTCGCCGCCTGCTATCACAGCTTCTTTTTGGCCCTTCGCCAAACCGGCTTGGCCGATCGGCTGGGCTTGGCGCACAAGATCACCTTTCCGGCGGCCGAGCATCCGCCGGCACCGCCCGAATGCTTCGGGGCAGACGCCTGGCTGTGGCGACCGGGTGCCGGAATCGGCCAGCGCGAAGGGCCGCATCCGCAATATGGCATGCTCACCGCGTTCCATTGGTGCTGCGGACCGGAAAGTCGATTCGAGCTGTCATGCCGGCAGGCTGGCCGGCACTTGCTGGTGATCGAGTATCAAAATCTCTATTTCGATCGGCTGCCCGTCGAGTTGTGTCGAGGGGTGGAGCGGTTGGGCGCGACGAATCTCGAACATACCTCGGTGACACGCAGTGCCCTTGTGTCGTTCCCGATCGATCTCGCGCCCGGCCGCCACAGCCTTGCCTTGCGTTTCGGACGCTGGCGCGAGCCCGATGCCGCCGAGGGTCGCCGCCTTGCCATGATGCTGCTGCGCCTGGATCTAATTGTGCTTTGACGGCGGGAACCCATCGTCTGCGCGAACCGTTCCGACGAGTAGCTGGTAAAACGGCAGGGCACAGAAGTTTCATGTTATGGCAAAAATAACACGCATTCCGACGATGCGCCGATGTGCAAATGGCTGTCGGGTTTCGGCGTGCCAAAACGTAACAGTTTAGGACAAGGTTGTCGGTAGCGGACGGCTTTGTCATGGAAAAGGGCGGATCGTCTGCCAAATGCCCCGCTTGCGGCCAAGGCATTGATCCGGCAAGCCTCAGAAAGTACAAGACATCGAGCGAAGTTTAGCATAGGGTCCACGCCGGAACAGAATGACAGCCCAATTTCGC
This sequence comes from Aliidongia sp., assembly GCA_049696095.1. GTDB lineage: Bacteria > Pseudomonadota > Alphaproteobacteria > ATCC43930 > CGMCC-115725 > JAXDMU01. The sequence goes on along the minus strand of JBAVTK010000305.1, from coordinate 5,664 downwards.
GGCGGGTTTATCGGTTGACAAAGCGACCGGTGCTAGCTACACAACCGAACTGTAGGTTGGTTCGGGAGGCGGGGGAGGCGACGCCTCCTGGCGAACGCGAGTGCGGGAATTGGTGACTGGCATTTCACTCGGCATGACCCAACCGGCAGGTTGAGATTTCACCTGCCACATCGTGGCAACTGGTTCAGGGGAAGTAGACAGATGAAGAAGTTTAACGTTGTTGCTGCGAGCGCTGTGGCGCTTTCCGCAGCTCTAGCCAGCGGCAGCGCACTCGCCGCCGGTTCGCTCGCCGTTACGACGGCGAACTACAACGCAGCCGCCGTGGCGGCCGGTGCTGGTACCATCACGGTTCCGTGGAACGGCTTGGCCTCTGCGGTCTATACTGTCGCCGCGACCACCTCGCTCGAAGTCAATTCGCGCTTCACCGTGACTCTGCCGGCGGGCTTCACCTTCGCCTCGCAACCCTCGCTGACGACAACCGCCCCGACCACCACGGCATTGACCGGCGGCGGGATCGGCAGCCAGACCGCGACCTTCACGATCGGTTCGCCGGCCGTTGCACCTGGCAACACTCCGGTCCCGGCCGGCGGCACGCTCACACTGAATGAGGTCTCGGTTTCAGGCGCTACCGCGCTCGAAACGGCTGGCGCTTCGCTCAACATCACCGTGCAGGCGACCAACAACGCCCTGGTCACGAACAACGATCTGAATCCCGTTTCGTCGACCACTCCTGCCTTCACCAGCGATACCGGCGTGATCGCGACGTTCGTCGGTGGCGGCGCGTCGATCGACCTTAAGTCGCCGACACTCGGAAAGCTGTTCCTCCAGGGTGCGGGCCCCGCCGACACGACGACTGCGAATATCGGTACGGTGACGCTCACCTCATCTGGCTCGCTTGGGGCGAATGGCGCTCCGGATACGCTTTCGACGAGCGACAGCGCAACGTTGACCATCACAGGCTTCTTTAACGGCATCGCCTCCGCCACCGCCGGCGGCGTGACCGCTACGCCGTCGGGTACTACCTTGACCTTCCCGAACGTGCCCTTCACGCTCAACGCCTTGACTGCGCCCATTACGCTTACTTCTGCTAACGCCGGTCTGCTCCAGCAAAACCCGGCGTCGGGCTTTCCGCTGGTCGGTCTGCTCCAGCCCGGCTTCGTAGTGAATTATGCGCCGGGTGCGAATACGGTCGATTTCCTCGGCGGTTCGGCGGCGAACGCCACTGATTCGATCGCCTACACCAATGGCCAAGTCGTGCCGGTCACCAATTTCCTGACGGGCGACGATGCCGGCTATACCTCGCTTCTGCGGGTCAATAACGCCGGTGTCGTACCGGCCGATGTTTTCGCGCTCGTCCAGCCTTACACGGGTGGCCCGCAACTGGTCGGTAATCTCGACACGACGTTGGCCGCCGGCACCGGAACGGTCTTCCTTGAGACCCAGATCGAAGCCCAGGTTCCAGGCTTCACTTTGGCGAATTCCGGCCAGCGCGCGACCCTGACCATCATCGCGGTCGGGCCAGGTGTTGGCCAGGTTGCGGCGTCCGGTCTCCTGGTCAATCCGGGTGGGGTCGTCGTCAACGTCAACTAATCCACGCGCAAGCGAGGATTGTGAGGCCGCCGGTTTTCCGGCGGCCTCTTTTTTTGCTTTTTTCTTGACAACCGGCCGGCTGTGGCATAAGGTAAGCGTAATATCCAGATTGACGCCCACGTGAGTTCCCTCACGTGGGCGTTGGCGTTTAAAGACCATGCTGAGACCGCAGGCCCGCTGATCGGGCATCATGCGAGAAAGGTCGGGCGGCTCGGCCGCACAGGGTCTCGGGCGGTCCGGGACGCTTTCGTCTCGATAACCCCGCAAACCCCTCCCGTCCAATTACCCATCGTGAAACCATCGGCAACGGTGATGTGACGCACCTTCCTCTGTGATTGCGATCGATCGCCGCGTCGTTTGACCCACGCGATTTCCCGACAGGCGGTGATGCATGGCGCTTCTGACCCCCCGCTGGCGCCGGCTGCGGCCGCATCCTGTGCAGCGCGCCTATCAATTGAGCCCGCATCGCTTTAATACCGTTCCGGCGGGACGACGCTCGGGCAAGACCGAGTTGGCGAAACGCAAATTGGTCGAGCGCGCGATCGCGCCGTCGCGTTTCGACAATCCGCGCTTCTTTGCCGCGGCCCCGACCCGCCTTCAGGCCAAGCGCATCTATTGGCAGGATCTGAAGGATCTGATTCCGGAATGGATGCGCGCCCGCGTGCCCAGCGAAACTGAGTTGGTGATCCGGCTGATCAATGGGGCCGAGATTCATGTTCTCGGCATGGACAAGCCGGAACGGATCGAGGGCGCTCCGTGGGACGGCGGCGTGCTCGACGAGTATGGCAATATGAAAGCGCAAGCCTGGGGCCATCACGTCCGCCCGGCCTTGGCCGATCGCGGCGGCTGGTGCGATCTGATCGGGGTGCCCGAAGGGCGCAATCATTACTACGAAACCGATCTCGCGGCAAAAGCGGCGATGCGCGAAGGGGGCACCGCCAGCGAATGGGGTTCGTTCCATTGGGTGTCCGCCGATATCCTGCCGGAAACGGAGATTGCCGCCGCCCGGCGCGATCTGGACCCGCTCACCTTCGCCCAGGAATATGAGGCGAGCTTCCTGAATTTTGCGGGTCGCGCCTATTACAGTTTTGCTGAAGCGGAGCATTGCGCGCCACTGCGCTATGATTGTTTGCAGCCGCTGATCTTCTGCTTCGACTTCAATGTCGCCCCCGGTGTCGCGGTGGTTTGCCAGGAACAACTCTTGCCCAACGGCCAGGCTGGCACCGGGATTATCGGCGAGGTTCATATCCCGAACAACTCCAACACGCCGGCCATTTGCCGCCGATTGCTGGCCGATTGGGGCGCGCATCAAGGGGCGGTTCGCTGCTTCGGCGATGCGACCGGCGGTGCTCGTGGTTCGGCCCGGGTTCAGGGCTCGGACTGGGACTTGATTCGTGCCGAGTTGCGTCCGCACTTCCGCGACCGGTTGGCCTTGCGCGTGCCGGCGGCCAACCCGGCCGAGCGCGCCCGGCTGAATGCCGTCAATACCAGACTGAAGAGCGGCGATGAAACTGTCCGGCTGATGATCGATGGTGCGCGGGCACCGCGGTTGGTCAAGGATTTCGACGGTGTCCGGCTGCTGGCCGGCGGTGCCGGCGAAATCGATAAGCGCGCCGATGATACGCTCAGCCATCTGTCCGATGCGCTTGGCTACTACATTGCGGCCGAATTTCCGGTCAATGCCGGGGCGCCGTCCCGGGCCAGGATTATGCCTTTTATGGCGCGCTAGCCTTTCCAGACGAGGATTGCCATGAGAATTGACCTGTTCGAACGCTATCCCCGCGACAAGGATTGTCCCGAGCGGGCGTGGCGGCTGGATATGCTCGGCCGTGTTCTGGACGGCTCGCTCTACGACATTCTCGATTATGCCTTTTCCCAGGAACTCAAGGGGGCGAGCGGCGTCGGCGGCGACTATATTCCGGTGCGGGACCGCCGGCCGTGCATCCGCTATCCGCTGGCCCGAATCGTCGTCGATGACTCCGTCAGTCTGCTGTTCAGCGAGGGGCATTTTCCGGCGGTGCAGGCCAGCGATCCGGCCGCCGCGCAGGCCTTGTGCGCGATCGTCACGGAGGCCGGACTCAATGGCGTGATGATTGATGCCGCGACCCGCGGCAGCGTCGGCTCGGTGGCACTCCGGCTGCTGATCACCCGCTCGGGCCGGGTCCATGTTGCCGTCATGCCGACGCGATTCCTGACGCCGGAATGGGACCCGGAGGAGCCGGGCGAGTTGCTGCGTGTGACCGAGCGGTACAAGGTCTCGGGCCGCGAACTTGTCCGTGATGGCTATGCTGTCGCTGACGAGAGCATGGTTTATTGGTTTCAGCGCATCTGGGACCGTGACGCCGAGACCTGGTTCGTGCCGTGGCCGGCCGATGGCGGTTACGTCGCGTTCGAGCCGCTGATCGATGACGGACCGGGCCGGACGACGCGGCACGGCCTCGGCTTTGTGCCGATCGTCTGGATCAAGAACCTGCCGGGCGGCGACGAAATCGATGGTGCGTGCACCTTCGAGCAGGCAATCGAGACTTCGATCGAGATCGATTATCAGTTGAGCCAAGCTGCGCGGGGTTTGCGCTATTCGTCCGATCCAACACTGTTGATCAAGGAACCGGCGGGCGAGGAGGGCGGCCCGATCGTCAAAAGCGCCGGCAAGGCGCTCGTCGTGTCCGAGGGCGGCGATGCGAAGCTCCTGGAAATCAACGGTTCCGCCGCTGGTGCGGTGATCGATTTCGTGCGGGCACTGCGCGAGATGGCGCTGGAGGCGATCCACGGCAACCGGGCCAATGCCGACCGAATCGCCGCCGCACAATCCGGTCGCGCACTGGAACTGCTGTATCAGGCGGTGATCTGGCTGGCCGATCGGTTGCGCATTTCATATGGCGAGCATGGACTGCTTCAATTGCTGCGGCTTATTGTAAAAGCCTCGCAAACCCGTCCGCTTTGCGTCGGCGGGAACCAGTCGGTCAAATTGCCAACTGATTTGAGCCTGTCGTTGAAATGGCCGCCCTATATTGTGCCGACCAAGCAGGACCAGCTGACCGAAACCCAGAGCCTGCTCGCCCTGCTTGAGGGCGGGATCATCTCGCGGCGCACGGCGATGCAGCATGTCGCCGGGATCTTGGATATCGCGGATCAGGAGATGGAGCGGGCCGAAATTACCCGCGATCGGGCGGCTGACCCGGTTAGCTGACACTCTCAAACCGTCGAATTTACTTGACCAATCGAGCCGGCTGTGGCATAGGTAGTGAGTAAATTCGATAATTGCGCCCGCGAGGATAGTATCCTCCGCGGGCTTTGTCATTTCTAGGGGGATCTTCGATGGAACTCCTGTGGCAACACCGGGCAAAAGCGAGTCATCAATATTGCCGGGAGAGCGGCACGGCGATCCCGCGGCTCCGGTCGGCGGGCCGAATCCAAGCTTGGCGAGCGGGCGATGGCGAGGCAGCCCAGCCGATCTATGCGCGGTACAAAACACCCGCCCCGACGCTGGACGAGGGTTTTCGTGATGCGGCATGATTCGGTTTCCGTTGGGAGTGCCATGCCATGAGCCGGCCTGAGCGAGATTGGGCACCGATCGACGAGGCCTATCGAACCGACCCTGCAAATGTCCGAGAAATCGCGCGGCGTTTTGACGTTCCGGAAACGAGCCTTCGGACCCGAGCGAAGAAGCTTGGCATGGTACGCGACCATCCGGTCCGCAAGCGTGCCGCCTCAACGCCCGGCCAAGCGGGCAAGACCGAGCGCCCTGATTTGCATCGCCGTCTGAGCGCGCTGATCAAACTTTACGACAAGCTGCGACGGGGGCTTGAACGGGTCATTGATGGCAAGGCCAAAGAGCATGAAGACCGGCTGTTGAGCAAGGCCGGTGGTGCAATCGATGCCTTCAACGCCTTGGCCGGGGCGCAGGCGAAACTGATCCACCTCGAACGTCTGGCCTTCGACGGCGCGGGTGACGGTACCGTCCCGGATCTGGCCGAACGGCTGCGCGCGGCCCAGCGGGCGATGGCCGGCCTGTCGAGTGGTGCCGCGGACAGCCCAGGAGCAGAAGCGGTGCCGACCGAAATGGATCAGTCG
>JBAVTK010000304.1:0-2283 GCA_049696095.1 Aliidongia sp. | reverse complement strand
GCCCGCCGACCACGGGAGGCGCAAACGCTTCGAGCTGGAACGACTCGTCCACGCCGATTTCATTGCCGGTGGAGTTGGTTGCCCTCAGCCGGTAGTGCACCACGCTCCCGGGTGGCTCTCCGGTTTTGATTTCCGCGTTCACGGTCACCGGGGTGCTGCCCGTGAGCGGCAGCGAGTGTGCGCACGGCACGGTGTGTTCGTAGGCGGTCGTCGCCCCGTATTCGAACTCGCAGGTCGTGACTTCCGTGCCTTCGGGGTTCACCGTCCCGTTCACCATCGCCGATTCGCGTGTGATGCTCGTCGCGGGAGCGCCGGTCGTGACAGTCGGCAGCGTGATCGTGATCTGGCTATATACCTGGACGGTTTGGCCAAAGAGAGTTCCGACATAGACCTCATGCGTCGATCCATTCACACCAAGACCTCCGGATTCAGTGATTTCTCCCCCACCAAACCTGCCGTTCGGAGCGGCAGCGCAGAACGAGCTGTATTCCGCGAAAATGGAGCCTTCCAAAGCGCTCTGCTCACCCACGAACAGGTGACCGTTGGACGGGTCGACGGCAAGCGGCAGGTCAGCTTCGAAGGCAGGCTCGGCCGGCAGGAAGTTGTTGCCGTCCGGACAGTCGACAGGCGCTCCGGTGGTGCTGTACTCTTCTACTCGACCTAGATTCGGGAGCCCCACGTATAGGGGGCCTTCTGGGCCTGGGCCAACCGCGATGCTGACGCCCCGGTACTCGAGCATGCCAGGTATGGAGATCGATTCGATATAGGCACCAGACGAGTTGAACTTTTCGATCGTTTTGCGCAGAGGATCCGCGACATAGAGATTGCCATCCGCATCGACAGCCATACCTCCGGGTCTGGATGGGGGTGCGATCGCGCCCAGCGGCGTTTCCGTGATCTGAAACAGAAAAACCCCTGAAGAACCGAACTTTGTTACCGCGCTCTCGCCGGCCAGGTAGACATCCCCGCTCGTTGGATCCACAGCGACCTGCCTGCTCGGTTCATTGGGAAACTGGATCGACCCTACTTCGGCTTCGCCGACCCGTTCTCCCGACGCATTGAACTTCACCAGCTCAATTTGGCCTTCATAGAAACCGTACGAAACCCAGACATCGCCGGCTGAGGATCCGCTCGAGTCGTCGACCGCCACGCCCTGGGCCGCCAGCCCCCCGCCCCCGCCCGTGCAGAGCGCGGTTCCCAGAGAGGGACAGATATCGGAATAGCTGGTGATGGTCTTCGCGCCAGCCGGCGCGTCGTTCCACGCGAGCACACCAAGCAGCATCGCCACACCCACGAGTATCAGCCTGTGGCTACGCATCATCGCCCACCCCTTCCCCGGTTGCCGCCATGAACGCGACCGGCCTCCCCAGGACGGCCCCTCTGCCTGTGACCACCGGCCCTCTTCCCGCTGCCCTTCCTCGCCTTGCTGTGTCGCGCCGTGCGAGCAGCGAGCCTGGCGCTCGCTGCCTTCGCGGCACCCGAGCTCACGCTGGGTGCGGGGGCAAGCAGGAGCGAGGGGACGAACGGCTCGCCCGCCGGCGCGGTGAGCGACGCGGACGGGAAGGTGCCCGTCGTGAACGTCACGTCGACCCCGTAGACCGTGCCGAACGTGTTCGTCGCGGCGACCCGGTAGTGGTAGGTCGTACCCGGCATCAAACCCTGCAGCGTGACCGTGAACGTATGCGCGCCCGGTTCGGCGCTCGCGTTCCCGAAGATCCGGGTGCCGTAGCTCGTGTCCGTGCCGATGTCGAACTCGTATTCGGTCTGGAAGCCCTGCGTGTCGACGGTGCCCGTCAAGGTAGCGGTGTTCTGCCCCACGCCGACCGCCTGCCCGGTATCAACGACCGGCGGCTGTGGCGGCGGTGTCGTGAACGTCTGATCCGGCCCGACGGTACCGCCCGGCGGCGAACTCGCGTTCGTCGCGATGACCCTGAAGTGGTAGGTCGTGCCCGGCTGCAGACCCGAGAGCTCCTCGCCGACGACGACATCGCCATACCCCGAGCCGATGCTCGCATCCGGGGCTGGTAGCACCGTCCCGTATGCCGTGGTGGAGCCGTATTCGAAGTGGTACGTAGTTTCCTGGTTGTCCGGGTCGATGCTCGCGTCGAGTGTCGCCGTGGCCTGTGTCAACACGGAGACAGACTCGCTCACCGTTGGGGGCGCCGGCGGCGTCTGGAACGTCTCGTCTTCCCCGTAGGCCGGGCCGCCCGCGGTCCTCCCGACCAGCCGATAGTGATAGGTCTCACCGGGCTGCAGCCCTTCGAGGCCGGCGGTGACCGGTAT
>JBAVTK010000303.1:0-8690 GCA_049696095.1 Aliidongia sp. | reverse complement strand
GGACGAAGTCGAATGCGCGCCGTGGCCGACCGTCCCGCTGGCGCCGATCTGCGGACCGATCGCCGCGACATAGGCCACGGTCTCGGCCGGCAGCGGCCGCCCTGTGGTCAAAAGATCGCTCGCCCGTTTCGGTCCGGCATTGTAGGCGGCCAGAAAGGCCGGTGAGCCGAACCGATCATAGAGTTCGCGCAGATAGGCCGTCCCCGCCAAAATATTGTCGCGCGGATAATACGGGTCCGGCCCCAGCCCATAGCGAATGCGCAGTGCTGCATAGGTTTCGGGCATGACCTGCATGAGGCCGATCGCGCCGGATGACGATGTCGTGAGTGTGCCGCCGTGATATTGCTGGCCCCCGGACTCCTGCCGCATCACGGCACGGATCCATTGTTCGGACAGATCATAGCGCTGCGCCGCCTCGCGGATATAAGGCCCCCACGGATCGTCCGGCGGGCCAGGCGGGGCATATTCGCGTTGCTGAGCGACGGTGACGGTCGGCTGATCGGCCCGGTTCGAGGAACCGCAGGCGGCGAGCAGCACGAGCAGCAGGACGGCCGAGACCAGCCGCAATGTCCCACGCCAGCCCGCCTGATCGATGCCGCTGCCTCGCACGGCATTGCCATGACGGATCGCGAGCCATTCCCCCTGCCAATCGGCCAAATCCGCCCCCGACCCTTCCGATTGGTGTAGCGTAGCAGCCGGTTCAAATTTGTTCAACCGTCGCGGCCGTTATTGGGGCGAGCGGAATGGCCGCCCTCCGACGGTGTCAGCGCGCGAGGTCGTCGACCGCGAGCATCGGCCCCGGAGCGTCCGGCTCGATCAGCACGAGTTCGGCTTCGCCTTCCTTGTCGGGCAGCGGAAAAGTCGCTGCAGCACCGGTCCAGGTACCGAGCTTGTGCGCCCGCCGGACAATTTGATATTCGGTCAAGCTGCGCCCGGCATTCTCGCCGCGCCCGATCGACGTCGTCTGCTGCCGGTCATAGCCGATCAACCAGACCGTGGCCGGGCCTTTCGGTCCGTCACCGATCGAAACCTGCGCGGTGCCTTCCGGCCCGGTCGCGAGAGTCACGGACGGCCCAGCCGCATTCCGGGCCGCCGCCTGCCGGATCGCCACATCGACCGCCCGCGCATCGGAGCCGACCGCTTCGGCCGCACCGTCGATGACCAGTTGCGGTGTGTAGACATTATCGAGGCCGAGGCGGCGGGCGTAATCATATTGCCGCTGGGTGGCGGCATGGCTGGAAAACCGATCTTTCCAGCCGAGCCCGTCCCAGTAATCGACATGCCAGGCGAGTGCCACCACACCCGGCCGCCGCGCCAATTCGCCGAGCAGCGCATCGGCCGGCGGACAAGAGTTGCAGCCTTGCGAGGTAAAGAGTTCGACCAGCACCGGACGCGGTGCCGCCTGACCCGGCATGGCCAGCAACAGGCCGGTGAGAAAGGCACCAAGGCGCATGAACATGGACCTTCTCCTAAAGCGTGACTGCACCATTGACACTCGCGACCATCCTCGACGCCAGTCACTTTTTATCACAGTACGGTGACTCGGATCGGAACGCCCTTGAACCGGTGCGTTCGGCCGGATAGAACCGCGCCATGACCACCCCGTTGCGCCCGGCCGAAATCGAGCAGTTCTTCGCACGGCTGGCCGAGCGGATGCCGGCCCCCGTGACCGAGTTGGACTATAGTAGCCCATTCACACTACTGGTCGCGGTGGTGCTGAGTGCGCAGGCGACCGATATCGGCGTCAACAAGGCGACCAAGCGCCTCTATGCGCTGGCCGATACGCCGGCACGGATGGCGGCCCTGGGCGAGGATGGCATCCGCGAGCAGATCAAGACGATCGGCCTGTTCAATGCCAAGGCCAAGAATGTCGCCGCCCTGTCGCGGCTTTTGGTCGAGCATCATGGCGGCGAGGTGCCGCGCGACCGCGAAGCCCTCGAGGCATTGCCCGGTGTCGGCCGCAAGACCGCCAATGTCGTGCTGAATACCGCCTTCGGCGAACCGACCATCGCGGTCGATACCCATATTTTCCGCGTCGCCAACCGAACCGGCCTCGCCCTCGGCAAGACTCCGCGACAGGTCGAGGACGGCCTCGAAGCGATCGTGCCGCCGGCCTATCGAGTCGGCTGCCACCACTGGCTGATTCTCCATGGCCGCTATGTCTGTAAGGCACGCAAGCCGGACTGCCCGGCTTGCGTGGTGCGCGATATCTGCCGTTTCGACGGCAAGACGCCGGGACAAGCGCTTTCGTTGCCCTGACCGGGATATCCAGGTCATAACGGGTAAAGTCGCTCGATCGATGAAAATTGCCGCCGGTTACGCGCCCGAGCGCGGCGGATCGTGCCCGGCAGTTTTCAACGGTGCCGGTGCCGGCTCGTCATCCGGTTCGGGCTGCCAACCGACATAGGGCGAACCGGGCGGCTGGGTGCGGATTTCCCGGACCGCCCATGCTTCGTGTTCCCACCAGATCCAAGCCGGATCGAGACACAAATCGCCGCAGACGCTGGCGGCAACTTCGCCGACCGAACGGCTGGTGAAATCCGGGTCGTCGTCGAACTCTTGCAGGCATTCGTGAATCTTGCTGCGAACATCCTTGCGATCGATCGGCGGCACCTCATTGTCGATCGCCTGCTTGACGACGCGCTCGACCTTGTCCTTCAAGCGGTTTCGGCGCGTCGTTTCGCCGATGGCACAGCGTTCAGCACGCGCCGCCCGCTCGCACGCCGCGCGGTTGCGATGTTCCTCGGTGATCCGAGTTTCCAGCGTCAGATTGAATTGAATGGCGCGGGCGATGCGGTAATAAGCGATCGCCAGATCGGCCAATGCCCGTTCAGCCGATTTCGACGGCACGGGTGCTGTGGCCGGCGGCTCGTCCGGCATCGCCGGTTCGGGGGTCGCGACCGGCGGCTCGGCTGCCGGTATCGGTTCCGGCGGTTCGGCCGGCGGCGATTCACGAACGGCAATCACCGCGCGCTCGACCGTGCCGACCAGTGTCAGGCCGACCCGCGTCAAGATGGCGAGCGTCGCGAATTGCTCGGCCGTGCGCGCCTCGACCGCCGCATCCGAGCAACAGCCGTGAGTCTCCGGCCGATCCGGGGCGGGATCGCTGGCGGCCTGATCGGCCGGTCGTTTTATCGGGCGTATCGTGATCATGAACAAATAGAGAACACAAAAACCGTCCGGCGTCAAGCATTTTCGGCGGCAGGGGGGAAAGTCCGGGCGTGATGGTGAGGGCCGCGCTCATTTTGATGCGACGAGACGAATGCCGAGGCTCTGGGCATTCACGCGACAATGAGCGAGCCCCCACGGTCAATGTCGTCGTATCCGGTGGTCGTGGTAGCAGGCCCGCAGAAGAGGTGCTCGGTCTCGCCACCACACCCGCTCGCGAAATCGATGACGCCTATTTCAGCATATTCGGGTGATGACCTAATTTGCGAGCCCGACTGTAGCACCGACATGGGCTTCCTCTGACATCGACTAGGCCAACAATCCTTGCGCCTACGCTCCTTAAAATTTCGTCCCCGTTACGCCCATCTCTGCACGACGCACATCGCGCGCGCCCAGGGCAATCGCATTTCGAATTTGACGTGATGGGCAGGCACTTTGGCCGCCGCCTCCCTCTCCGCCCTTCAGGGGGAGAGGGCCGGGGTGAGGTGGGTTTTCGTCGTGATATCAGTCGGTTGTGGGTACCCACCTCATCCTGAGTCCTTCTCCCCCCTGAAGGGCGGAGAAGGACTTGAAGCCCGAGCAAGGACGACCAGGGTTTCCGACCACGGCCAGAAGGCCAAATGCGATTGCCCTGCGCGCGCGCCGCACACCGCTTGACCCGTCGCGGATTTGATGCCTATATCCCCGCCCGTCCGGCCGGATGGCAGAGTGGCTATGCAGAGGACTGCAAATCCTCGTATCCGAGTTCGATTCTCGGTCCGGCCTCCAAACCCCCGTTTCGTCATCAATGATCGCTTGGCCCGACCGATCCGGGCTGATCCGAGCGGGGCAAATTGGCGGCGGCGTTCCTGCTCGCTTTTCGGAACTTCATGGGCGACGCGGCGTTTGCTCAGCCATGCATACTTGCGTGGTTCTCTATGTCACAAAAATTCCTTGGCCCTGCGCAAACCTATCGCTATAACCCGCTGGCGCTGAACGGCGCACGACCATTCCGGGGTAGCTCAGCGGTAGAGCAATCGGCTGTTAACCGATCGGTCGTCGGTTCGAATCCGACCCCCGGAGCCATTTTTCCGCGCCATCGTCGCGGGAGTCCGGCACGAGCACGGTGTAGTGTCATCGTATCGCCGGTCCGGCGATTGATGCCGTTGCAGGTCGAGCATCGCCCGATGTCCATCCGCCGCCCGACGATCGTTACTCTCTTCAGCGCGGCCCGCTTGATCGGCTGGCTGCCTCGCGTACTGCGATACCGCATGGCCGGGGCAGCACTGCTAGCCGGCTTGGCCGGATGCGCACCGGCCACTGAGCCGACCCGCACGCTGCCGGCCCCGCCATCGGCGCCTGTCGCGGTCTTACCGACCCCCGAGGAACCTCCGCCCCTGCCCAAGCGGAAACCGCCGAGTCCGGCGCCGCAGACATCTTCGGTCGCCGAACTGCCCCGGCTTACCGATCGCGGGTCCGATTTCCCTACCGCCGTTCCTGGTCCACCGACCATCCCAGACCCTCGTTCAGCGATGTCGGAACCTGTCCCTTCAGCCCCGGATACAGAGAATGATATTATCGGCCTGGAGTCCGACGCGATCGAATACCGCCTCGGTCAACCCGAATCTCGTCGCGACATGCCGCCGGCCGTCGTGTGGCATTACGCGAACGATTCGTGCAGCCTCGATATCTGGCTCTACCGGGATCTCCAGAGTAGCGCTCTGCGCGCTCTTTTCACCGAAGTGATGGGCGATGATAGAACAGACCAGCGACGCCAATCTTGCATCAAGCAGCTTGCCCTCCAGTCCGTCGGCGGAACGCATCCCGCTGGCGCCAACGCGACTTCTCCTCGTTGACGACGACGATTTCTTTCGAGAGTCGCTCGGCCTCAATCTAATCGACGAGGGCTTTGCGGTCACGAGCTTTTCCAATGGCGCCGACACGCTCAAATATTTCGAGGCGGGCGGCGGCGCCGATGTACTGCTGCTGGATTGGCGCATGCCGGGCATGGACGGGCTGGAGGTGCTGCGACAACTGCGTCGTCGCGAACTTCAGATACCCGTCATCTTTCTGACAGTGCTCAGCGATGATATTTACGAGGAAACGGCGCTCGAAGGCGGAGCGGTCGATTTCATCGACAAATCCAAACGATTGTCGATCTTGCTGAAGCGGGTTAGTCTGATTGCCGGAGGAAAGCGTTCTCCCCATGAGCCGCCGAGTACCGCCCAAGGCACGATCGAACTGGGCTCGTTGATCTTGCGAACCGACACCAGCCGCGCTTATTGGAAATCGCAAGAGCTGGAACTGACTCTGACCGAATTTAACATCGTCCTCCTGATGACGGCGCGCGCCGGCCAGGATGTGCCGTATCGTGATATTTATGATCTCGTCCATGGCAAGGACTTCATCGCCGGCTATGGGACCGAGGGGTACCGTGCTAATGTCAGGACATTCATCAAGCGAATCCGAAAGAAGTTCCGCGACGTCGACGCCGATTTCGACGGTATCGGGAACTATGCCGGCTTCGGTTACCGATGGATCGCAGAAGCCTGATACACGACCGATCTCACGGGTTCGGGCGCACATGTCGCTCGGCTCCAAGGCGGCATTGCTGGCGCTGATTTTTTTGGTCGTCCCGGTTATTTTGTACGATCAGTTCCGCGCAGCCGATCAGCAAAAGCGCCAATTGCTCATGAACAGCGTGCGCGATCAGGGCCATATCATCAGCGTGGCCCTGACACCGATGCTGACCAGCCCGGGGCCGGCCAATCTTCCCGCGATCGCTCGGGAACTCGCCCGTTTCGACAGCCCGATTACGACAGTGAAGTTGCTCTATCAGCCGGCTTCGACCGACCGCCAGGGCTTCTTCTACGTCGCATCCTCTTCGCCGCTCGCCAATGTGGCACTTGACGCCGAGCGCGAGACGCTGCGCCAGCAAGGCGTGCTCGACCGGTTGCAGGACAGTTGTGCCGGCGACATGCCGACCGAAATGCGCTACCGGGCGCCGGACGGGCACGATGAGGTGGTCATTTCACTTGTCCCGGTCCTGTCGTCGTCCGGTTGCTGGGCCGTGGTCGCGTCGCTTTCCGCTATGGCAGTGCCAGGCGTTGCCCTAGGTGTGCCTTATTACGACACACCGGAGGTCCGGCTCGCCGCGTTAATCTACCTCATTATGGCAGCCCTGACATTTACGATGTTCTGGAGCATTTGGCGTGGGTTGTTGCAATTCGGCGATCGCGCGCGCGCGATCCGGTCGCAAAACGCGCAAGGACCAAGTTTTGCCGCGCGCAATGACGTACCCGAACTGTCCAGTGTCGCCCTCGAATTCGACCGCATGGTCGAAACACTGCAAAGTGCCGCGCGCGACATCCGCCGCGCCGCCGAAGACAATGCCCACGCCTTCAAGACACCGGTCGCGATCATCCGGCAATCGCTGGAACCGCTGGCGCGGGCGGTATCGTCCGACAATACGCGGGCAATGCGCGCACTCGGCCTGATCGAGCGATCGCTCGACAAGTTAGACGGGCTCGTCGCATCCTCGCGCCGGCTTGATGAGGCGACCGCCAATCTGCTCGACATGCCGCGGATTTATCTCGATCTGTCGGTTTTTCTCGATCGGCTGCTGTCGGCGCAGGCCGAGATTTTTCGCCAGCGCAATATTCATCTGCGCGGGTCGATCGAGGCCGGGGTTGTGCTGCGCGGCAACGAGGAAATGCTGGAAACCGTCATCGAGAACGTCCTGGAAAACGCGTTATCCTTCTCCTGCGACGGCGACGCCATCGGGGTCAAGCTGGAGACGCGCGGCGACTGGGCCGAATTGCTGATCGCCGACGAGGGGCCCGGCGTCCGGGCGGCCGATCTGCCGCGGATTTTCGACCGGTATTTCTCGTCGCGCGCCGAGGCGCCCGGCGGCGACGATCCGTCGATTCATTATGGCGTCGGGCTGTGGATCGTCCGCCGGAATGTCGAGGCGCTTGGCGGCCGGGTGACGGCGGAAAATCGCGAGCCGCACGGGCTGCTGCTCCGGATCATGCTGCCGCTCCAGCGCTCCGGCGGACGCGGCGAACCGGGAGCCACGCTGCAACGCCGCCCGGTCCGCCAAGCCGATCCCTTCGCCACGCGGCGAATTTGACCCCTCCCCACCGGCCGAGCCATCCGCGCGCTTGATCCGTCCGTCCGGCGCTTCTACGGTACGGGCTGGGTCGGTAAGGATGGAAGGGCTGAACCAATGGTGGCGACCGAATTGCTGTTTCGCGACGATGCCTATCGGCAAATTTGCACCGCGCGAGTGATCGCCGCCGACCAGACCGCGATCCGGCTCGATCGGACGATCTTCTATCCGCTGGGCGGCGGGCAGCCGGGCGACCGCGGCACGCTCAAGCTGGGCGATGGCAGGACGGTTTCGATCATTGAGACCCGCAAAGGCGAGCGGCCGGATGACATCGTACATCTGGTCGCGCCCGGCACAGAACTGCCGCTTCCCGGCAGCGAAATCGAGGCCGAGATCGACTGGGATTACCGCTATCGGTTGATGCGGATGCACACCTGCTTACACTTGCTCTGCTCGGTCGTGGTCGGTGGCGTAACGGGCGGGCAGATCTCGGACGGCAAGGCCCGACTCGATTTCGATGTGCCGGGCGACAGCCTCGACAAGGACCGAATCGAAGCGGCGTTGAACGAACGTATCCGCGGCAATCATGAAACGCGCACACGCTGGATCACCGACGACGAATTGGCGGCCGCCCCGGAATTGGTCCGCACCATGTCGGTCAAACCCCCGTCGGGGCAGGGCCGCATCCGCTTGCTCGATATTGTCGGGGTCGATCTTCAGCCCTGCGGCGGCACGCATGTCCGCGCCACAGCGGAAATCGGTCCGATCATCCTGACCAAGATCGAGAATAAGGGCCGGCAAAATCGGCGAATCAATCTGGCTTTTGCCGGCTGAACCAGGGAGGTACTCATGTCCGACGCGCTGGTTTCGACCGCTTGGCTGGCCGACCGGTTGAACGCCCCCGATATCCGGATCGTCGATGCCTCGTTCAAGATGCCCGGCGTCACGCCCACGACGCGCGCCGATTACCAGGCCGAGCATATCGCCGGCGCGGTATTTTTCGACATTGACGAAATCGCCGATTCGGACTCGCCGCTGCCCCATATGCTGCCCTCGCCGGAAAAATTCGCCTCGCGCATGCGCCGGCTCGGCATCGGCGATGGCCACCGCATCGTGGTCTATGACACTCAAGGCCTAGCCGGTGCCGCGCGGGCCTGGTGGAGTTTCCGGGTGTTCGGTCATCACGATGTCTGTGTCCTCGATGGCGGGCTTCGCGCGTGGAAGGCCGAGGGTCGTCCGGTCGATGACACGACGCCGATGCCGCGCGACCGCCATTTCACCGCGCGGCGCAACACCATGCTGGTCCGCGACAAGGCGCAGATCCTGGCCAATATCGATACCGACCGCGAGCAACTCCTCGATGCACGCAACGCCGGGCGCTTCGCCGGTGAAGCGCCCGAACCCTGGCCGCTCCGCCGGCAGGGCCATATTC
>JBAVTK010000302.1:0-5339 GCA_049696095.1 Aliidongia sp. | reverse complement strand
GCGCCGAGCGCCGCACCCAGCACGGTGCCGACCACGGCGCTGCCGACTTCCTGATTATTGGCCTGTTCGGCACCGCCCGCGACCTGCTGGCTGGCATATTGCCGGCAGCTATTATCTTCGGCCGCGAAGACCTCGAACGGCTTGTTCGGTGCCGGCATGACCGCCACCCGCGGCCCGAGCGGCGGCTGGACGCAGCCGGCCAACGCCGCCAGCAGTGCAGTACTGCATAGGATCGGTCGGAAATAGTGCATGATGCTGTCCTTATCTCACGGGTGGCGGCACGTCGGGCGCCGAACCGGGGGGTGGGGTTTGCGGCACTTCGCGCCACGGCGTGCTACATGATGCGACATAGGGGTAGTAGCCGCTCGGATTGTCGCAGAAATACCAGGATTGAGCCGGCGGCATCCCGGCGGGCGCCGGAGGCGGCGGCTGTTGCACGTCGTAAGCCGGCGGGACATAGGCCGGGTAGGGATAGATCGGTTCCGGGTAGAAATACCAATAGGGACCGACCGCCCACCACCAGCCGAATCGGCCATCATGCCAGTCATGATGCCAGCCGCCATGGATCCAGGCGGCCCGCTCTTCCCGGCTGAAATGGGCGAAATCGCGGCCATGGAAGTCGCGAAACTCGTCATGATGAGGTTCGGCCAAGGCAGGGAGGCTAAAGCCTGCGATGAAGGCTGCCGCGCAGGCGAGGTGAGATAGTCTTATGATCCGCGTCATGATCTTGATCCCTTCGACATGAAATGAACTTCACATCTAGGCTGACAATCGCAGCAAATTGTGGAATAATCATGGCAATAAAGGACACAATGGCCCGACGGCTAGAAAGCAGAATCAGACTTCCAGATTATTTCCATTGTATTTCGGCGAAACTGTCCAGTGTTTCGATCAGTTTCAACTCGGTATCAATCAATCGGAAAATCATCGTCAAGTGTCGGTCAAGGGCGGTACGGCGAAGCTCGAAGGCGGCTCGCCCCGTTGCTGACGCTGCCACATCGTCTCGTAGGCATGCTCCAGATGACGGCGGAAGCGATCCGAATCGAAGAGCGGCAGGGAATTGCGGTCGCGGGCCAATCTGACTTTGAGCGCTGCCAGCCTGTCAGGGTTTTGCGCCAGATCGAGCGCCAGTGCCGCATAGTCGTCGAGCGTCCCGGCAATCAGCTCCGGCAGCCTCGCCGCCATCAACAGGCTGCCTGCGACCCGACCGGCAAAACTGGTGCCGGCACAAGTGACCAGCGGCAGCCCGGCCCACAGCGCATCGCTCGCCGTCGTATGGGCATTGCATGGCAAAGTATCGAGCATGAGATCGGCCAGGCGATGGCGGGCCAGATGATCCGCCGCCGCGATGCGCGGGGCGAAGACGAGCCGGTCCGGAGCGATGCCGTGCTGTGCGGCGCTACGCCGCAGATTGTCGATCGCGGTCGCATTGTCGGCCAGCAGCCACAAGACGCTGCCCGCGACCCGATGGAGCAGGCTCATCCACAGCCCGAACATCGTCGGCGTGATCTTGTAGCTGTTGTTGAACGAGCAGAAAACGAAGCCGGTCTCGGGCAATCCCGCCTCGGCACGGCTCGGCACATGGTCGGCGATGCGGCGTTTTGAGTCATTGGGCTGATAGGAATCGGGCAGATAGACCACCTTCTCCGAATAAAAGTCTTGATGCGCTTCGGGAATGATGAATCGATCGGCCAGGATATAGTCGATATGCGCGGCGCCCATCGTACCGGGAAATCCCAGAAAATTGAGTTGGAGCGGGGCCGGCCGAAACGCCAGAATGCCGGGGCGGCTGTCTCTGGTGTAGCCTTTCAGATCGACCGCCAGATCGATTTCCAGCTCGCGCAGCAGCAACGCCGTCGCCCGATCGCTCCGGCCGGTCACATCGATGAATCGGCCGAAGGCGTTTTCCAGCCGCACGCCGAATTCGTCCCCGTGTCGCGGCCCGAACGATATCGCGGTGGTTTCGAAGCGGGTCTGGTCATGCCGCTCGAACAATTCCGCCGTCAGGTAGGCCGTGGCATGATTGCATAAATCGGCCGACAGATAGGCGATGCGGATTTTGTCATGGCGATAGGCCTCGCCGCGCCAGATCGCCGGGCGTCCTGTAAGATCATTGTTCCGGGCGTAATTTTCGGCGCACAAACGCTGTGCGCGGGGCTGATCATGCCGAATGAAGAAATAAAACGGCTCGATCGCCAGATCGCCCTGCGCCAGATCCCGGTCGAGCCGCGCCGTCAAGGCGGCCGCTGCCGGCCAATCACAGCTTCGGTCGGCCGTGGCGACGGCCAGCGAGAGCACGTCCTGGCGCTCGGGCGCCAGATCAAGCGCGCGGTTGAAGCTGGCGAGCGCGTCGCCCGGTTGATCCTGGCCGATCTGGATCAGGCCCAGCGTGTAATGCGCATCGACCGCGTCGGGGTGGATCGTCAAGGCCGCATGGCAATGCTGGGCCGCCTCTGCCAGATGGCCGCTCGCGAGCAGACAGCTGCTGAGATTGATCTGTGTCTCGACCGAGTGCGGCGCCAACGCCGCCGCGCGCTGCAGCAGCGCCAGTGCCGGCTCGTATTGCTTCAGCGCGACCAACACATTGCCAAGATTGTTCAGGGCTTCGAGCGATCCGGGATCGATGGCCAGCACTTGGCGATAGCTCGCCGCGGCCTCGTCGATCCGGTGCAGCAGGCGCAGCGTATTGCCGCGGTTGAGCCACGCCTCGGCCAGGGCGGGCTTGAGCGGCAGCACCCGATCATAGCAGGCGAGCGCCTCGTCGAGCCGGCCCCCCTCCTTCAGCGCATTGCCCAGATTGTACAGCGCCTCGACATAGCCGGGCGCCAACCGCAGGGCGTGGCGGTACGCCGCGACCGCTTCATCGAGCTTACCCTGCGATTTCAGGGCCTTGCCGATATTGTAATGCGCTTGGGGCAGGTTGGGATCGAGCCGCAGGGCCGCACGATAGCTCATCACCGCCTGATCGAGCTGACCAAGTGCGGCGAGAGCATTGCCCAGATTGACATGCGGATCGGGCGTTCGGCCATCGATCGCCAGTGCTTGGCGAATCAGGCGCACCGCTTCACTCGGCTTGCCTTGGGTCAGACGCAAAACACCCAGAAAATGCAGTGCGTTGAAATCACGCGGTGCCCGCTGAAGAATCCGCAGATAGCGCTGCGCCGCCTCATCGAGTGCTCCGGCTTGATGCAGCGTCATGGCTTCGGCGAGCGGATTCTTTTGGTCGGCGGTCATGGCTCGGCGGATTCCGGAACGGTGGGATTGGTCGGGGCCACGCTATCCCGAGCCGCGGCGGGGGGACAAGACCTGGCCACAAATTCCCGTCACCTGACCGCAAATCGTCAACACAGAGACCGGATCACGACACGAGAGACGGCCAAGACACACTCTTGTCATGATTGAGATTTATTGGGCGTTTATCTCCTTGTGGAATCTCTGTCGAACGATTTACCGTAGGCATGAGATCGACAATTTCTCGGAACGCGCCTGATGACCGAAAAAACGGTGGTGCGGCACCGCACACCGATGAACCAGGAAGAGCTTGAAGCGACGCTGAAGCGCCATGACATGTATCGGGCCGGGCGGCCCGGCGGGCAGCGTGCCTTGTTGAGCTATCGCGATCTCTCGCGGCTCGATCTGCGCGGCCGCGATCTGACCGAGGCCGATCTGACCGCCGCCGATCTGTCGGAAACGCGTTGCGCGGGGACGATCTTCAATGGTGCCGTACTGTTCGGCGCCAATTTCGCCAAAGCCGATCTGCGCGGCGCCAAGCTGGTGCGCGTCGACCTGCGCGGCGCCAGCCTGCGCGCCGCCGATTTGACCGGCGCCGATCTGTTCGATGCCGATCTGCGTGACGGTGCCATCGCACAGCGCGTGCGCGGCGGTGATTTGAAGTCGGTGATCGTCGATAGCGGGGCGTCCGATCTGGTCGGCGCGCGCATGGTCAATGCCAACCTGACGCAGGCAAAGCTATCCGGCGCGGTCGCCCAGCACACTGATTTCAGCGATGCGCTGATGCGCAATTGCAAACTGGTGCGCGCCGATCTGCGCAATGCCGTGATGGACGGTGTCAATCTCGAAGGAGCCGACCTTAACGGTGCCGATCTGCGCGGCGCCAGCCTGAAGAACGCCATCCTGTCCGGTGCCGATATGTCGATGGTCGAGACCGGCGGCGCCGATATGAGCGGGGTCATGACCGATCAGGTCGCCGGCAAATCGATTGGTGCCCTGGCTGAACCGATCGAAATGCTCCTCCAAAAACACACGCTGTTCATCGCCAGCAACGGGGCGGAAGGCAAACTACTCGACGTCAGCGAGTTCGATCTGCGCAAGACCCTGGGCTGGGCCGGTACCACACTGACCATGCTGAAGGCCAACCGCGCCATTCTGATCGGCCTGGATCTGGAGGGGGCCGCCTTGCAGACGGCGCAATTCGAGGGGGCCGATTTGCGCTCGTGCCGGCTGGTCCGGGCCGATTTGCGCGGGGCCAATCTGACAGGCGCGCGGCTCAATTTCGCCGATTTGCGCGAATGCAATCTCGGCCCCCTGCAATTGGGCAAGGATCGCCAATTGGCCAGCCGACTCGACCGGGCCGAGATACGCCGCGCCGATCTGCGCGGGGTCAATCTGCGCGGCGCGCGGCTGGCGCACGCCGATCTACGCGACAGCGATCTGAGCGCTTCGTTGCAGGGCACCGATCACTGGCAGCCGAGCCGGCTCGACCATGCCGATCTCTCCGGGGCCGATCTCAGCGGCGCCAATCTCGGCCGGGCAAGTCTGCGCGGCGCCGACCTGTCGGCCGCCAATCTGACCGGTGCGGCGAATGACGGCGCCGATTTCACCGATACGGTAAGGAGCGGCACGATCGGCTTCGTGCATCCACCGAAATAATCAGGGACAGAACCAGCCATGACGCATGGGCCTTTGCACGGCATCACCGTGGTCGAAATGGCGGCGATCGGGCCGGTGCCGTTTGCCGGCATGATGCTGGCCGATCTGGGCGCCGAGGTGATCCGGCTCGACCGCCGCGAACCGAGCGGTCTCGGCATCGACCCGCGGTTCGATGTCGCGGCGCGCGGCAAGAAATCGGTGGCGCTCGACCTGAAAGCACCAGCCGGCCTTGCCGCGGCCCGCCGGCTGATCGCCGCGGCCGATATTGTGATCGAGGGGTTCCGGCCGGGCGTCATGGAGCGGCTCGGCCTCGGCCCCGAAATTTGCCTGGGCGACAATCCGCACCTCGTCTTCGGGCGGATCAGCGGTTGGGGCGCGACCGGGCCGATGGCGGCGATGGCCGGACATGATCTGAATTATCTGGGCCTGTCCGGCGCGCTGGCCGCGAT
>JBAVTK010000301.1:0-9742 GCA_049696095.1 Aliidongia sp. | reverse complement strand
ATCATCTGGTTCTCGTCAATCGCACTGGCGATTTGCGGTTCCGCCGAGGCCGCTCCGACAATCAAGCCGGTCAGAGTGATGGCCATGGCCAGGACAGTTCGGCCGATACTTCCGCTCTCCATGCTTCTCTCCTCTCGCGCGATCGGTACGATACCGGCGCAAAATGACGGCTGGTTATATCCCTTTGCAACCTTATGCGGAACGGCTCCTGCAATCATCTGGTTTTACGTCGCACCTTACGCCTGAACGTCGAGGAGACTGCCGCGGCGGTAGGCGACGGGCGATGGCGCGTCCGCGCTATCGGCGACGTCGAGCCGCACATTCCCGGATGAGGATGGTTTACCTTGCGCGCCTTGCGTATTGCTGCGGGTGGAGGCCGGGCTCTGGCGTGGCGATGCCGGTTGGATCGCGCGAAGCGCCGCGCTGTTTTCAAATGGAACCGCCAAGGTCGCACGCTCTGTCGCCGGCCGAGGAGGCGGCGGCGGTGCGGGCGGCGGGCGTTGTGGCAGAGCGTGGAGCTTCACGTCTCGATCCTGGTCGGAAGAACCGGCGTCAAGTCACCCGGTCGGTCATTTCCGCTGCAAGAGACGTTCCATTGAAACGCGGTATCCGGCTAGAGATTGGGCGACGCCACAGGCCCGAGTAGCCCTCTTTCCGTGCCGCCCGGCATATGATGCCGTGTCACCCGGCAATATTTGCCGGGTGACGGTGCTGGGGCAACACCGCCCAAATTTGCCCAGGGCTTATTGGGTAACGACGCCGACCATCTTCACGACCTCGAAATTCGAACCCGATACCTGCCGCAATTGCGTCACGAGGTCGGTATTGTTCCACCGCGGATCGGGTGCGCCGCTGATGAACCAGTTGGCACCGTTATCGGCAACAATCATCCCATAGGTTTTGAGCGCAGTCAGAATCGTCCGAACCTCGGGGCTGAAGCTGGCCGGGATCGGAAAACTGGCCTTGAGGCGGACGCGCATGCCCATCGGCGGCAAATTGGCACTGGCATTGCTTGAGGCGAAGTGGTTCGCTGGCGGGACATAGGCTGCACGGCTTTGCCCCACCGTGAAACGCAGCGCATGCGGGATCAACCCGGCATGGGCCTCTTCATAGCGGGCGAGACCGGGAAAGATCGGCAAGCCGGCGGCGTCGGCGCTGGTCCAGCCCGGCTGAGCTGTTGGTCGGACATTGTTGGAGTCGAGGTGGAACACGGCACCGGAAGCGGCCTGCCAACTGCCATCCTGCTGCGGAAAGGCCGAGAACATTTCGAACAACCGATTGGTGCCACGATCGATCACCAACACATGCCGGTCGCCGCTATTAGGCGAGCCGTTGTCGGTCTGTCCTTCGATCGGCGCGTTGGCCGGCACCGGATAGGGGCCAGGATCGCTTTGGCTGCCATCCTCGGTAAAGACGATCGGCACTTCTTGCTGGCTGTTGGCGACGACGATATAGGGAATGCCGATGATCCCACCATTCTCGGTGCCGGCCCCGAAATCTGGATGCAGCCCGGTGCTGATACCGATCGAGGCGATCAGATTACCCGAATTGGGGTCGACCGGCGCCTTGGAAATATCGGTGTTCCAGGCATCGTTCCCCGGAAACGGCACAGCGCCGTTGAGATCGGCGTTGGCGCCGAGACTGGCTTTAGCCATCGAGCCATAGGTGACCGTGGTCTTGCCCGCGGCATCGTCATTGGTTTCCGCTGCGGCCGGCAGTGTGACGACGCCGACAGCACTCGCCAGCGCGATTGCGGAACCAAGAGCGCTCAATCGTCGTATGGCTTGTTTCATCGGCTTGTCCCCTTGGAAATACGTCGCAAGCGCCCGTCCTGTTGCCCGCCGTGGACGCTTGCGACGATTCCAGACTTGTAGTGCCGTCTCACCAATTCACTTGATCACTATGGATCAGCGCCACAGTAATTCAAGTTTGTAAGGTGTGTTTATGCATTTTTCGTTTAAAAGATAGAGATTCATACTTAACCTTTGACCGAAATTTTCCAAAATTTTTATAAAATATCGCGCAATCTAACGACTCGTTGCCGAGTTCGGCGCGCAGCCACGTCAATAGGATTTCGGCAAGCCCAGCACTTTCTCGGCGATATAGCACAAAATCAGTTGCGGGCTGACGGGCGCCAAGCGCGGAATCAGGCTTTCGCGCAGATATCGCTCGACATGGTATTCCGTGGCATAGCCGTAGCCGCCATGGGTCAAAACCGCGGTCTCGCAGGCCCGATACCCCGCTTCGGCGCCAAGATATTTGGCGGCGTTCGCAGCAGCACCGCATTCGTCGCCGCGATCATAGGCCCAGGCGGCGCGGTACATCATCAGATCGGCCGCCTCCAGCGCCATCCAGCATTCGGCCAGCGGGTGCTGAATCGCCTGATTGCGGCCGATCTTGCGATCGAACACCGTGCGTTCGCCCGCATAGCGGGTCGCCCGGTCGAGCGCGGCCCGGCCAAGACCGATCGCCTCGGCGGCAATCAGGATGCGCTCCGGATTGAGCCCATGCAGGATATATTCGAAGCCGCGCCCCTCCTCACCGATGCGATCTTCGACCGGAACCTTCAGGTCATCGATGAAGAGCTGATTCGAATCGACCGCCTTGCGCCCCATTTTCTCGATCTCGCGGACCTCGACGAAACGTCGGTCAAGATCGGTGTAGAACAGGCTCAACCCCTGTGAGCGCTTCTTGACCGGATCGAGCGGCGTGGTCCGGGCCAAGATCAGCATCTTGTCGGCGACTTGCGCGGTCGAGATCCAGATCTTGGTGCCGTTCAGCACATAATGATCGCCTTGGCGAATCGCCCGCGTGGCCAACCTTGTGGTATCGAGTCCGGCATCGGGTTCGGTCACGGCAAAGCACGCCTTCTCGCGTCCGGCGATCAGTGGCGGCAACATTCGGCGCTTTTGCTCTTCGGTGCCGAACACGACTACGGGGTTGAGCCCGAAGATATTGATATGAATGGCCGAGGCACCCGACATGCCGGCGCCCGAGCGGGCGATTGCCTGCAGCATGATCGCCGCTTCGGTGATGCCGAGTCCGGCGCCGCCATAGGCTTCGGGCATGGCGATGCCGAGCCAGCCGGCCTCGGCGAGCGCCGCATGCAGTTCATCGGGAAATCCGCCGTCGCGATCGCGGCTCAACCAATATTGGTCGTCGAATCGGCGGCAGAGCCGTTCGACCCCGTCGGCGAGAGCGATCTGCTCGGCGCTCAGCGCGAAATCCATGGCTCTCGGCTCCTGCGAACCGGCGTCAGGTGACCGGCACCGGTGCCGGCGGCGGGCGGCGATAACCGCTGACCTCGGCCCCATCCATCGGCCGCAGGCGGGCGAAACCCAGGACCGACAAGGCCGGCACCAACCCGACCAGCAGGAAGACCGGGCGAAAATCCGCCGTGGTGACGACCGAGTTGGCGCCGACCGACAGCGCCAGAATCGCAGCCCCCATCGAGACGCCGAAGCTGGCCGA
This sequence comes from Aliidongia sp., assembly GCA_049696095.1. Lineage (GTDB taxonomy): Bacteria > Pseudomonadota > Alphaproteobacteria > ATCC43930 > CGMCC-115725 > JAXDMU01. The sequence continues at coordinate 6,271 of JBAVTK010000301.1, read as the reverse complement.
TAATTGTTGCGCCACGCTCGACAGGCTGATCGCGCGGCTCATGATCGTCGGCGTCAGCTCGGCATAGCCCAGTGTATTGATGCCGGTGAACTGTACCGAGCGCAGGAAACCAAAGACCAACAGATAGCTATACAGCATCCAGTGCGGTGTATCGGCGCGGAACAGGGTCAGCCCGGCGATCATGCCGCCGACGATCAGACCATTGCCCATCAGCAGCCGGCGGAAGCCGAAGCCGCGCAAAATCCAGGGCGAGACCGACTTCATCAAAATGGCGCCGATGCCAGACACGAAGGTGATCAGGCCGGAATGAAGCGCATCAAGGCCGAAGCCCAACTGCATCAGCAGCGGCACCAGAAATGGCACGGCACCAAGACCGATGCGGCACATGCCGCCAGTCAGCACGGACACATTGAAGGTTCGATTGCGAAACAGTGTTAGATCCAATGCCGGGCTTGGGACGCGCCGGGCGTGCCAGCCATAAGCCAGCAATGTCGCCGTCGCGCCAACGAACAGGGCCGCCTGAATTTGCCCGGAGACGATGTCGCGGCCCACGCTCTCGATGCCGAATTCCAGCAGGGCGAGACCGCAACCGGCCACCACGAAGCCCGTGAAATCGAAGGGCGGCGGTTTCTGTGCCCGGAAATCGTCGATGAAGCGCAGCGCCAGCACGATCCCGACGACGCCGATCGGGATGTTAATGTAGAAAATCCAGCGCCACGAGACGTAAGTCGTCAGAAAGCCACCGATGATCGGTCCGAGCGTCGGCCCAATCAGCGCGGGCATCGTGACATAGCTCATCGCCGTCACCAGCGCATCCTTGGGGAAGGAACGCAGCAGGATCAGGCGGCCGACCGGGGTCATCATTGCCCCGCCGCAGCCCTGAAGCACCCGCGTCGCCACCAGCATCGGCAGGCTGTCGGCCAATCCGCACAGCGCCGAGCCGATGGTGAACATCACGATCGCCGAGCAAAATACCCGGCGTGCCCCGAAACGGTCGGCGATCCAGCCGCTGATCGGGATGAAGACCGCAAGGCTCAATAGATAGCTGGTGATGGCGAGGTTGAGCTTCAGCGGGTTCTCGCCCAAGCTCCGCGCGATCTGCGGGATCGAGGTCGAGATGATCGTCGAATCGAGATTTTCCATGAACAGCCCGCAGGCGACGACGAGCGGAATCAGGATGCGCAGCCGCGGCTCGTCGGCCGTGCGATAGACCGGTTTAACCTCCGCTCCCGGCAGCAGAAGCTTGGCGTCATCGGACCGGGCCTCGGTCATGTTCGCTCCGCTTGACGATCGGCCGACGGACGCCCATCGGACTGGGATGAGGCGATAGTGTAAGGAAGCGCCCGCCCGGTGGCGAGGTTCAGTTTTCAGGGCGCAGTCATGCAAGTGAGTTGCGCGACACGGGAAATCGGTGCGTAGTTCCGGCACAGCAGTGACGTGGAATTCGGCGATGAAGACAGTGTTTCTGGTCGGCTGCCCGCGCAGCGGGACGACGTGGCTCCAGATTATTCTGGGCAGCCATCCGGCAATCGCGACGGCACGGGAAACCCATCTGTTCGATCGCTATCTGTCCGAACTCTACGCGCGATATGCCGGAGAGGCCGAGAAGCGCGGCAAGGACGGTCTGCGCGTCCTGCTCGACGAGGCGAAGTTCGACCGTTTGTGCCGGCAGTTCGCCGATGGCGTGCTGGCCGAGATCGCCGCGATCAAGCCGGGTGCCCTCGCCGTGCTGGAAAAGACGGCGAGCCAGATCTGGTCGAGCCGGCTGATGCGGCGGCTTTATCCCGAGGCCTTCTTTCTCCATATCATCCGCGATCCCCGTGCCGTCGCCGCCTCGATGCTGGCCTATGCCCGCGAGGATTGGGCGAATGAAGGCGAGGCCGATGTGCTGAGCGCAGCCGAGGCGTGGCTGAGTGCCGTGACGATCGGCCATTGTGAATTGGCAGCACTGGGCGACCGGCTGATCGAGGTGCGTTACGAGGATCTGCTCGCCGCCCCCGACGACGTATTGGCCAAAATCCTGTCGCGGCTTGGTCTCGCCCCGATGCGCTATGACCCTGACCGATTTTCGATCGAAACGCTGAAAGGGCGCGGTACTGTCGGCACGCCGCTCGATCCGGCCTGGGAAAATCGCCCGAATTTCTTCCGGCACGGTACGGCGGAAGGATGGATGGCCGAACTGAGCCGCGCCCAGATCGCGATCATCGACGGCGTCTGCGCCGATCTGATGGCGGAATTTGGCTATTCGCCGGCCGATCAGCCATAGCGCTGCGGCCATCGCTGGGAAAAAATTTCCTCTCGGGACAAATTTTTCCAGCCTCGATGAGCACCTGATCAATTCGGAAATTACAGTTCGAAATAAATTCGCAAGTAATCAAAGATATTCGCGAGATATTTTTGTATTTATCCAAGTAAGTCTTGGTGGCACACCCTTTGCTCCTCACCCTGGAGAAAATTACGCATGGCTCGCGCTGGCAGACTTGGTGCTGGGCGCGCGCCTGATGCGCAAAGGGAAATGAACCATGTCGAATATCACGCTGAACCCGACGCAACGCCAGACGCTCGAATCGTTGACCCAGGTCACATCGCTGTTCAACCGGACGCAGGAACGTCTCAACACCGGCAAGAAGGTCAATACGGCGACCGACGACCCGGTTTCATTCTTTCGCTCGCAATCGCTGTCCGATCGCGCGACCTCGATTCTGGGTCAGAAAGCCAATATCGATCAATCGGTTCAGGCGGTAAATGCGGCGCTCGACGGCACCTCGTCCGCAGCGACCTTGCTCAATTCGCTGCAAGGCGTATTGGCCGGCGCGCGCAGCGGTTCGCTCAATCAGCGCATCTCGGCAACGCAGGCCTTCGACACGCTCGGCACCCAATTGGCCCAGTTGATCAAGGATTCATCGTTCCAGGGGTTGGATCTTCTGACCTCCACCTCGGTCAGCCTTGCCACGCAATTTTCGGATCGGACATCCGCCACCTTGACGATTCAAGGGTTCAATCTCGCCGCCACAGCCACCGCCAATGCCCGAACCCTGTTCACCCAGGCCGTGTCGTTCAACGCCGCAGGCCTGGTGTTCAGCCAAATCGTCGCCGATGCGACTCTGTCGATCGGGGTCGGTGGATTTTCGGCACTCGATCTGGCCGGTTCGGCCGGCGGTGGCGGCACGGTCGCGGCCTCGACCGCCCTGGCAATCTTCGACGCGACCGCAAGCCGGCTGGCCACCGCCGTCACCCAGCTTCAGGGCATTTCGGCCCAGCTCGGCGCCAATGTCGCGATCCTGCAAGCGCGCGCGAATTTCAGCACCAATTATTCGAACACGCTCACGAGCGGCGCCGATGCCCTGACCCTGGCTGATTTCAATACCGAAGCCGCCAACTCGCAAGCCCTATCTCTGCGTCAGCAACTGGGTATCCAGTCGCTGTCCGGCAGTGCTGCGGCAAATTCCTCGATTCTGAATTTGCTGAAATAGCCGTCACCGGCTCCACTGGGCTAATGCCAGGGCGGCCAGTGCCAGTGCTGCGATCCAGAGCGGCCAGAACAGCGGTCCGCGCCGGTTCTGCGGCCCGAGCAACAGCGCCACCGTCGCCGGGTGGAGCGGCAGGCCGCCATGAGCCAGCTGCTTCAGCACGCGTTCGACATCGCCCAGCAAGGCCGGAAGCCGTTCCAGGCTGCTCAGCATGTCGGCCGCGCCCAGCATCGCGCGCGCCGGGGCGGAGCGGTTCAAGCCCATCCATTCCTCGATCAGCGGCCGCGCCAGTTCCCACATATTGACCGTCGGATCGAGCTGCCGTCCCAACCCTTCGGCCAGCACCATGGTCTTTTGCAGCATCAGCAATTGCGGCTGGGTTTCCATCTTGAACTGTGCCGTAATCCGGAAGAGCTGCGATAGGAGGCGCGCGACCGAGATCTGCGCCAGCGGCCGTTCCAGCAGCGGCTCGCCGATCGAGCGGCAGGCTTGGGTGAAGGCTTCGACCGATTCGGTCGCCGGCACGAAGCCGGCATCGAAATGCACCTGGGCAACTTGACGATAATTTCCGGTCAGAAATCCCAGCAGCATATCGGCCAGATAATAGCGATGCGTGCGGTCGAGCCGTCCCATAATGCCGAAATCGACCGCGACGATCGCGCCATCCGGGGCCACGAACAGATTGCCCGGATGCAGATCGGCGTGAAAGAAGCCGTCGCGGAACACCATGGCGAAAAAGGCGGCGGCGGCCTTGCCGACCAGATCGCGCGGTGCGATTCCGGCGGCGAGGATCGCCGCGCGGTCGCCGATCGGAATGCCGTGAATCCGCTCGGTGGTCAATATGCGCTGGCCGGTGCGCGACCAGTCGATCCGCGGGACGCGAAACCCTTGGTCGCCCGCGAAATTCTCGGCAAGCTCGGCCGCGGCCGAGGCTTCCAGCCGCAGATCCATCTCGAATTCGACGGATTGTTCCAGGCGGTGGACGATTTCGATCGGATGCACGCGCCGCCAATCCGGCCGCCAGCGCTCGATGCCTTCGGCCAGCCACTTCAGGAGTTCGAGATCACGGGCAAAGGCTTCGGCGACGCCGGGCCGCAACACCTTGACCGCGACGTCGAGGCCATCGGTCGTGGTCGCGAAATGCACCTGCGCCACCGAAGCGGCGGCGATCGCCACCCCGTCGAACTGGGTGAAGAGATGGTCGATCGGCTGACCAAGCTCGGCTTCGATCATGGCGATCGCCTGGGCGCCGGGAAATGGCGGCAGCCGGTCCTGAAGACTCGACAGATCGGCCGCAATCGCCTCGCCGATCAGATCGGATCTGGTCGAGAGCGCCTGACCGAGCTTGATGTAGCTCGGTCCAAGGCGTTGCAAGGCAAGCGCCAGCCGAAGGCCCGGTCTGATCCCGACCACCTCGGGCCGGGGGCGCAACAGAATCCGGGTCAGCCGGACGAAGCCAGCGCCGAATGTCAGCCTTTCCAGCGGGAACAGCGCATCGTGCCGGGCCAGCAATATCCCGATACGCAGCAAGGCGATGACGTGGCGGGCGCCGCGCCAGAGCCCGGTCATAGCCTTTGCCTCATCGGCCTAGAGCCGCCAGCCGGAATGCAATGCCGCGATGCCGCCGGTCAGATTGCGGTACTTCACCTGACCCAACCCGGCCGCTCGCATCCGCTCCGCCAACTCCTCCTGGGGCGGGAACCGACGGATGCTTTCGGCCAGATAGCGATAGGCCTCGGCGTCGCCCGCGACCCAGCGGCCGAGCCGCGGCAGGATTTCGAAGGAATAGAGATCATAGGGCTTGGCAAGGACGGGGGTGGTGACCTTGCTGAATTCCAGGCACATGAACCGGCCGCCCGGCCGCAACACGCGCCGGGCCTCGGCCAAGGCGGCATCGATCCGGGTCACATTGCGCAGGCCGAAGGCGATCGTATAGCAATCGACGCTGCCCGATGCGATCGGCAGCGCCTCGGCATCGCCGCACAGCCAATCGATGCCGCCGAGCAAGCCGCGATCGATCGCCCGGTCGCGGCCGACCGAGACCATGGACTGATTGATGTCGCACACCGTCACCCGCGCCCGCGGCGGCGTATCGCCCGGCGCCGGGTTACGCGGCCTGGTGCGTTCCAGGAAGCGGAACGCGATATCGCCGGTCCCGCCGGCCACGTCGAGCAAATGCTGACCCGGCCGCGGATTGAGCCAATCCATCAGCGCGGCCTTCCACAGCCGATGAACGCCGCCGCTCATCAGGTCGTTCATCAGGTCGTAGCGTTGCGCCACGCTGTCGAAAACGCCGCGCACCAGCGTTTTCTTTTCATCGACCGGGACGGTGCGAAAGCCGAAATCGGCGGATTCGGGGAGAGGGTAAGTAGACATGGGGCCGCAACATAGCGCGGCGGATGACGGGCCGCCACCGTGACGATGGTGGCCGACATTGCACCCATAGCCGTTGCGGCATAGTCTCGCCGGGCGAAACGGAATATGGAGCAAGCGCGATGAAAACCCTGGGCAGTGCGGTCGCGAAAATTGCCGCTCCCGTGCTCGGGCGCCGGGGTTTCGGCGAGGCTCAGATCATCCTGGAATGGCCGGCGGTGGTCGGCGAGGCGCTGGCGCGCGACAGTCTGCCGGTCAAGCTCGCCTTCCGCAGCGGCGATCGGCTCGACGGCACGCTACATCTGCGCGTCGCCCCCGGCGCGGCGCTGGAGATCCAGCATCGCGAACCGGTCATTCTGGAGCGGATCAACGGCTTTTTCGGCTATCGCGCGGTCGGCAGGCTGGCGATCCGCCAAGGCCCGCTGCCC
>JBAVTK010000300.1:0-1505 GCA_049696095.1 Aliidongia sp. | reverse complement strand
CAGATAGAGAATGTCGACCCCTACGACGCATTCGCTCGTGACATTACTCTCGCGGCTGAGCGAGAGCGAGCGCGAGAAGATCATCCGGCAGCGAAGCCCAACTGAAATCGAGCAACTCCGTTGGGACTGGCGCGTCAAAGCCCGGTCCGGGCAGCTCCCTCCCGGCTCACCCGGCGCACTCTCAGCTCGCAAGGACTGGGTACATTGGGTTCCTCTTGCTGGCCGCGGCTGGGGTAAGACTAAGGTCGGTGCGCAAACAACGAAGCTCTGGGCCGAGAATGCACAGGAAATCATCCATCTGATCGGCCCGACATCGGCTTCTGTCCGATCCGTGATGATCGAGGGTGAGTCCGGTCTGATGAGTTGCTATCCACCGTACCGGAGACCCGATTACGAACCGTCGCGGCACAAGATCACATTTCCATCCGGTGCTGTGGGTGAGACATTCAGCGCCGATGAACCGGAACGGCTCCGCGGTCCGCAATGCACGAAGTACTGGGCGGATGAACCTTGCGCATGGCGTTTTCTCGAAGCCGCTTGGGACAATCTGATGTTCGGCTTCCGGCTGGGCGCCGACACTCGGGGGATCTGTACCACCACACCGAAGCCGGTTAAGTGGCTCATTGATTTAATCGCCAGCCCGGATACGGTGACGACGCGGCATTCCAGTTACGAGAATCGGGCGAACCTGGCTCCTTCGTTCTTCCGCTCAATTGTGCAGAAATACGAGGGCACAAGGATCGGCCGGCAGGAACTTATGGCCGAGATCCTGACCGACGTTCCCGGCGCACTCTGGACCCGGCAGCTCATCGACGCCACGCGACTCAAGGACATGGCTGAGGTAGTCTGGCATCTCGTTACGCGGATTGTAGTTGCGATAGATCCGGCGGTGTCGCACAACGAAGACTCGGATGAGACCGGGATCGTCGTGGCCGGCCTGACGCGCTCCGGGCACGTGATTGTGATCGACGATCTGTCGTGCCGGGAAACCCCGCTGGGCTGGGCGAAGGTGGCGATCGCGGCGTTCCGTGCCCGGCGAGCAGACATGATCGCCGGCGAGGTCAACAACGGCGGCGATCTGGTGGGAGCCAACATTCGCGGCGTCGATCCCAATGTACCGTTCCGGGCGGTGCGAGCATCACGCGGCAAGTATCTGAGAGCGGAGCCTGTTAGCGCGCTGTACGAACAGGGCCGAGTTCACCATGTCGGGTTCTTCCCGGATCTCGAAGACCAGATGTGCTCGTGGACGCCACAGGGCAATGCGAAATCCCCGGACCGGCTGGATGCGCTGGTCTGGGCAGTAACCGAACTGTTGATCGATCAGGAGCAAGTTGAGGGACAGTTCACCGTGGGGCAGCCGGTGAGCATTAGCCGGTTCTGATCTATGTTTCACGTGTGACACGTAAGAATACAGTTGACATACTTACCGTTCGTACCGTAATCTTACCGATGTGCGGCAAATCAACGTCCCGGTAGCCGATGATGTATACGAGGCGGCGAAGATT
>JBAVTK010000299.1:0-30251 GCA_049696095.1 Aliidongia sp. | reverse complement strand
CGCGCTGTGGGCGCCGGTGCCGGCCAAGCCGCCACGGCTGGCGTTACGGGCTAGGCCGCCACCGCTCCGTGCGCCGACGACGCCAGATCCGGCCCCGACTCGGCCGACCGCTCCCTCGTGATGGAATGTCGAGCCGCTGTACCCGGCGTGGTTATAGCTGATCTGGGAATAGCGACCGCTGTCGATGAACACGTTCCCGGCACCCCAGGCCGGATAGCCCCAACCCCAAAGCGGGCCGACGACGCCGAATCCGATGCTGAAGCCGATGCCGATCCCGACCGGGCCGACGAAAAAGCCTGGATAGGGCGGGAAATAATAGGGCGGATATTCCGGATAGGCCCAACCGCTGAACACTTCGACGGGATTATAGACCGGGACATAAACCACGGCCGGATCGGCCGGTTCGATGATCACCGCGGATGCTTCATGGCGGACGCGCAGTTGCGGCGTCGTGGTCAGCTTGCCCGAGGCTTCGCATTGCCGGCGCAGGACCTGGACCTCGGCCATCACGGCCGTCTGCTGGTTGGCGAAGGCGTTGCCCAGCGATTGGGTCCAATCGAGTTGATCATTGAGCTGCTTCAGGACCTCCGGGAACGGCACCAGCGACTTCACGCTCGGATCCCATTGCAAAGGCTGCAAGGCCGCGACCAGCGCATCGCCGTGCAGGGCCGCATGGGATGGCTTCGTCAGCCAACGCTCGGCCTCAATGACTTCGACTGGATAGGTCGAAGCCATCAAAATGTTGGTCAAAAGCGTATCGGGATAAAGCGCGATCGGCGCCAGCATCTGGTCGAGCTGCGCCGTGGTATAGCCGGCATCCGCCGTTTGCACGGCCGCTGCGGTGCCGTCAGCGACCGGCGGTGGTGCCGCATCCTGGGCAAAACCAGCGGCCGGCCCCATCGCCAGCAGCCCCATGAGCGTAAGCGATCGAATGCGGATCATTTCCAAAACCCTCCAACACCCGCCGCACGAAGAAGCACGGCGATACGAGAAGATACGCTTGAAAGCTGATTCAGATCCCGCCGGATTGGCCGACGGATTGGACCCGAGGCCAAGCGCGGCTCATTTTATGGTTGCTGCCTACCGGTCGAGCATTCACAGCCATTGCGCCGATGCCCGTACCGGCCGGGCCCTGATCGAGCGCACTGTAGATCATGCGGTCGGCCATGCCGCAACTCCTCAGACATTCGAACTGAGGATCGCATCGACCACCGCGTCGGTGACCTCTCGGGTTGTCGCCGTGCCGCCGACATCGGGCGTCAGGATGCCGGCGCCGGTCACGCGTTCCACGGCGCGCATCAGGCGGGCGGCGGCGTCGGCTTCGCCCAGATGGTCCAGCATCTGGGCCGCGGTCCAGAATGTCGCGACCGGGTTGGCGATGCCCTTGCCGGCGATATCGAAGGCCGAGCCGTGGATCGGCTCGAACATCGAGGGAAAGCGCCGTTCCGGATCGATGTTGGCCGTCGGGGCGACACCCAGACTGCCGGCCAGCGCGCCGGCCAGATCGGACAGAATGTCGGCATGCAAATTGGTTGCGACGATGGTGTCGAGGCTCTTGGGCTGGAGGGTCATGCGCACGGTCATCGCATCGACCAGCATTTTGTCCCAGGTGACATCCGGGAAATCGCGCGCGGTTTCGGCGGCGATCTCGTCCCACATCACCATGCCGTGGCGCTGGGCATTCGATTTGGTGACCACGGTCAACAGCTTGCGCGGCCGGGCCTGAGCCAGCTTGAAGGCATAGCGCATGATCCGGCTGACCCCGGCGCGGGTGAAGATCGCGACCTCCGTGCCGACTTCCTCGGGCAGGCCGCGATGAACCCGGCCGCCGCAGCCGGCATATTCACCCTCGGAATTTTCGCGGACGATGATCCAGTCGAGATCGCCGCATTCGGCATGACGCAGCGGCGAGGTGATACCCGGCAGGATCCGGGTCGGCCGGACATTGGCATATTGGTCGAAGCCCTGGCAGATCGGCAGCCGCAGGCCCCAAAGCGTGATGTGATCGGGCACGTCCGGAGCGCCAACCGCGCCGAAAAAGATCGCATCGAACTTCTTCAGCGTCTCAAGTCCGTCGGCCGGCATCATGACGCCGTGCTTCTTGTAATAATCCGAGCCCCAATCGAAATTCTCGATCGCGAATTCGATCGTGCCGAGCCGCTTTGCCAGGCTGTCCAGCACGGTCAGCCCGGCCGCGATCACTTCAGGACCGATCCCGTCGGCCGGAATGGCGGCGATCGAATAATGGCGCATCAGGAAAGCTCCGAGGAAGATAGGGGGATTGCGGTCCGGCGTTGCGTGCGGGCCAGGATCAGGGTCAGTCCGGCCGAGATGATCAGCAGCCCGGCCACGAAGTAAAGACCGCCGCGGAAGCTGCCGGTCTCGTCCTTGATCCAGCCGATCACAGCGGGGCCGGCAAAGCCGCCGAGATTGCCGATCGCATTGATCGCGGCGATGCCGGCCGCCGCCGCCGACCCCGAGAGGAACGCGGTCGGCAGGCTCCAGAGCGGCGCCTTCGCGGCACTGATGCCGACATTCACCAGCGTCAGCGCGATCAGCACGGTGAGGGTTGTGGCGGCCGAACCGGCGAAAATCAACCCGGCCGCGGCCAGCAGGCACGCGCCGACGATATGGCCGATCCGCTCGCCGGTGCGATCGGAATGAATTGCCCAGAAGATCCCGGCGAGGATGGCAAAGATCGCGGGCACGGCATTGAGGAGGCTCGTTTCCGCCGTGCCGAGGCCGAACTGCGCGATGATCTGCGGCGACCAGATGCCGAGCGTGTAGAGCCCGGCCGAGGTGCCGAAATAAACCAGCGACAATGCCAGAACCCGCGGGCTGAACGCGTCGAGCCAGCGCTCGCCCCGGCCCAGCCCGATTGCGGCCCGCTCGGCGTCCATGGTGCGAACCAGCCAATCGCGTTCGTCATCGCAGAGCCACCTAGCGCGCTCGGGCCGGTCGGTCAGCACGAACAGCACGGCGATGCCGAGGCCGATAGCCGGCAGCGCCTCGGCAAGAATCATCCATTGCCAGCCATTCAAGCCGAATCCCTGGAGATCGAGCAGCGCGCCGGAGATCGGCGAGCCGATTGCGGTCGACAGCGGTGCCGCCGCCAGGAAGAGCGATGTCATTCCGGCCCGGCGGCGTGCGGGAAACCAATAGCTCAGATAGAGGATGATGCCCGGAAAGAACCCCGCCTCGGCCGCGCCCAGCAGGAAGCGCAGGGTATAAAAGCTGGTCGCCCCCTGAACGAAGGCCATCGCACCGGAGACCAGCCCCCAGGTGATCATGACGCGGGCGATCCAGATGCGCGCGCCCAGCCGGTGCAGCATCAGGTTCGACGGTACCTCGAACAGAAAATACCCGACGAAAAAAATCCCCGCGCCCAGACCGAAGACGGCCGGCGAAAGGTCTAGTTCCCGGTTCATCGTCAGCGCGGCCACACCGATATTCACCCGATCGATGAAGGCAACGAAATAGAGCAGCATGACGAACGGAATGATTCGCCATGCAACCTTGCGCAGGGTGCGCGCTTCGACGGGGCTGGGCTGGGCGATCGGATTGCTCGGGCGTGCGGCGCTAATCCTCATCCTCCGACGGCTCGTCCTCGTCGATCAGCACGGCGACGATCTGGTCATAGCGCAGCGTGATCGACCCTTGGGCGCGGCTGCGGGTGACGACCGTGCCGGCCGCCCCCGACAATTGCTCGAACGAGCCGACATCGCCCTGATCGGCGTCGAGCAGCGTGAAGGTCAGCCAGATCTGCTCCTGCACATCACGCCGCGCCTCGGTGATTTCGGACACGGCAAAGGTCGAGCCGTCCGTCACCTTTACGGCTGCGCGGTTTTCGGCATATAGCCAAAGATCGTGAAACACGACGGCCATGCCGAGCACAAGCTGGTTGGTCCGGTCATATTGCGCTTGAGCGCGGGCGGTGCCTTCGTCATCGGTCGGGTACATGGCGGTCCTCAGAGCAAGCGGCGCGACCGGCATTATGGGATGTCCAGGCGCTCCTGCCCAGGGCCGATCGGTGCAAATCGCTTGGCAATGCTCGCGCGGCATCGCACCGTTCGTGGCCGGCCTGACCGGATCGAGCGTCCGTTATCGAAAATGCCGCCAATTGTGTTGAGGGTGAGGTTGTCCGTGTCGGGTGACGATGGCGGGTTACGTCTCGACGCCGACATCGCCCCCGACGGACATGGGGTCAGGATTATGTCTTTTCGCACTGGTCAGGCGACACCCAAGCCGCCAACCAGCAGCGGAATTCCGTCAGCGATACCAGCCTTTTTGCTCGTTGGCCACGATGACATCGCCACGATCCTTGAGTTCATTGACCATGGTGGCATCCACCCAGCTTCTCGCATGCAAGCCATCTGCGACCGAGCCGGGTTCGGATGTGCAGGCCGCACCGGCCATCGCTAAAGCCAGCGCCGCGAGCAGGCTGATATTTCCGCGATTGATCATGATACGCGCCTTCCAAAAACCATTTAGCCGCCGGATCCGCCTCGACATGTTGCCAAGGCCGCCGATGTGCTTGCGTCACAGAACGCTCATTAAAGTTGAGCATGGCGCGTGCATTGGTCAATAGCGACATTTCGTCGGCTCTTCTGCATGTAAGGCCGCCAATGACGGGAATATTTTCGTCGTCGGCCCGGTTCCATTCCAATGTCATTTCGCCAAGTCACGCCCTACGATAAGACTTACCCGAATCCGAATATCGGCTTGGCGAGGCAACCCCTATGAACTATCTCATCGATCTGAACGTGGATTGCGGCGAAAGCTTCGGCGCCTGGCCGATGGGCCATGACGAAGCGGTCTTGCCGCTGGTCACCTCGGCCAACATTGCTTGCGGCTTTCATGCCGGCGATCCGCAGGTGATGGCGCGGACCTGCGAGATCGCGCTGCGCCATGGCGTGGGTATCGGCGCGCATCCGGGCTTGCCGGATCTTCAGGGTTTCGGCCGGCGGCCGATGCCGCTGTCGCGGCATGAGATCGAAACGCTGGTCGCCTATCAGATCGGGGCGCTGATGGCGATCGCCACCCGCGCCGGGGCCAGCGTGACCCATGTCAAGGCCCATGGCGCGCTGTACAATATGGCGGAGCGCGACCCGTCGGTGGCGGAAGCGATCGCGCAGGCGGTAAGCGCGGTCGATGCCCGGCTGATCCTGATCGCCGGCACCGGGTCGCCGCTGGTCCCCGCCGCCGCGGCCCTGGGGCTGCGCTTTGCCGCCGAGGGTTTTCCCGACCGCGCCTATGAGGATGACGGGATGCTGCGCTCGCGCAAACTGCCCGGTGCGGTGATCCACGATCCGGCCATCGCCGCGGAGCAGGCCGTGCGCATGGCGGTGGCCGGCGAAATCCGCACCATCGGCGGCCATGTGCTGAAGCGCCCGGTGCAGACCCTGTGCATTCACGGCGACGAGCCGAGCGCCACCGCGGTCGCCGGCGCTATTCGCGCGGCTTTGGCCGCCGCAGGCGTCCGGGTCGCGGGGCTGCCGGAGGTGTTGGGTGCTGTGACATCGGCCGATCGCACCGTGTAGAGGTAGCAACCGGCCGCATGCGGTGCTACCAAATCACCCATGCCGGTTCCGCCGGGAACCGGGTCCGGGAGGATAAGAAATGTCGCATGAACTGCAATTCTATATCGATGGTGCCTGGGTCGAGCCGAACAGCAAGACCACACTGGAGGTGATCGATCCCTCGACCGAAGAGGCCTATACCCGGATCGCCATGGGCAATGAAGCCGATGTCGATCGCGCCGTGGCGGCAGCCAAGGCGGCGTTTCCGGCCTATGCCCAGACCAGCCGCGAAGACCGGCTGGCGCTGTTGCAACGGCTGCTGGCCGCCTATCAGGCGCGCTACCAGGATATCGCCGCGGCGATCTCGCGCGAGATGGGGGCACCGGCGGCATTGGCCAAACAGGCTCAGGCCGCGATGGGGGGCGCCCATATCGCCAAGATGATCGAGGTGCTCGGCCATTTCGCCTTCGAAACCCAGCAGGGTACGACCTTGATCGCGCGCGAGCCGGTCGGCGTGTGCGGCTTCATCACGCCGTGGAACTGGCCGATCAACCAGATCATGTGCAAGGTCGCCCCGGCGCTGGCCGCGGGCTGCACCATGGTGCTGAAGCCGAGCGAGATCGCACCGATCGACGCCATTATTCTGGCCGAGGTGATCGACGCGGCCGGCGTGCCCAAGGGTGTGTTCAATCTGGTCAATGGCGATGGCGCCACGGTCGGCCAGGCGATCGCCAGCCATCCCGATATCGATATGGTTTCGTTCACGGGTTCGACGCGGGCCGGCATTCTGGTTGCCAAGGCCGCGGCCGATACCGTCAAGCGCGTGCATCAGGAACTGGGCGGCAAATCGGCCAATATCCTGCTGCCCGATGCCGATCTGCGCAAGGCGGTCGCCAAGGGCGTCACCGGCTGCTTCATGAATAGCGGCCAGTCGTGCAACGCACCGACCCGGATGTTCGTCCAGGCCGACCAGCATGACGAGGCGGTGGCGATCGCCAAGGCGACCGCGGCCAATTTCAAGGTCGGCCCGCCCGAGGCCGAGGGCACGGTGCTGGGGCCGGTGGTCAGTGAAGTGCAATTCAACAAGATCCAGAAGCTGATTCAGGCCGGTATCGACGAGGGGGCCGAATTGGTGACCGGTGGCATCGGCCGGCCCGACGGGCTCGATCGCGGCTATTATGTGAAGCCGACGATCTTTGCCCGCGTCACACCCGACATGACCATCGCGCGCGATGAAATTTTCGGGCCGGTTCTGGCGATCCTGCCCTACCAGACCGAGGAGGACGCCGTGCGTCTGGCCAATGACACGGTCTATGGCCTTGCCGCCTATGTCCAATCCGGCGATCCGGGCCATGCCCGGAAAGTCGCGGCGCAGATGCGGGCCGGTCAGGTCAGCATCAATTATCCGGCACTCGATACCGGTGCCCCGTTCGGCGGCTACAAGCAATCGGGCAATGGCCGCGAATGGGGCGAGTTTGGCCTTGAGGAGTTCCTGGAGACCAAGGCGGTGATCGGTTACGGCGCCGCCTGAGACCGGGCGAGAGACCGCCGGGCGGATCGAGACGCCTCGCCCGGCGGTTTCTATCGCGACGATCGCGGTACCCGTCGCCCGCTTAAGGATCGCCGCGAATGCTTGACAAAGCCCGGGCGTCGATGTGCTCTACGCCGCTTTCCGTGGCGGCCATCCAGCGGCCACTCACGACTCTTGTTTCCTGCAAAAAGGCCTTTTCCCCATGCATGCCTATCGGACCCATAGCTGCGGTGCATTGCGGCTCGGCGATGCCGGTCAGACCGTCCGGCTCAGCGGCTGGGTTCATCGCAAGCGCGATCATGGTCAGTTGATGTTCATCGATCTGCGCGATCATTACGGCATCACCCAATGCGTGCTCGACAGCGCCAGCCCGATTTTCAAGGCTGTCGAGGCGCTTCGGCTCGAAAGCGTCATCACGGTGACCGGCAAGATCGTCGCGCGTTCGGCCGAGACGGTCAATGCCGGTCTGCCGACCGGCGAGATCGAGGTGCAGGCGGCCGAGCTGACGGTGCAGACCGAGGCCGAACCCTTGCCCTTCCCGGTCAATACCGATGCGGAATATCCCGAGGAAATGCGGCTGAAATACCGCTTTCTCGATCTGCGCCGCGCGGCGATGCATGACAATATCGTGCTGCGCAGCCGGGTGATTTCCTCGATCCGCCGACGCATGATCGACCAGGGCTTCATGGAGTACCAGACGCCGATTCTGACCTCGAGTTCGCCCGAGGGTGCCCGCGATTTTCTGGTGCCGAGCCGGCTGCATCCCGGCCAGTTCTATGCCCTGCCCCAGGCGCCGCAGCAATTCAAGCAATTGCTAATGGTCGCCGGGTTCGATCGGTATTTCCAGATCGCGCCGTGCTTTCGCGACGAGGATGCGCGCGCCGACCGGGCGCCGGGCGAGTTCTATCAACTCGATTTCGAGATGAGCTACGTCACCCAGGAAGACGTGTTCGCGACGATCGAACCGGTGCTGCATGGCGTGTTCGAGGAATTCGCCGCCGGCCGCGCGGTCGCCCCGGCGCCGTTCCCGCATATCACTTATGACGACGCGCTGCTAAAATATGGCTCGGACAAGCCGGATCTGCGCAACCCGCTGCTGATCGCCGATGCGGCCGCGGTCTTCGCCGGCTCGGATTTCGGGGTCTTTGCCAAGGCGCTTGAGAAGGGCCATATCGTGCGCGCGATCTGGGCACCCGGTGCGGCTGCGCGGCCGCGCAGCTTCTTCGACAAGCTCAATGATTGGGCAGTCGAGCAGGGCGCCAAGGGGCTCGGCTATGTCACCTTTGCCGAGGGCCAGGCCAAGGGACCGATCGCGAAGTTCCTCGACGAGGCGCGGCTCGATCGGCTCAAGGCGATCACCGGGGCGGGCGACGGCGATTCGGTGTTCTTCGTCTCCGACGCCAAGGGGCCGGGCACGCGGCTGGCCGGTGCCTTGCGCATGAAGCTCGGCCAGGATCTCGGGCTGTGCGAGACCGGCCTCTTCAAATTCTGCTGGATCGTCGATTTCCCGATGTATGAGATGAACGAGGACACTGGACAGGTCGAGTTCAGCCACAATCCCTTCTCGATGCCACAGGGCGGGCTGGAAGCGCTGGAAAACCAGGATCCGCTGACCATCAAGGCGTTCCAGTACGATATCGTGTGCAACGGCATCGAACTCAGTTCCGGCGCCATTCGCAACCACCGTCCGGACATCATGTATAAGGCGTTCGCGATCGCGGGATATTCGGCGGAAGAGGTCGAAAACCGCTTCGGCGGCATGCTGAATGCCTTCAAATTCGGCGCACCGCCGCATGGCGGTTCGGCACCGGGCATCGACCGCATCGTCATGCTGCTGGCCGATACGCCGAATATCCGCGAGGTCATCGCCTTTCCGCTCAATCAGCAGGCGCAGGATCTGCTGATGCAGGCGCCCTCGCCGGTGCCGCCCGCGCGGCTGCGCGAGTTGCATATCGATCTGCGTTTGCCGCCGGCCAAGACGCCGCGGCCGGCGTAACGCGACCCATTGCGTCCGCGATCGGTTGCGGCCACTTGTTGCATCCGATCGTGGCGCATGGGATCGTTTTGTGTCGAGGAAGGTGCATGATGAGAATCAGGCTTATGGTGCCGCTCGTTGCGGCGGGGTTCGTTGCCGTCACGCACGATTGTTACGCGGTCGAAGTGATGCCGCATAAGGCGATCTATGCCATGACCCTGGAACGCGCCAAACCGGGCAGCGGCGTGGTCGGGGCGAGTGGGACGCTGACCTATCTATGGGGTGAGGCGTGTGACGGCTGGACCATCGAACAGCGTTACAAGCTCGACATGCAATATGAGGATGATCCGGCGGCCGAGATCGGCTCGGCCTTCGTCACCTGGGAAAGCAAGGACGGCCTCCTCTATCGCTTCAACGAACGCAAGACGCGGAACGGTCAGCTCGAAGAGGAAATTCGCGGCGACGCCACGCTTAATGCCCGCGACCATGCCGGCATGGCGAATTTCGTCAAGCCAAAGGTCGAGGCGATTGCGCTGCCGAGCGGCAGCTTTTTCCCGACCACGCACACGCTGAATTTGATCCGCAAGGGCGAGGCGGGCGAAAATTTCATGGCGGCGCCGGTGTTCGACGGGTCGGAATTCGAGGGAGCTGTGTTGATCAGCGCGGTGATCGGCGCCAAAACTACCGCGGCCGCGGCACCGCCGGTGACCGATGTCAAATCACCGCTGCTTCAGCGTCCGTCCTGGAAGGTCAGGCTCGCCTTCTTCCCCGAAGCCACCACGGAAGAGCGGCCGGATTACGAGTTGGGCATGCGCCTGCTCGACACCGGCATTTCCAGCGAGATGACGATCGATTACGGCGATTACGTGGTCCAGGCCAAGCTCGAACAACTTGAGGCGATGCCGAAGCCGGCGTGCTGAGTGTGCGCGTCAGAATTTGACGCGCACACCGCCGAACGCCGCGATCGGCGGGGCTGGGCTCTGAAAGCGATTATCGACGCCCGGGCCGTTCGTCACAGCGCCGGCCGGAATGCCGGGCGCACCCACGCCGGTCGGATCGCCGAGCACGCCGAAATTGGCATATTGCGCGTTGAAGGCATTGTCGAGTGTGGCGAAAAGCTGGACCTGCGGTGTGACCTGATATGTCGAATGCAGGTTGGTCACGGCATAGCCGGGCAGCGGTGCCAACTGATTCGATTCGTCGCCGCGATAAAACTCGCTGCCGACCAGGGTCAGGCTGGCGCCGACGACCCACCCTTCCAACACATGATAATCGGCGCCCAGCTTGACGCGATGCTGGGGAATGCCGGGCAATTGATCGCCTGGTTTGACCTGGATGTTGCCATTGGCGTCGGCGAAAGGATTGGACGGCGAAGGCAAGGTGAGGGGCGATTCGAAGGTGGCGGCGATGAAACTGTAATTGGCATAGAGCGACAAATCGTCATCGTCATAGCGGGCGCCCAGCTCGGCGCCCTGCCGCCGCGTGCCGCCGATATTTTGAAAGAAACCGGTGCTGAGCGAGGTGGCGACGCCATAGATGTCGTCATCGACATCGGTGTGGAACAGGCTGGCATTCCAACTGACCCGCCCATCGCCCAGTTCGGGCACCGAGAATTTGCCGCGCAGTCCGGTCTCGATCGTATGGGCGACGACCTGCTTCAGGGTCGGCGGATCGCTCGCCAACGATGAGGGCAGCAGGCACGGGATGAGCGGATTGGCGCACTCGATCTCGCTTGCGGTGGGCGTGCGGTTGGTTTCGGAATAGCCGACATAGGCTGTCAGATTCGGCAGAATCTTATAGGCGGCACCCGCTGCCGGATTGAAGCGGCTGTAATGATTCTGGCCGGTCAAATTCGTGCCGAGGCGATCGACCAGATCGATTTCCGCGACATTGTAGCGGCCGCTCAGTGTGACCGCCAAGGCCGGGGTGACGTTGAAAGTATCGGTGAGATAGAGCCCGTAATAAGTGTTGGTCGAGCCGAGATTGACCGGCGTGGCGGTGAACGGCGTGTTCTCCGGCGTATCGACGAAAAAGCCGGAAAAGCCGATTTGCAGGGCCGGGTTGAGCGCGCCGATTTCCGTCGTCGATTCGAAACCGGTCGTCGCGCGGTCGATCGTGCCGCCGAAGGAGAGGTTGTTGTCATGACCGTAAATCGGCGCAGTCGAGGTCGCTTGCAGTGTGCCGCCCTCGCCGATCGAATGAATCGATTCGAAATCATTCTCGCCGATCGGCACGGTGCCGCCTTTCGACAGGTCGGGAATCAAGCCGCCATTCGGTGCGGTGGCCGGGGTCAACCCGTCGCTCTGGCACAGGAACCCGACACCGGCCCCGCCGGTACAGGCGGTGAAATCCGTCGTGTTGCCATTGACCACGCTTTGACGGAAGGAGCGGAAATAGACATCGCCCTGGATCGACAGTGTATCCGTCGCGGCATAGGAGCCATTGAGCGTCAGGAAATTCAGTTGATTGAAGTTATCCTGCGGGCTGGTGAAGACCAGCGCCCGGTTGACCGCCAGTTCCTGGACCGGTGTCGGCGATTCGCCGAACAGGCGATTATCGGCCCCGGTATAACTGAGATCGAGCGACAGTTTTCCGCTGCGCACGCTGAAATCGCCGTAAAGCTGACGCAGCGCACTTGGCGAAAAGTCGCGCCAGCCATCCTCGTCGAGCACGCGGGCCGCGAGATAGCCGCCGAAGATGCCGGAATTGGCGCCGACTTCACCGGTGATCGAGCGGCGGCCGAAGGAACCGCCCGACACTTCGGCATCGCCGCCCTCGAAATTGAAGCCGTTCTTCATGTCGAGAATGACCGCACCACCCAAGGCATTGAGACCATAGACCGGGTTGGCGCTGACGACATCCAGCCGATTGATCGCGATGTCCGGGAACAGATCCCAATTGACCGCATCGCCGAAGGCTTCGTTGATCCGCACGCCGTTTTGATAGACCGCCAGGCCCTGCGGTGTACCGAGCACCGGTGAAGCCTCGAAGCCTCGGTAAAGAATGTCGGGCTGAAACGGATTATCCAGATCGTCATTGACGTTGACGCTGCCCAACTGATCGCTCAGCGCACCGATGACGCTCGGCGACCCGCTGCGCGCAATATCGTCGGCCGACAGGGTTTGCGGATTGCCCGCCACCTTGTTGATGTCGATGCCGGTTCCCGGAAGGGCTGTCGTGCCGATTACCGTGATCGCCTCTGGCGCCGGATTTTCCGAGGTTTCAGCCTGAGCAGCGGTCTGTCCCGCGGCCAGCAGCGTGCATGTTGAAATGATAGGAAAATAGCGGTAAAACATCAAATCTTCCGATTTTGGAAAGTGCAATGGCTCTATATGGCAAAAAATATTTCCACTGTCCAGTATTGGGAGACAGTTATAAAACTTCCCATCTAATCGGGAGTTTTTCCCGACCTTCAAGAAGTGATGATGGACAGCATTATTTTCTTCGGGGTTAGCAATCGGTTTATGAAATGGAAAGGGAATAATGTCACTTCGAGCCCGTCTCATGTGGTCGGTTGCTCTCGCCCTCATCGTCGGGTTGGGTTCGGGTGGGGTCGTGACCGTCTGGAAGGCCCGGCAATCGGTTGCATACGAGGTCGGCTCGGCCTTCATCGTCGGCCAGCAGACCTTTGCCGCGGCGATCGGCGATCTTTCCAGTTTCCCCGATCAGCATCTCGATGTTCGCCGGGTCATTGCGGCATTCAACGGTAATCGCCATGTTCGCGCCTCTCTGATCGGTGAGAACGGCAATCCGGTGATGAGTTCGACGTTGGCCCCGATGACCGGTTCAGTTCCGGCCTGGTTTGTCGGCCTGATCGGCGTGCCGGTCCGGGCCGAAGAGATCGATCTACCATCGGCCGCCGCGCCGATTCGGGCCTTCAGGCTGGAGACCGACCCGCGCAACGAGATAGCCGAGGTGTGGAGTTCGATGCGCGACACCATGGTGCTGATCGCGGTGCTGGCGCTTTCGGGGGGTATTCTGATCTGGGTGGCGATCACGCGCGCACTCCGGCCGCTCACCGCATTGTCGGCCGCATTGAAAAGCGTGGGTGCCGGTGAATTCACCGCCCGACTGGCCGCCGACGGCATGCCGGAGACCCAGGTGATTGCGACGGCCTTCAACCTCATGGCCCATGACCTCGCCAGCGCGCGGGAACGCAATTTGAGCCTGTACCGGCAATTGCTGAGCGCTCAGGAGGCCGAGCGCGCCGAAATCGCCCGCGATTTGCATGATGATCTCGGGCCGCTGCTACTCGCCATCAATATCGATGTCTCGGGCATTGAGGGTCACCTGGCGACAGGCGATCTTCCAGCGATTTCGGTCACGCTGCACGAGATCGGCGAGACGGTCGGCCAGGCGCAGCGGCAGATCCGCGCGATCGTCAACCGGCTGCGCCCGATCGGGTTGGCGGAATTCGGGCTGCGCCGAGCGCTGGAAAACCTGCTGGCATTTTGGCAGCGCCGTCATCCTGCCATCACCTTTACGCTCGACCTCGGCGCAGAATTCGACGGTCTCGGCGATCTGGTCGATATCACCGTCTTCCGGGTGGTGCAGGAAGCGCTGAACAATGCGCTTCGTCATGGCAATCCCGACCGGGTTGCGATCGCCCTGCGCCTCGACGCGCCCTCGCCTGGGGAGATTACTCTGCAGATTACCGATGACGGCAAGGGCGGCGATGGTGCGACGCCCGGCTTTGGCCTGACGGGTATGCGCGAGCGCGTCGAAGCGGCCGGCGGGCAGCTTGCTATCGCGGCCGAACCGGGGCACGGTTTTATGGTGACGGTCATCCTGCCGGCATCCGATCATCAGGGCGACATTTCGTCCGGGCAGACGCTGGGGGCTGCACTATGAAGCTATTGGTCGTCGATGATCACGCCGTGGTCCGAACCGGTCTTCAGCGCTTGCTGCAAGCCTCGCCCGATATCGAGATGATCGAAGCGTCGGACAGCGAGCAAGCGTGGGATGCATTCGAGGCAGATCGCCCGGATGTCATCATCATCGATATCAATCTGCCCGGCATCGGCGGTCTCGAACTCCTGCGGCAACTGATCTCAACCGAACCGGAACTGCGCGCGCTCATCTTCAGCATGCATGTCGAGCCGATCTATGCCACGCAGGCGCTGAAGGCGGGTGCGCTCGGCTATGTCAGCAAGACTGCGCCGCCGAACGAGATTATCCAGGCGATTCGTCGCGTGTCGGAAGGGGCCGTCTATATCGAGCATCAGATCGCCCAGGAAATGGCGCTTTCAAGCATTCCCGGCGCCGGCCCGACGGACCCAGCATCCACCCTTTCCAGTCGGGAGATCGAACTCCTGCGGCTGCTCGGCGAGGGACGCAGCCTTCAGGAAATGGCCGAGTCAATCGGAGTCAGCTATAAGACCGTGGCGAACACGCTGAGTCTCTTGAAAGCGCGTCTTGGCGTTTCGACCACGTCCGAACTGGTCCGGATCGCGATCAAGGGCGGTTTTGCTCCCTGATCACCCGCTGACCAGACCCCGGGCGGGGATTGGTGGGAAGGATAGGGCGATCGATTCTTAATTTGCCATTTTTTCCTATTCGTCGATATTGTCACAGTTGTCAGCAGGCCAGGGGAGAATGATCGTGAAGATGTCGCGCAGAACGTTTGTCGGGAGCGCAACTGCGGCGGGACTCGTTGGGGTCGATTGCGGGATCAGGCACGCTTTTGCCCAGGAGGCTTGGCCCAGACTCAGATTCGCCAATGACGTGGCATATGATCACCCGTTCAGCGTGCATATCAGGGCGGCTAATAAACGGATTTTGAATGAGAGCGGTGGCGTGACCGACATCCGGATGTTCACCGACAGCCGCCTCGGCAACGATCAAATCATGCTGAAGGACGTGCGCAACGGGTTCATCCAGCTTCTGGCCTTGTCGCCGTTGGCGCTGGTGCAACAGGTGCCGGTCGCCGCGATCAGCGCCGTCGGCTACGCATTTCCCGATTATAAGGCGGTGTGGTCGGCGATGGATGGCGCTTTGGGCGCTTTGGTCCGGACAGCCATCGAAGGACTTGGCCTGCATGTCTTCGAGAAAATGTGGGACAATGGCTATCATCAGATGACCAGCGGCAGCCATGCCATTACCGAGCCGGGGGATTTGAAGGGATTCAAGCTGCGTGCACCCGGTCATCCGATGGTCGGTTCAATCTTCAAGGCGCTCGGCGCCGACCCGATCGCGATTGATGCCGGCGAGGTTTACGGTGCGCTGTCCGACAACAAAATCGATGGCGAGGACGGCCCGCTGTTCGATCTGGCGTCGGCGACACTTTACGAGGTTCAGAAATATTGCTCGCTGACCGCTCACATGTGGGACGGGTTTTGGCTGGTGACGAACATCGCAAGCTGGAAAAAGACGGCGCCGAAGACGCAAGAGATCATCACCCGCAATTACAATATGGCGGCCGTCGCGTATCGCACGGATTTGGCGGCGCTCAATGCGACGAACACCGAGCAGCTGACGGCAAAGGGCATGGCCTTCAACAAGACCGACCCGAAGCCGTTTCGGGAGGCGTTGGTCAAGGCCGGATACTATTCGGACCTAAAGAAGAAATTCGATGCCAAAGCCTGGGCCACGTTGGAGAAATATTCCGGCCCGTTGCGCTGAGTAAAGCCGCAGCGGCGACCGCCGCCGCGCTTCTTAATTGCCATTTCCCCGCGCGTCTTCGATAGTAAGAAAAACAAGCGCGCCGGGGGAAGCGGAATGTCGACATTATCGCGCAGGAGATTTATCGGACGTTCGGCGGCTGCCGGCGTTGCAGGGTTCGGTATCCTGACCCGGCGCGGCGATGCTGCCGAGTTCACGATGAAGCTCGGCAACAACACGGCGGAAGACCATCCGCAAAGCGTTCATGCCAAGGCGGCGATCGAGCGAATTCGCGACGAAAGCGGTGGGCGGGTCGAGATCAGGCTGTTTGCCAACAGTCAGCTTGGCAACGACCAGGACATGCTGACCCAATTGCGCGCCGGTGCGCTCGAATTTCAGTTATTATCGCCGCTGATTCTGGCAACGCTGGTGCCTTTGGCCTCGATCAACGGCATCGGCTTCGCGTTCAAGGATTATGACGCGGTCTGGGCCGCGATGGATGGCGATCTGGGCGCGCTGGTGCGCGACGCGCTCGGCAAGACCGGCCTGTATGTCTTCGATAAGATGTGGGATAATGGTTACCGTCAGGTCACGACCAGCACCCGTCCGATCAATACCCCCGAGGATCTGAAGCATCTCAAGATTCGTGTCCCGGCCGGGCCGATTTGGACCTCGATGTTTCAGGCGTTCGGCGCAGCGCCGACCAATATCAATTTCAGCGAAGTCTATTCCGCTTTGCAGACGCATCTGGTCGAAGGCGAGGAAAATCCGCTGGGCACGATCGCCGCCGGCAAGCTCTATGAAGTTCAGAAATATTGCTCGATGACCTACCATATGTGGGACGGCTATTGGCTGCTGGCCAATGGTCCGGCGTGGCGGAAATTGCCACCGGAGATGCAAGACATCGTGTCGCGGAACTTCGCGGCCGCGGCACTCGCCGAACGGGCCGCCATGGCGGCGCTGAACGCTTCGGTCGCCAGCGATCTGGCGGCCAAAGGATTGGTTTTCAACGAGCCCGATCTGGCACCGTTTCATGCTGCCTTGACCAAGGCCGGCTTTTACCCGGAATGGAAGGCGAAATTCGGCGCCGAGGCCTGGGCCGTGCTGGAGAAATATTCCGGGCCGCTGGCCTGACGCGCCATGGTGCCGGGACGAATCGACCGGATGCTCATCTGGGCGACCGAGGTGTCGGCGGCCTTGCTGGTCGTGCTGGAGATCGGCGTGCTGTTCGCCGGGATCGTCGCCCGTTATGTGTTCGATCGGCCCCTCGGCTGGTCGGACGAACTCGCCTCGACGCTGTTTTTGTGGCTTGCGATGCTCGGTGCCGTGGTGGCGTTGCGGCGTGGCGAGCATATGCGGCTGAGTGCGCTGGTCGATCGGTTGCCAACCGGGTGGCGTGGGCCGGTCGAAACCTTTACCGCACTGGTCACCGGCTTATTCGTGTTGGAAATCATCCTGCCCGCGCGCGATTACGCGTTGGCGCAGGCGGACATTACCTCACCCGCGATGGCGGTGCCGGATAGCTGGCGCGTCGGCGCGATCGGCATCGGTGCCGTGTTGATGCTCGTGGTCGCGGCGATCCGGCTGGCTCGGCGCTCGACACCACGGCAAATTCTGGGTGGACTGGTTGCGGCCGCTCTGGTCGCCACGGGATTTTTCCTCGCGCGACCATGGCTGCTGACGCTCGGTAATTGGAATCTGGTGATTTTCTTCCTGGGGCTGGTCAGCCTGTGCGTCGCCTTGGGTGTGCCGATCGGCTTTGCCTTCGGCGTATCGACCCTGTCCTATCTGGCACTGGCGACCGACGTGCCGCTGATCATCGTGGTCAATCGGATGGATGCCGGCATGTCCGGGCTGATTCTGCTGGCAGTGCCGCTCTTCGTTTTTCTTGGCTTGCTCATGGAATGGGCCGGGCTGGCGCGTGTGCTGGTCGATTTCATGGCCTCGCTCATGGGCCATGTCCGCGGCGGCCTTGCCTATGTGCTGCTGGGGGCGATGTATCTGGTCTCGGGCATTTCCGGTTCGAAGGCGGCCGATATGGCGGCGGTGGCGCCGGTGCTGTTTCCCGAGATGCGGCGGCGCGGTGCCGAGGGGGGTGAGTTGGTCGCGCTGCTGGCCGCATCGGGCGCCATGTCGGAAACGATCCCGCCCAGTCTGGTGCTGATCACCATCGGTTCGGTCACCGGCGTCTCGATTTCCGCCCTGTTCGTCGGCGGGCTGCTGCCCGCCGCGGTCGCCGCCTTGTTCCTGGTGGCACTGGCCTGGTTTCGCTACCGAAATGACGATCTGAGCGGCATTCGTCGCGCGACGGCTGGAGAGATCGCCCGCTGTTTCGTGTTGGCCCTGCCGGCCTTGGTGCTGCCGTTCCTGATCCGAGCCGCGGTGGTCGATGGCATCGCGACTGCGACCGAGGTCTCGACGATCGGTATCGCCTACACGTTGGTCGCGGGCGCACTGCGCAATGGCCGACGCGGCTGGGGGCGGCTTTATCCGATGCTGGTCGAAACGGCGTCGCTCTCCGGCGCGATCCTGCTGATCATCGGTACGGCAACTTCGATGGCCTGGGCGCTGACCCAATCGGGCTTTTCGCGCGAGCTGGCCGCCGCCATGGCGGCGGTACCGGGCGGCAAGGCCGGGTTTCTCGCGGTTTCGGTCCTGGTCTTTGCCGTGCTGGGCAGCGTGCTCGAAGGAATTCCGGCGATGGTGCTGTTCGGGCCATTGCTGTTTCCGGTCGCCCGTGCACTCGGCGTGCATGAGGTGCATTACGCCATGGTCGCGATCCTCGCCATGGGCATCGGGCTGTTCGCCCCGCCCTTCGGCGTGGGCTTCTACGCCGCCTGCGCCATCGGCCGCGTCGCGCCCGATCAGGCGATGCGCGGCGTCTGGATTTATCTCGGCACCGTGTTCCTGGCGCTTATCCTGGTGGCGGCGGTGCCATGGCTGTCGATCGGGTTTCTTTGATGGTTATTCCGGCCGGCAGGAGGCGCCGAGCGCGGGGGCTGTGCGGCTCTTGGTTGCCGTCTCGAAGGCGTAGGCAAGGCCGAGCAGCTTGCCCTCGCTGAAGGCCGGGCCGGTAAAGGTAGCACCGAACGGGAAAGCGGGGACGGTCTCGTCCTTGATCTTGGTCAGAAAGCCGGCCGGCACCGAGACGCTGGGATATCCGGCCCGTGCTGCGAGGTCGGCACCGAAATAGGCCGGGAACAGGATCGCATCGAGCTTGTGCCGGTGCAGATAGAAATCGATGCCGTCCTTGCGGCTGTTCTTGAGATCCAGCCGGCGCGCGGCCCGATAGGCCGGTTCCTTGAGATCGCCGCGCGTGGCTTCGGCGGCCTGCAATATGTCCTGGCCGAAGCGCAGCGCCTTATCGCCCAGCGTCTGATTGACGGCGATGATGTCGGCCAGAGTCTTGACCTTGCCGTGCGGCATATAATGCGCGAGATACTGGTTGAGGTCGTGCTTGAATTCATAAACCAGCACCGTCGGCACCGACTCGGCCTTGCCCTTTGTCTCGCTCAGCGGATTGGTGTTGGCGACATCGATGCTGCTGCCGGTGCCCTCATCGACCACGCCCGCGGTCGGGATCGTCGCTTCGACGATCGTGGCGCCCAGCGATTTCAACGTGGCGATGACGCCATCCATAACCGCCTTCTGACCGTCATCGAGCGGGCCGTAGAACACGTCATTGGCCTTGTCGGCCGGATCGCGCGGCACGCCGATGCGGGCGCCCTTGAGCGCATCGGGCTTGAGGAATTTCGTATAGTCGGTCGAGAAATGTCCGGCACTGGCCGAAGTGGCCGAATCGTCGGGATCGACCCCGATCAAAACGCCGAGCAGCAAGGCGGCGTCGCGCACGCTGCGCGTCATCGGGCCGGCGGTATCCTGGCTGGCCGAGATTGGAATGATGCCGGCGCGGCTGATCAGCCCGACTGTCGGCTTGACGGTGACGAGGCCGTTATTGCTCGCCGGATTGAGCAGTGAACCCGAGGTCTCGGTGCCGATCGTGGCCGCGGCCAGGCTCGCGGCGGCGGCGGACGCCGAGCCGGAACTCGACCCGCCGACATCGACTAGCGGCCGGCCGTCCCCCTTGACCGACGGGCCATAAGGATTGAGCACCTGGCCGTCGAGCGAACTGTAGCCCGATGGCATGTCGATCGCCATGAAATTGGCGAATTCGGTCAGATTGGTCTTGCCCAGAATGATGGCACCGACCGCGCGCAAACGCTTGGCAACAAAGGAATCGCGCTCGGCAACCGCGTCGGACAGCGCCACCGAACCGGCCGTCGTGGTCTGCCGGTCGGCGGTCGAGATATTGTCCTTGATCAGGATCGGGATGCCGTCGAGCGGGCTGAGATTGCCATGCCCGCTGCTGCGCGCGGCATCACGCGCCGCCGCGATCGACGCGGCATCGGGATTGAGCGCGCGAACGGCGTTGAGACGCGGGCCGTCCTTGTCGAGTGCCGCGATGCGCGCGGCATAGGCATCGACCAATTCGCTCGACGTGACCTTGCCGGCATCGAGTGCGCCGCGCAAATCGGTGAGCGATGCCTCATCGACACAGAACGGGGCGGCCGGGCTGGCAGCGCTCATGGCGAGGCCGAGAAGGAGAGAAAGGGCGAGGCGCATGGCGCTATTTCAGCCGTCTCACGCCGAATTGGAACGAAGCATCGTTCAATGTCATCAAATAACCGACCGCGGAACTTTCGATCTTCACCGTATTCGGTCCCTTGCTGCGCGGAACGATACGGATATATTTAACGGAAACCCAAGTTTGGTTATTATCGAGAATAAAGGTCGGCTTACCTTCCGGATCGATGATCTTGATCGCCGTCGCGGTAATGCTGTCGATGGGTTGCGGCTCGTCCGGCCGAGGCGGTGGGGGCGCGGTCACCGGCAGCGATGTGCGGCCGAAATCCTCGGGCTTCGTGGCAAGCGGCTCGCTCCGGCCGAATAGAGCGAAAGGATTAAAGCTGGAGGTGGGCGGTGTCGCTGGGGCCGCCTGAACCGCCGGGGTCGTCGGCACGGTCTGGCTGGCGTGGTCGAAACAAGCAAGGCGCTGCTGGTCGTCGGCGATCTTGGAACAGCTGGCGAAATCTTGGGCGCTCGCGCTCGCCGAAACGAGCAACGTCGCGCCGATCGCTGGCAGCAAAGAACAGGATAGCAGAAGACGACGGAACCGGGGCATTTCTATGATTTCTCCGAGGGCGGTGCAAAGCCGAGAGTGGTGCCGGAAGGCTGTTGCGTGGGAAATGGGTTGCTTTGTTCAGTCTACACCAGCGTGCCCTCTATGAAATTGCTCCACTGAACACTACTCCACTGAAATTCTGTATGGAGAGAAGAAAGCAGGCGCGGAGTTCACCCGCGCCTGCCTGCCACTACGATTACATTAGAACTCAACCTTCAGCTTTGTATAGATGAAGCGTCCTTCCACATCATAAGCCGATACCGGCTCTTCGACCGGCCGGGCCTCCTGCTGGTTGAAGTTGACCGCAACGGTGGCCGGCGGCGGCAGGATGTCGAACACATTCTGCACACCGAAACTGAAAACCAGTTTGTCCCAGCGGTACGAGGCACTGAAATCAGTGTACCAAACCGTCGGAACGTCAGCAGGCGAGAAGGTCTGCGGCGGTGCCGAGATGTTTAACTGCGTCGGGCCGATGAAGCGTTCCGTCACATTAAACGACATCGGTCCCTGATCATACCCTTCCGAGAACGATCCGGTCCAGCGCGGGAAGCCGAACTGACCGGCCAGACCGAGATCGCTACCCGGCGAGTTCGGCGCTGCCGCGTTTTCCAGAATGAAGTGCTGTGGGATCCAGGATAGCGACGCCGCGAGGTTGACCCGCGACTCAGGTGGCAGGAAATTCAGTTCCTCGTCCGTGATGTGATAGTTGGAGGAGAAATCGGCGCCACGAATGATTTCTTCCGCCTCGTTGATGTAGGGAGTTGCGATCTGGTTCAGCGATCCGTCCGCGCGCCGGGTAATCGCGGCACAATCGGCGGCGACGAAGTCGTCGGCGCAACCAAGCAGGAGATTGCTCGGGTTCGCCTCGCCGATCACGTTGTTGATATGGATCTGATAGAAATCCAGCGTCGAGGTGAAATGCGGCACAAAGGTCGGGGTGAAGACGAATCCGCCGGTGAACGACCGGCCGGTTTCCGCTTCCAGACCCGGATTTCCGCTGATGAAGGTCGCGGGCGCCCCCGCGTTCGGATTGGAGCCGCCGGCCGGAACGCCGGTAGCCTCGCAATTTTTTGGACGGTTGGCCGAGCCGTTGTTGATGTTCAGGGAGTTGCAGGGGTCGTTGAGCGGTACGAACGAGGCGGCGCCGCCGGAGAACAATTCATCGGCGTTCGGCGCCCGGACCGACTTGCCGGCGCTACCGCGTAGCGCGATGTCGGACGTCACATTCCAGGTGATGTTCGCGTCCCAGGTATAGTCAGTGCCCGTGGTCGAGAAATCCTGGCCGCGAATGGCGCCGTCAAGATCGACCGCCTTGGCAAAAGGCAAATCCCGCAACACCGGAATACGCAACTCGCCATAGACTTCCTTGGTCGTGTAGATGCCCTGCGTCGGCAGGTTGGCAATTTCATTGCTGGCGATCAGATTCTGACCCTGCGTGCCGAACGATTGCTGCGACGGCGAGTCCAGGATGGAATTGGTGCTCTCCTCGCGCCATTCGAGGCCGAATGCCGCCGAAAGCGGGACATCGACATGTGTGAACGGCGTTGCATAGTGGATTACTTCGCCACTGGTGTTGAACGCGGCGTCGCTTTCCTCGAAGACGTCGACTTCCTTCGTTTGGAAAAAAATGAAACGCTGCTGTGCTTGGCTCAGTCCGGCATTCTTGAACGGGTTGATCGGAATACAGCCATCGCCCGGATTGGTCAGGCTGTCGGCGCAAACGATCTGACCGTTTCCAGGATTGACGACGGCGTTAACCGCTTCGTTCAGATTTGCCAGATTGGCCACAGTGTTAATGAAGGTATTTTCGTAGCGACCAAAATTGTAATAGGCGTCGTAGGTCCAGCCGTTTTTGAATTCGCCATTGAAACCGACCACCGAACGGGCTAGTTCGTAATCATATGACGTGTCAAACGAATCCCAATTGTTGAGGGATTTGTTCAAGAGGACCGCGGTGGCACCGTTTGCGGCGGCCAGGGTCTGAATTGCCGCCGGCGTGAACACGCTGGTCGTCGGCACGGTGATGGAGCCGGTGATGTTGCCTTGGGCCGGCGGCGAGTCCAGCCCAAAGTTTCCACCATTATCCTTGCCACGGGAACCGGCATATTTGGCATCGAGTGAGAAGTTGATCGTCTTGAACGGACCAAAATCGTTTGCCAGATTATAGGTAACGATCGCCTCATCGACGGTGCGCAGATTATCCGGTGCGGCAATGCCCGAGGTGTCGACGAGCCCTTGCCCCGTTCCGGCGAACGAGCGGACGCCAGCGAGTCCGGGAATGGGGGTGCCGGGATTGAACGCGAGAACCTGGGTGCCGGCGTTATTGAAGGTGAGAGTACCGCCCAGAATCGGTTGCTGATTGGCATTCACCAGAACCTGGCCATTTGCGCCCAGGAAGCCCCCGACCACCGGTGCGCCCGATTGGTTCAGCAGCGCGTTCGCGATGCAGCATGTCAGTGTTGAGTTCGTTTCAGCGGTGAATACCGGATTTTGCGCGCCAAGGGCGGAGGTCGTTCCGCCCGGTCGTTCGAAGCCGTTGATCACTGCCGTCTTGTCGTAGTCGATCGTGACGGTGATGTTGCCGCGATCATGCGAGAAATTAGCGCCGAAAATACCGTCGAAGCTGGTCGTCGTGCCGCCGCCATCGGTGGTCGTGCCATATTCGGCCGTCGCTTCCGCACCCTCATAGTTTTTCTTGAGCTTGATGTTCAGCACGCCGGCGACGGCATCGGCGCCATAGATCGCCGATTCACCGCCGGTCACGACGTCGATAGTGTCGATCAGCAGCGGCGGGATCGTATTCAAATCGACGATGCCGGTACCGCCGGAATTGTTGACGCCCGATTCCGTGCCGACCTGACGCACGCCATCGATCAGGGTCAAGGTGCGGTAAGGACCAAGGCCACGGAGATTCGCCGCGTTGATGTCGGCGCCATTGATGAAGAAGGAGGAGTTGCCGGGGCCCTGATTGTTCTGGAACTGCGGCCGTTCGGATAGAATATTCGACAGGTTCTGTAGGCCCGTCTCCTCGATTTCGACCGAGGTGATGGTATCGATCGGATTGGACGAGGTGAGGCCGGGTGCCTGAATGCGCGTACCTGTCACCGTGATGGCTTCCGGCGCCGCCTCGGTTGCCGCCCCCGCTGCTGCAGCCGTTTGCGGTGCGGCGGCGGTTTGGGTCGAGACCTGGACAGCGGCACCGACCGCCGTCGGCTGGGCGACACTTTGTGCCCAGACGGCGTTGCCGTATGTGAGCATAAGGATCGTGGCCGCTGAACTCGTCGCTAAAAGGCGCCTGGACCAGGAAACGTCCCGCGGCGATGGTGGGAATTTCATAAACGTACCTCCGGTCTACTATAGGGACGGCGGCCATCGGCGTCGCGGCATACGCACGCGTCAGTTCACCCGCTCGCGGAGAATAATTGCCGATCCCAACGCGCACTGGGAAACGGTTCCACTAATTTTGGCTCGCAAAATTGTTCAAATTTTTGTGATCACCACTTTTACTCAATCGGCTCACTACATATTTGACAGTGTTATTATTATCTCGGCCGAAATTCGATGCGAACGGGAGCATCGCGCAGGGGGCCGCGTCTATGCTAAGGGCGACGGTCCAGGGGCACCACCGCTGCGGCGGAGCGCCCCCTTTAAGGCGTTACGCCACGCCACTTATAAATCTTAACTTGCCCCCTTGACGTGTTTCGGCGGCTTTACTAGATATTTCGCCGTGGGGTGTTTTGGCTGAATGGACCAGTCAACCAACGTGATTGAGAGGGGTCGATTGAGCTTGGATGAAACGCCCAGCTAACAGATTGAGGTCAATATGACAGAGATAATTTCGCCCGTTTCAGGAGCGGGGACATTTAGTGCCTCTTTTAGTGACAGTAATGGTGTTCCATCAATACAGATGACAACGTCAGCTACAAGCCATGGGATTAAGAGTTTTTCTATCCCATCCTCAGCGATAGAGAACTTTATTAGCTTGTTTCCAAATGACCCTGCGGAAGCAAATGCAGGTCTTGTCGACGCTATCGTCGGTGATAGCAACCTTGCTAATACCGTTCCAGGTGAAGACCTTTTTCTTACCCTTGAGAACACATTCTCCGAGGATGGAACGAGCATTTTCAATGCTCTTACGACTAATGGCGCTTCTTTCTCGGCTAGTGGCGGCTTCGCATTCCCCGTAAATGCTCCCGTTCCCTCTCCTCCCTTAGATCCGAATCCTACCGCTCGTCCTACTACCGGTGATTTGGTTCTATCCCCAAACATCTCGTCGACCGAATTGCAGGCCGGTCTAGGCGAGAATCGCCTGATTTCCGCGCCGCATAATCTATCGGGCACCGTTGATTCCCAGCTGCATAGCCTTGTTTCTGCAATGGCTAGCTTCCATGATACTAATTCATTCGGTTTTAGCGATACTGGCGTCAACGGCTCCCATAATCTTGGGACAGCCGGCGCGCATGACGCCATTCAGCTTTCGACCTCCGGCATGATTCACGAGCATTGAGGCTATAACGTAGAGCCAATACGCTCACCTGACAGGCTGTCACCTCTGTCGAACCGGTGATGGCCTGTCACTGCGTCGCCACCGCCAAGTCGGCAGGTCAGCCCGGACTTTAATCTTTGTTGCGCCGCGAATTGACTCGCACCCAGCGCTCCCCTATAAGCACCGCCTCGAATTTTATCCGCGAGTTTGGAGTTTCGCCGTGAAGCGCACCTATCAGCCCAGCAAGATCGTCCGCAAGCGTCGGCACGGTTTTCGCACTCGCAGCGCCACGGTCGGCGGGCGCAAGGTTCTGGCCAATCGCCGCGCGCAGGGCCGCAAGCGCCTTTCCGCCTGACCGGGCGGGCCGGTTCGGCCATGCCCCGCCGCCTCGGCCGGCTCTATCAGCGCAAGGATTTCCTGCGCATCGCGGCCGGCCGGCGCAAAGCGGTCGCGTCCGGCCTGATTCTGCAAGCCTTACCGGCGCTCGAAACGGCGCGGGCCGGTGCTCATGCCGAGGGGCGGCGTGTCGGCTTCACCGCGTCCAAGAAGGTCGGCAATGCCGTTGCGCGCAACCGGGCCAAGCGGCGCTTGCGCGCGGCGGTCAGCCAGGTGATGGCGGAACATGCCGTATCGGCGCATGATTATGTCGTGATCGCGCGTCAGGAGACGGTCGATCGCGCCTATCGATCGTTGGTGCAGGAACTCGAAACCGCGCTGAAGCGGCTGGGTGTGTGGCGCGACGGCGCGTGACGCGGAAAGCGGATCGTCATGGCAAGTCTGCTGAGATTGTTGATCTGGCTTTATCGCATGCTGCTCTCGCCCATGCTCGGGCCGAATTGCCGGTTCGAACCAAGCTGTTCGGCCTATGCCATGATCGCGCTTGATCGGTTCGGCGCCGGACGGGGTTCGCTGCTGGCGCTGCGGCGGATCGCACGCTGCCAGCCCTGGGGCGGCAGCGGTTATGATCCGGTGCCCGACCGGCCAGCCGGCCGCGGCACCTGCCAACGACACTGAAATCGCCCCGCCGTCATGCGACGGCATCGAATGCCCAGTGGGCGTCAAGAGGATCTGATGCAGGGACCGGACACGAAAAATCTTTTTCTGGCGATCGCGCTGTCGCTGATCATCCTGCTCGCCTTCAATTATCTTACCCCGACGCCCAAGCCCGTGCCGCGCCTGGCGCCTGCCGAGATAGCGTCGGAGCAAGCGGCCGCGCCGGTGAGCGCGCTCGCCCCGGCGGTCGAGACCAAGCTCAGCCGCGAGGAAGCGTTGCAAGCGAGCCCGCGAGTCGCGATCGATACACCAAGCGTCAAGGGCTCGATCAATCTCAAGGGCGCGCGCTTCGACGATCTGACGCTGGAGCGCTATCATGTGACGGCCGATCCGCACAGCCCGGCGATTACGCTCTTGTCGCCGTCGGGCGGTCCCGATGCCTATTTCTCCCAGCAGGGCTGGCGCGCGGCCAATGCGGCGGTGAAGCTGCCGGATGAGCAGACGCTCTGGAGCACTGATGGCGGCACGCTGACACCGACCACGCCGCTGACGCTGACCTGGGACAATGGCGCCGGGCTGGTCTTTACCCGCATCGTCGCGATCGACGACAAATATATGTTGACGCTCAAAGAGAGTGTGACCAATGGCGGGACCGAGCCGGTCAGTCTGGCGCCCTATGCGCTGATGTCACGGGCCAGCATCCCGGCGACCGCCTCGACCAGTTGGTGGACCTATTCGTTCGAAGGCGCGATCGGCAGCTTCGATCGGGTCGAACGGGATGTGAATTACAAGAATCTGGCCGCGGGGGTCCGCGCCAGCGTGGCCGGCGGCTGGTTCGGCTTCAGCGACAAATACTGGCTGACCTCGATCGCGCCGGCCGATCAGACGCTGCCGATCAATGCCGGCTTCGCCGGTGCCGCGGCCGGTGCCAAGCCGATCTATCAGGCCGATTTCCTCGGGCCGGAGATGATCGCAGCCCCCGGTGCCACAATCGGCACGACGATGCTGATCTTTGCCGGACCGAAAGAGGTTCGCACCCTCGCCGCCTATCGCGACAAGCTCGGCCTGCCGAATTTCGAGAATGCCGTCGATTTCGGCTGGTTCTGGTTCTTCACCAAGCCGATTTTCTACCTGCTCGATTATCTCTATGGCGTGATCGGCAATTTCGGCGTGGCGATCATGCTGATGACCGTGCTGATGCGCGGTGCGTTCTTTCCGCTGCAAACCCGCGCCGTCATGAATATGAACAAGATGAAGGCGTTGCAGCCGGAAATCGTCAAATTGCGCGAGAAATTCGCCGACGACAAGATGCGTCTGCATCAGGAAACCATGGCACTGCAAAAGCGCGCCGGCGCCAATCCGATCGCCGGCTGCCTGCCGATCGCCTTGCAGATCCCGGTGTTCTTTTCGCTCTACAAGGTGCTCTATGTCAGCCTGGAGATGCGGCATGCGCCGTTCTTCGGCTGGATCCGCGATCTGTCGGCGCCCGACCCGACGACGATGTTCAATCTGTTCGGGTTGATCCCGTTCACGCCGCCGCATTTCCTGCCGATGATCGGCGTCTGGCCGGTGATCTATTGCATCACCATGATGTTGCAACAGCGCATGCAGCCGATGCAGGTCGATCCGGTGCAGGCGCGGATGTTTCAGTTCATGCCACTGCTCTTCACCTTCATGATGGCGAATTTCCCGGCCGGACTGGTGATCTATTGGTCATGGAGCACGACGCTGACCATGGCGCAGCAATGGTTGATCACGCGGCGGAGCAAATCGGCCGTTCCTGCGGCCGCGGCATGAGCCTCGTCGAGACGGACGAGCGCGCGCCGACACCGGCGGCGCTCGAATTCGGGCGGTGGCTGTTCGCGCAGGAATGCGGCTTCGTCAATGGCTCGACCCTGCTGGAGACGATCCCGGATGCCGATTTGCCCGAACTGGCCTTTGCCGGGCGGTCGAATGTCGGAAAATCGAGCCTGGTCAATGCCCTGACCGGGCGCAATACGTTGGCGCGCACTTCCAACACGCCGGGCCGCACGCAACAGCTCAATTTCTTCAATCTGGCCGGACGGCTGACCCTGGTCGATCTGCCGGGCTATGGCTATGCCAAGGCACCCAAGACCGAGATCGCGCGCTGGACCCATGTGGTCAACACCTATCTCAAGGGGCGCACCAGCCTGCGCCGGGTGCTGCTGCTGATCGATGGGCGGCATGGCATCAAGAACACCGATGAACCGGTGATGAAGATGTTGGACGAGGCGGCGGTGTCCTATCAGATCGTGCTGACCAAAGCCGACAAGATCGGTCCGGCCGCATTCACCGCCCGAGTCGCAGAGACCGAGGCGGTGATTAGGCGCCATGTCGCGGCATATCCCGTGCTGCATGTCACCAGTGCCGAAGCGGGCACCGGCATTGCCAATTTGCGCGCGGCGCTCGCCGCCCTTGCGGTCCCGGCTTCGGTCGGGTAATCCGGCAGCGGGCCAGACCGTGTGGGGGACAGTGTGAAAATGAGTGTGGAAGAACTTGCCCGCCGGGCCGACATCCTGTCCGAGGCGGTGCCGTACCTGCGGCGCTATGCCGGCAAGACGATCGTTGTGAAATATGGCGGCCATGCCATGGGCGATACGGCGCTCGGCGCGGGCTTCGCGCGCGACATCGTGCTGCTGAAGCAGATCGGTATCCATCCGGTCGTCGTGCATGGCGGCGGGCCGCAGATCGGCCAGATGCTGGCGCGCCTAGCGATCCAGAGTTCGTTCATCGACGGGTTGCGCGTGACCGACAAGGCCACGGTCGAAATCGTCGAAATGGTGCTGTCCGGCAGCATCAACAAGGAGATCGTCGGACTGATCAACGCGGCCGGTGGTTTGGCGATCGGCCTCAGTGGCAAGGATGGCGGCCTCATCACGGCGCGCAAGCTGACCCGGACCATGCGCGACCCCGATTCACGGATCGAGCAGGTGCTCGATCTGGGTTTCGTCGGCGAGCCGGTGGCGATCAACGCCAAGATACTGAAGCTCCTCGAAACCGCCAATATCATCCCGGTGGTAGCGCCGATCGGTGTCGGTGCCGATGGCGAGACTTATAACATCAATGCCGATACCGCGGCCGGCGCGGTTGCTGGCGCGCTGTCGGCGACTCGGCTGCTGATGCTGACCGATACGGGCGGCGTGCTTGACCGCGACAAGAAGGTGATGCCGGAAATCTCGGTCGCGACCGCGCGCGACATGATCGCCGACGGCACGATCCATGGCGGCATGATCCCCAAGGTCGAAACCTGTCTCGCTGCGGTCGAAGCCGGAGTCGAGGGCGCCGTCATTCTCGATGGCCGCAAGCCGCATGCGATCCTGGTCGAATTGCTGTCGAGTGCCGGGGCCGGCACGCTGATCGGGCGGAAGGGTGCCTGAGCCCCGCTACATCCCGGCCGGCACCAGCGACTGAAAGAACTCGATCTGCCACGCCATTTCCTCGGGCGTGAGCGGATAGCTGCCGCCCTGGTTGGGGTTAAGCCGCGCTTTCGGCGGCAGCCGGGCGAGGCGGATTTGGAGTTGAAGCGCCAGCCGCATGGTATAGCCGGCCTTCCAGGACAGTGCCGTCAACCCCTTGGCGCTATGCGACACCAGGATCTTGTTGACTACGGCGGGCGGCAGGCGTGACCGCAAGGCCAAGGCGGCGATGACGAAGTCTTGATCGAGGCCGAGTGCTGCCACCAAGACATCCTCGCTCAGCGTCCCGTTGGCGTAATGGCTGCGCGCGCGTGCCAGCGGGCTGGTGCCGGCTTCGGCCGTGGGGTGCAGTGTTGGGTGATCTTGCAGCAGGGTCGCAATCGCCTGTGTTGTGGCCGGGTCGAGATCGGCACGGCTTTGCAGCATGCGGACCAAGCGGTCGGCAACGAAACTGGCCAGCCGTATCGCGGCGGCGGCGCTCAGCGCCGGCCGTTGGACCAACGGTTCGTGCCAGGCCTCGATCAGCGG
>JBAVTK010000298.1:0-8294 GCA_049696095.1 Aliidongia sp. | reverse complement strand
CATCGCACCGATCTCGGCTGCGCCAACCTCGCGCACGGCACCGCCGCCTGCGGGGCGGACGACAAGGCCGATCTCAAGGCCTCGCCCAAAGCCAATATCGCCATCGTTTCGGCCTATAACGACATGCTGTCGGCCCATCAACCGTTCGAGCGCTTTCCCGCCCTGATCAAGGCGGCGATCCGCGCGGCCGGCGGCGTCGCGCAGTTCGCCGGTGGCGTGCCGGCGATGTGCGATGGTGTCACCCAAGGCCGCGCCGGCATGGAACTGTCCTTGTTCAGCCGCGAAGTGATCGCGATGAGCACCGCAATCGCGCTTAGCCACGACATGTTCGACGGCATGCTGTGTCTCGGAGTGTGCGACAAGATCGTGCCCGGCCTCATCATCGGCGCGCTCAGCTTCGGCCATCTCGCCTGCCTGTTCGTGCCGGCCGGGCCGATGGTCTCGGGGCTGGCCAACAGCGACCGGGCCAAGGCGCGCGAGCGATACGCCGCGGGCGAAATCACCCGCGACAGATTGCTCGAAGCCGAAAGTGCCTCCTATCACGCGCCCGGCACCTGCACCTTCTACGGCACGGCCAATTCCAATCAGATGCTGATGGAAATCATGGGGCTGCATCTGCCGGGCGCGAGCTTCGTCAATCCCGGCACGGCCTTGCGCGACGCACTGACCAAAGCCGCGTCCGAGCGCGTGCTGCGCCTGACCACGCAGGGCGACAGCCCGACCCGCTTGTGCGACGTGTTCGACGAGCGCGCTGTGGTGAATGGCATCGTCGGGCTGCTCGCGACAGGAGGATCGACCAACCACACTTTGCATCTGGTGGCGATGGCGGCGGCGGCCGGCATCCGGATCGACTGGACCGATTTTGCCGCCTTATCCGAAGTGGTGCCGCTCTTGACCCGGATCTATCCGAACGGCACGGCCGATGTGAACCATTTCCAGGCGGCGGGCGGCATGCCGGTGCTGATCGGCGACCTCATTGATGCCGGACTGCTGCATGAGAATGTCCAAACCGTGGCCGGGCCGGGCCTTGAGCGCTATCGGCGCGAACCGGCCCTGGTTTCGGGCGATCTGGTCTGGCGCGCGGCCCCGCCCGCCAGCCTCGATCCCAAAGTGCTGGCGCCAGTCTCGGCCCCGTTTGCCCCCGATGGCGGCCTGCGCATCCTCGACGGCAATCTCGGCCGCGCCGTGATCAAGGTTTCGGCGGTCAAGCCCGAGCATCGGGTGATCGAGGCGCCGGCGCGCGTCTTCGCCAGCCAGGACGCGTTGCAAGCCGCCTTCAAGGCCGGCGAACTCCATCGCGACGTGATCGCCGTGGTCCGGTTTCAGGGGCCGAAGGCCAACGGCATGCCGGAACTGCACAATCTGACGCCGCCGCTCGGCGTGCTCCAGGATCTGGGTTTCCACGTGGCCCTGGTGACCGACGGCCGCATGTCCGGCGCCTCGGGCAAGATCCCCGCCGCGATCCATGTAACGCCGGAAGCCGCCGATGGCGGCGTCCTGGCGCTGGTCCAGGATGGCGATGCGATGCGGCTCGATGCCGAGGCCGGGACGCTGGAACTGCTGGTCGATCCGGCGGTGCTGGCGGCACGGGTGCCTGCGGTGCATGATCCGGCGCGGAGTGCGGCGGGCACCGGGCGGGAATTGTTCGGGGTGTTCCTGCGTGCGGTTGGCGGGGCGGAGCAGGGGGCGACGGTGTTTGGGTTTTAAGCGCAGTTCACGGCAATCGAGCCCGGCAGCGCTGCCGATGGTTGCGCCAGGGCCGACGCCTTGGCCGGCGCATGGTGTTCGAAACGGCTTGCCCATGCGCCGCGCCACGTCCCTTTTCCCGCTCTCAGCCCGAACAGTTCGGCTATTATTGGTCAGGCCCGGTGACGAGGATTATCTGATTCGGTTTTTCGACGGCGACTCCCTTTTCGAGGATCGGTTTGACAACATGCTGACGAACGGCCGCAATCACATCACGCTCGTGAACATATGAGTCCGATACCGCGATAATTTCGATATCCTTGGCCCGTCCCATAGTGTCGACCGTATAGCGGACCTTGGCCCATTGCCCGGGTTTAAGTAGAGTGTCCGAATTATTGAATCTGAACTTGATCGTTATTGCATGACTATGGCCAATATGGCCCGATTTGTCCTGATCGGGGGGCTCAAACTTCTGTAACAAGGCAAAATCAAGGCAAGCTTGCCGGAAAACGTCGCCCGGTCCAGTCGCTATAACGTCTGCTTTTTCTACTGAACCGTCGCCGGCTATTTTCTGCTTCACATAGCAATATCCTTGTTTGTTGTCCCTGAGAGCGGCCGGGGGATATTGCAACACAGCATGATCGATCCGTTTCAGTCCGATTACCGCGGTTGCAAGACGGAACGGGATGGTCAGATTGATCCCCTTAACGGCCGCTGGCACGCCATTGACCA
The DNA here is from genome assembly GCA_049696095.1 of Aliidongia sp. Classification (GTDB taxonomy): domain Bacteria; phylum Pseudomonadota; class Alphaproteobacteria; order ATCC43930; family CGMCC-115725; genus JAXDMU01. The sequence continues at coordinate 5,876 of JBAVTK010000298.1, read as the reverse complement.
TTATTGGACGAAAGCGGGAATTTTTCACCGCTTCGAGTGCTTGGGTATCGAACACGCCAGGCAGGGTGCTTCGCGAAACTTTCGCGTCGCCGACCAATCCATTCTCGTCAAGATCGAACACGACCGTCACGTCGCCTTCTTGTTTTGCCTCGAAGGCCGCGTGTGAATAACCGGGTGTAAAGGCGTTGACCATCGTCGCAGTCGGACCGGTCTCCGGCGGTGGCGCCGTGAAATTGAGGACGATGACATTCCCAGGTTGCGCGGCAGCCTGACCATCCACGCGCCGAGGCTGGTAACGCCACTCCCGCATCGCGTCGAGAGCCGCACCATCGAACAGACCGGGCGGTATGCTCTCTTGGATCTGCGGTTCGGTCACGCGACCGTCGGCATCAATGGTGAAGCCGATCTTGACGTGCCCCGAGGCTTCTACCGCCGAAGCCGGATATTCCGGCGATGGCCTGTCTATCGGCGTCGCTGGCTCGACCGCAGCGGCGACACAACTCAGGGGCACGCTTATTGCAACAATGAAGACAATGATGTATTGTAACATATCTCTTGCTCAAAAAGTAGAATTGGATATTTCTATAACACTAAACCTCGTTTGGCCGCGGCCGTCAATCTATTCGACGTGGCTTGGCGCGACAGGCGATGCCGGAAAGGAAGATCGTCGATAGATCTGACTACAGACGGGGTGAGATGGCGAGATCAGTCTGAGGAATCGGGAACAGGGTGATACGTCACCATGTGCCTTTCACTGTGGCGATGGCCGCACGATCACCTGGGTATTCAACCGACAGTACGGTCGACTCGGGTGGATCGGCCACCGCAAAACTCCGGCGCGCTAGGCCTGCATCCGCTAGACTTGTGAATAAGCCCCTATCGCGATGCCGGCCGGCTCGCCGTCCTATTCGGGGTTTGTCGTGCCGGGCCCGATGCCGGGGGACGACAGCGAGTTGCCGCGCGTAAGCGGTACGCAAGGTAAAGAAGCTGCCCCATCGCCGTAACCCCCAACCGCGGAACCGTGCTTGGCCCATGCTAGATCTCGATACCGAAACATGGTATCACCAACCATGAACAGCAGGCACCGAAAAACGCTGGAAGCCATTTTCGACGACCCCGTGCGCTCCAATGTTCCCTGGGCCGAAGTGGAAGCACTGTTAGCGGCCGCCGGAGCGGCGATATCGGAAGGCCGGGGCTCTCGGGTGCGGGTCAGCCTGAATGGCGTGGATGCGGTTTTTCATCGGCCGCATCCACAAAAGGAAACGGACAAGGGCGCCGTGAAATCTGTGCGCCGATTTTTGCGAGAGGCAAGGATTACGCCATGACGACGATGACCCATGACGGCTATCTGGCGACCGTGGAACTCGACGAAGCGGCCGGGCTGTTCCATGGCGAAATCGTCAACACGCGGGACGTGCTGACCTTCCAAGGCCGCACGCTCGACGAACTGCGCGCCGCCCTTGCCGATACCATCGCCGATTATGTCGAATGGTGCCGCGCGCGCGGCAAGGAGCCGGAGCGTCCCTATTCGGGCAATTTCACGGTGCGGCTGCCACCGGAACTCCATCGACGCATCGCCAGTACCGCCGCCCGGCAACACAAGAGCATCAATGCCTTTGTGGCGGAAGCGCTGGACAAGGCTTCGTAGTGGATTGGTTCGAGCATTGACGCTTGAGCCGTGCGTCAAGAGGCAGAAACGGTTATTCGCGCGGTGCAACTCGCTGGGTCTTCGTGCGGCTCCAGGCGATGAAGGCTTCCAGCACCTGATTGAAAAATCGCGGGGGCAGGAAGCCATAATCATAGCGCTCGCCGTTCGGAATTTTCCGCAGGTCGTAGCCGGGCCAGAGAAATTCATTGCCCTCGGACACGACGATCCAGGACCGATCATGATCGAGCCCGAGCAGGCGCTTCACCGCCCGCGGTATCTCGATGGCCGCGGCAGGGTCGTCCGGCGCCCGATGCGTGATCGGAAGTACCGTGACGATCGTCGTGCCGTTGTCCGCGCGTTCGGCGGCGAGCACGATCACGCTCGGGCGGTCTTTGCGCCCCTCTTCCTGCCCCTCCCGATGCTCGTGATGCCAGAGATAAGCATCGGACACGACGAGTCCCGCCTCGGGTGTCGGGATTGCCATACCGCGCGGTTATTTCTGGTCGAGTATCGCGTCGAGGTGGGCGTGGCGCGCATCCATGCGCGACGCGCCGATGGCTTGCACCTTCTCCTCGGGCAGATCGGCCGTCGCAAAACTCCGGCGGCTTTCCTTATAGCGCATGAACTCCGCATACTCGTCCGGCCCGACGAAATAACCAGTGATCTGACCATGACTCGACACCGCAACGGCGGCGCGCTGAGCCTGCATCCGGTAGCGGCCGAAGTTGCGGGTGAATTCCGAGGCCGGCACAGCCATTGGGCTCTCCATCTGCCTTCTTTATCCACCGCCCATGATACGTGATTTACGTAAAAAACGCAAATTGCGTTTAGTTCAGGTCGCCTAACCCAGACGTCACAGCTGCCAACTGACGGTTTACGCTTTATCATGATCCATGTATCCCGGAGTGTGCCGCCGGTGGACTCAATTCATTCCTCGCGGGTCGAAAACGCCGGTGGGCGGGTAGAAAGGAGTGGCTTTGATGGAGATGTATAACCCGCCGCACCCCGGCGAAACCGTTCGGGAGGATTGCATCAAGGCGCTTGGCCTTTCGGTAACGGCCGCGGCCAAGGGGCTGGGGATCTCGCGTCAGTCATTGTCGGAAGTGCTTAGTGGCCGCAATGGGGTTTCGGCGGATATGGCGCTTCGGCTTGAACTCGCCGGTTGAAGCACCGCCAGAACGTGGTTGCGGTTGCAGGCAAGCTATGATCTGTGGCACGTCCGCCAGCGGACGGCATCTCTGCACGTCACGCGGTTTCCCGTTCCCGCCACACCCTGATTTATCGCCGTTGTCGGTCAACGATCGAGCGTGCCGGCCCGGCGGTCCTAAACGACAAGGGCTGGGCGCGGGCGAACGAGGCCGCGATCTTGCGGCCGGCGATACTTGTTGTGATTTGCGGCAGCGGGGCTTATGAGCGGGCGCTTGAGTCGAAAAGCGCCGGGGCCAGCCCAGGGACTATTCGATTGGAACGATTATTGTGACGCCATGAATACAGCCTGTTTCGCCAGTCGATTCGATCGGGGGGAGATCCGTCCGACGCGCGCGCGGATCATGCCGCCGGCATGATCGAACCGTTTCAGCGGACCGCCCCGCTCGGCTTGGCCGGGCGGCTTCGACGAGTGATCGTCCGCGGCTTTGCCGAATTGCGCGGCTTTGCCCAAGGGCGACTGCGCGATGACGAGATCGGGCTGGTGGCACTGGCCGGGTTGCTTGGGGTCGGGGCCGGTTTTGGCGTCGTGCTGCTGCGCCGGGGTGTTGCGGCCTTTCATGCGGTCGCCTTCGACATTCCGCTCCTCGGCCATTTGAGCGATGGTTACAATCTGGATTGGTGGCGTGTTCTGGTGATGCCGTGCGGTGGCGGGTTGGTGCTCGGCGCGCTGGGTTGGGCGATTCGCCGTCGCCGCCCGCGCGAGATCGTCGATGCGATCGAGGCCAATGCGCTTTATGGCGGGCGCATGTCGCTGACCGACAGCATCAATCTTGCCGTGATGACGCTGTTGTCCGGCGGGTTCGGCGCGTCGGTCGGGTTGGAGGCGGCCTATACCCAACTCGGCGCCGGTTATTGCTCGCGCATGGGCATCATCTTGAAATTGCGGCGCGATGATCTGCGAACGCTGGTCGGTTGCGGGGCCGCCGCGGCGATCGCCGCGGCGTTCAACGCCCCGCTCGCCGGTGCCTTTTATGCGTTCGAGCTGGTGATCGGGCGTTATTCACTGAGCAATCTGGTGCCGGTCGCGGTCGCGGCCTTGACCGGCACGCTCACCGCCCGCGCAACCTTCGGCGCCGAACCCAGTTTCGTGGTCGAGCGGCCGGTCCATATCTCGTCGCCCGATTATCTTCTGTTTGTCCTGCTCGGCCTGGCCTGTGCCGGGCTCAGCATCATGGTCATGCGCGGCGTCACCATGACCGAGCAATGGTTCCGTCGGCGATCGGTGCCGAATTGGCTGCGCCCCGGCATCGGCGGCTTTGCCGTGGCGGCGATCGCACTGGTTTATCCCCAGATTCTGGGCAGCGGCCATGGCGGTATCGTGGCCAATCTGCATCTGGGCTTCACGCTGCCTTATCTGATCGGCCTGATCGCGGCCAAGATCCTGGCCTCGGCGCTCTCGATCGGCTCGGGCTTTCGCGGTGGATTGTTCAGTGCTGCGATCTTCATCGGCAGCCTGTTCGGCAGCGCCGGCGCGCAATTGGCCGATGTCGCACTGCCGACGCTCGGGATCGATCCGCTCGCTTATACGCTCGTCGGCATGGCCAGTGTCGCTGCCGGCATCATCGGCGCGCCGGTGACCATGATCCTGCTGGTGCTGGAAGGCAGCGGCGATTTCTCGGCGACGATCGGCGTGCTGGTCGGGGTTCTCGTCACCACGGTCGCGGTTCGGCACTGGTTCGGCTATTCTTTTGCGACTTGGCGCTTTCATCTGCGCGGTTTGAAGATCCGCAGTCCCGACGATATCGCCTGGCTCGACGAGTTCCGGGTCGGCCGCTTGATGCGAACCGACCCGAAATCCGTCCCGGTCGGGATGAGCGTCGCCTCGCTGCGCAAACTGTTTCCGATCGGCAGCACCAAGCGGGTCTTCGCCGTCGATGGCAAGAAGCTGGCCGGGATTGTCGATCTGATCGAGCTGCATGGCCCCGATCTGGCCGCCGCCGCCAACGATCTGACCGCCGGCGATCTGGTCCATCCGGCCCGCACGCTCCTCGTGCCGACCGAGGATGTCCGCACCGCCTTGCAAAAATTCGCCGATGCGCAGAGCGAGACGCTGCCGGTCGTGGACAGCATCGAGTCGATGGAGATCATCGGCTATCTAACCGAAGCCTATGCGCTCCGCCGCTACAATCAGGAGCTGGAACGCCGCCGTGCCGAACAGGAAGGTGATTCGACCCTGTTCTCGACGGCCGTGCGCCCCGATGGCTGATCGGTCGCAGGCTCTCAAGCGCTGAGCACGTCCGGCTCGCGGGGACTATCCAGCGCCACGATTTCCAACCGTCGACCGCGCGCGGTCAGCGCCAGCTTGCCCTGTTTGAGCGCCAGCGCGTCGCGGCCGAACACCTCATAGCGCCAGCCCTGTAGTGCCGGAATCTGCGCATCCTCCTCCGCGGCGATCATTTCGAGATCGGTCGAGTTGGCCACCAGCTTTTGCGCCACGTCGTGATCCTCGCAGCGCAGCTTCAACAGCACGCGCAGCAACTCGACCAGCGGGCCGAGACCGGGCGGCAAATCGGTTCGCGTCGTCGGGGCCGGGGCATCGGCTTCGGGCGTGCTCAGGCCGCGCAGAACGGTTTCGAGCATTTCGGCCCCGAGCTTACCCTCGGCGATCGAACGGCCGAGGCCGCGGATGCGGGCCAATTCGTCGATGGTTTTCGGCGCGTGGGACGCGATTTCGAGCAGCGCTTCGTCGCGCAGGATTCGGCCGCGTGGAATGTCGCGCTGCTGTGCCGCCAGTTCGCGCCACGCGGCCAACTCGCGCAGCACGGCCATGAAGCGGCGATTGCCACCGCGTGTCTTCAGGCGTTTCCAACTTTCAGACGGATCGAGGCGATAGGTATCGGGGTGCGTCAGCTCGGCCATTTCCTCGTTGAGCCATGAGGCGCGTCCGGATTTGTCGAGCTTGGCCCGCAGCTTGGTATAAGCGATGCGCAAATAAGTGACGTCGGCCAGCGCATATTCGAGTTGGCGCGGGGTCAGCGGCCGTTGCGCCCAGTCGGTGAAGCGCGAGGATTTGTCGATG
>JBAVTK010000297.1:0-10025 GCA_049696095.1 Aliidongia sp. | reverse complement strand
CTGTTGCAGCATCGGGTTGACTTCGGCCGGTATCGCCGCCTTTTCCGAGGCCGCCGAGCAGGATTTGGCGCCGTTCGCCGCGTTCCGGCAGGGGGCCGCCGCACGAGCGGCCGCTTTGCGCGATCGCGGGGCGAGTGGCCCAAATCATTGGGTCTTCGGCGCCTCGACGGAGCGGGCGCTTCATGCCGCCTTGCTGCTCGCGGCGGATCGCTTGCCGCCGCTCGAGGCCGAACTCGACCGGCACATTGCCTGCGCCGGCCGATTTGGTATCCAGCTGCTCTATCGGCAAGATTGTGCCGAACTGACCGGCGCCCTGGCCGAATGCGAACATTTCGGGTTCCGCGACGGCATTAGCCAGCCTTTCGTCTGGCCCGGCGACGAGCCGCAAGCCGCACCCGCCGCCGCGCCGCGCGATGCATCCGTGGCGGTTGGCGAATTCGTGCTGGGCCAGTTGCGGGCCGGCGAGACCGCGCCCGCCCGTTTGGCGCCGCCATCCTGGATGCGGAACGGCTCGTTCCAGGTGATCCGTCGCCTCAATCAGGACGTGCTGGGGTGGCGCCGGCAGATCGACCGGCTCTGGCAAGAATCGGGGGCGACCGAAGCCTTGCCGGCCCACCTCATTGCGGCAAAACTCATCGGGCGCTGGCCGAGTGGCGCCCCGCTGGCCTTGGCGCCCGAATGGGATGACGGGAGCGCCGTCGATCGGCCGTTCGACTTCGATGGTGATCGCGCGGGCTATGTCACGCCGCGTTTTGCCCATATACGCAAGATGCTGCCCAGAGTGACCGGCTTTCCCGAACGCGACTGGCGCCGGATCATCCGCCGCGGCGTGCCGTTCGGCCCGCCCCTGGTGGAAACCGAGAATGCCGAACCGGACACGACCGAAAGAGGGCTGTTCCTGAATGCCTATATGGCCGATATCGAGGAACAGTTCGAATTCCTGACGCGCAGTTGGGCCAATGACCCGGACTTCCCGGAGGCAGATGACGGGCCGGACCCGGTGATCGGCCAAGCCGACGTCCCCGCTCTGCTGCGCCGACGCGGCGCCGAGGCGTGCCCACTGCGTCTTAGCGAACATATCACAACCAGCGGCTGCGCCTATCTCTTCGTCCCGTCCGCCGCGGGCCTGCGATGGCTCAGCACCGCGAAATCATCCGGTGCGGGATGACGAATGCCGGCCAATGACGTTGCCGATCTTCCGCTTTACCGCTCCGCCGTGACCGCGATGGAGGCGAGGCCGGCGGTCTGCCCGCCATCGATATTGAGTTCGGCGCCGGTCATGAAGGCGGCCTCGTCGGACGCGAGCAGCACGGCGACGGCCGCGACCTCCTCGGGCCGGCCGAACCGGCGCAGCGGCGTGTCGCGGGTGAAGGCATCGAGCCGCGCCGCCCGTTCCGGCCCGGTGCCGAGCATCGGCTCCCACATTGGCGTCAGCACGCCGCCGGGATGGATCGAATTGCAGCGGATCGCCAGCCCTTGCGCCGCGCAGTAGAGGGCGACACTCTTGGTGTGATTGCGCAGCGCCGCCTTGGACGAGGCATAGGCGGCGGCACCGGGAATCCCGATCAGCCCGGAGCGCGAGGAGATATTGATGATCGAGCCGCTGCCGGTCGGGCGCATCGCCCGGATCGCATGCTTGCAGCCGAGAAACGCCCCGTCGAGATTGGTGCGATGGACCGCGCGCCAATCCTCCAGACTGGCATGCTCCGGATCATGTGCGACCGGCCCGTCCTCCAAACCGGTAATCCCGGCATTATTGACCAGGATATCGAGCCGGCCATGTTCGTCCAGCATGGCCTCGATCGCGCGCTGCCAATCGGCCTCCTCGCGCACATCGAGCCGGATGAAGCGCGTCACCGGGGCCGGCGGCTCGACGATATCGCTCAGCCAGACCATGGCGCCCTCGGCCTCAAAGGCCGTGGCGATGGCCGCGCCGATGCCGCGCGCAGCACCGGTGACCAGGGCGGTCTTGTTGGTGAGGCGCGGCATTTGGGGCTCCTGTGTTGTGTTTCAATTTTGACGGCAAATGTGGCATGACACCCGCGGCGCTGGCGACCGGGAAATGCAATCGCGTGAAGGGGCCGTTGCCCGACGCGATAACGTCACGAGACATTGCCGCCCTTGACGTCAAAAATGGCGACCGAAAATCAGAAAACTCATTCGTCCGATTGCTGCAAGCGGGACAAAAATCCGGGCGGCACGGCGCGGGAGAAGTCCTTCTCCGCCCTTCAGGGGGAGAAGGGTTTAGGATGAGGTGGGCCTCAATGCCGAACGAAGGTATTGAAAGGTTGGATATATTTGAGCGTTCCCCACCTCTCCCCGGCTCTCCGCCCCAATGGGGCGGAGAGGGAGACGCTATGGTATTACACTGAAAAATACTTGGCTTGGGCGTGCGTCACCACGATGGCGCTGGTCGATTGCTCTGGCTCCAGCTGGTCCTCGTCCGACAGCACAATGCCGATTTCCTCGGCGCGCAGCAGCGCCAGGATCTGTTTTTGATCGGCGACGTTCGGGCAGGCCGGATAGCCGAATGAATAGCGCGAGCCGCGATAACCCTGGCGCAGCATGCCGTCGAGATCGCGCGCTTCGTCGCGCGCGAAGCCCAGTTCGGCGCGGATGCGCTTATGGACATATTCGGCCATCGCCTCGGCCATCTCGACCGACAGACCGTGCAGATAGAGATAATCCTGATAGCGGTCTCGCGCGAACCATTCGCGCGCCACGTCCGAGGCGCGCGTGCCCATCGTCACGACTTGCAGCCCGATCACGTCGCGGGTACCGGTATCGACATCCTTGAAGAAATCGGCGATGCACAGGCCATGTTCCTTGTCCTGGCGCGGAAAGCTGAAGCGCGCCGCTTCGGTCATGCCGTCTTCCTCAAACAAGATCACGTCATTGCCCTGGGCAGCACAGCGCCAATAGCCATAGGCCGCTTGCGGCAGCAGGATCTTTTCGGCCAGCGCCTCTTCGACGATACGCGACAGAATCGGTCGCAATTCCGTGTGCGCCCACGCCTTGAACTCGTCGAGCGTGCGCCCTTCCTTGCGATAGCCCCAATGAAATTGATAGAGCATGCGTTCGTTGAGAAACGGCAGCAGCGCCTTGACCGGCGCCTCCTCGATGATCCGCGCGCCCCAAAAGGGCGGCACTGGTACCGGTTGCCCGCTGTTCAACTCGTCGCGGCGTAGACGGATTTCTTCGAGATCGAGCGGGCGCAGCGGCTTGGCCTGGGCGGCCTGGCCCAGCGTGCGCCTGGTATTGACCGGCCGCCCGGCACGTTTAGCGCGCAATTCGGCGAGCCAAGGATCGAACTTGTTCCGCACGACTTTTTCCATGAGGTCGAGCCCGTCGAAGGCATCGCGCGCATAGGCGACCCGGCCGCTGCCATAGGAACTGGCGCAATCCTCCTCGACATAACGGCGGGTGAGGGCCGCACCGCCCAGAATGACCGGGATTTCCAGCCCCTGGCGCGTCATCTCCTCCAGATTGTCGCGCATCACCACGGTCGATTTGACCAGCAGCCCGGACATGCCGACCGCATCGGCCTTGTGCTCGATCGCCGCCTGCAAGATCGAGGCGATCGGCTGCTTGATGCCCAGATTGATCACGCGATAGCCGTTATTGGTCAGGATGATATCGACCAGATTCTTGCCGATGTCATGGACGTCGCCCTTGACCGTGGCCAGCACGATCGTGCCCTTTTGCTGACCCTCGACCTTCTCCATATGCGGTTCGAGGAAGCCCACCGCCGCCTTCATCGTCTCCGCCGATTGCAGCACGAAGGGCAATTGCATCTTGCCGGCGCCGAACAGCTCGCCGACGACTTTCATGCCGTCGAGCAAGAAATTATTGATGATGTCGAGCGGCGGATGCTGCGTCATCGCCTCGGCCAGATCGGCTTCGAGGTCGATCCGGTCGCCATCGACGATGCGCTGGGTCAACCTGTCCTCGACCTTTTCGGCCCGCGCCTTCTTGACCGACGCCTCGGCCTTGCGGTCCTGGAACAAAGCCATGAAGGCGTGCAGCGGATCGTAGCCGTCGCGGCGGCGATCGAAGATCAGATCCTCGGCGATCTCGACCTCTTCCTTGGGGATTTTGTGCAGCGGTACGATCTTGGAAATATGCAGGATGGCGCCGGTCATGCCGCGCCGCACCGCATGGTCGAGAAACACCGAATTCAGCACATGGCGCGCCGCCGGATTGAGGCCGAACGAGATGTTGGACAGGCCGAGAATGATCTGGCACTCGGGCAATTCCTTGGCGATGCGCTCGATCCCGTCGAGCGTCTCCAGCCCGAGCTTGCGATCATCCTCATTGCCGGTCGCGATCGTGAAGGTCAGCGGATCGAACAGCAGGTCGGACGCCGGCAGCCCATGCTTGACGCAGGCGAAATCATGGAGCCGCTTGGCGATCTCGACCTTGCGATCGGCCGTCTTGGCCATGCCCGGCTCGTCGATGGTCAGCGCGATCACCGCGGCCCCAAAGCGGCGGGCCAATTCGATGCGCTTTTCCGCCGGTTCCTCGCCATCCTCGAAATTGATCGAATTGATGATCGGCTTGCCGCCATAAAGCTTGAGCGCCGATTCGAGTACGGGCAATTCGGTCGAATCGATGACCAGCGGCGCCGAGACCTCGCCGCGCATCCGCGTGACCACCGCCGTCATCTCCGCGATTTCATCGCGGCCGACGAAAGCGGTACAGATATCGAGCGCGTGCGAGCCTTCCTTGACCTGCTCGCGGCCCATCTGGACGCAGCCGTCCCAATCGCCCTTTTCCTGCAATTGCCGAAATTTCTTTGAGCCATTGGCATTGCAGCGCTCGCCGATCGACAGCACGGCATTTTCCTGGCGCAGCGGTACCTGACCATACAGCGAGGCGATCGCCGGCACCCAATGGACCGTGCGCTTGACCGGGGATGGCCGGTAGCGTTCGCCGCCAGCGCGCTTCAGCATGGCATCAAGCGCCTGGATATGCGGCACATCGGTGCCGCAGCATCCGCCGATCAGGTTGATGCCATCCTCGCGCACGAAGCGCTCGACCCACGCCGCAAGTTCGTCCGGCAGCAGCGGATAATGCGCCTTGCCATTGACCAATTCCGGCAGGCCGGCATTGGGCTGCACCGAGATCAAGCCCGGCCAGTTTTCCCCCAGCCATTTGACATGCTCGGCCATTTCCTGCGGCCCGGTCGCGCAATTGAGGCCGAGCGAGTCGACGTCGAGCGCCTTGACGATGGTGGCCGCCGCCGCGATGTCGGCCCCGACCAGCAGCGTGCCGGTGGTCTCGACCGTCACCTGCACCAGGATCGGGATATCGCGACCGGCCTCACGCCGTGCCCGCTTGGCACCATTGACCGCCGCCTTGATCTGGAGTGGATCCTGGCAGGTCTCGATCAGGATGGCGTCGACCGTCCCGGCAATCAGGCCGGTGCACTGCACGGCAAGCGCATCTTCCAGCGTCTGATAATCGACATGGCCGAGCGTCGGCAGCCGGGTGCCCGGACCGACCGCACCCAGCACGAAGCGCGGGCGGCCGTCGCTGAAGCTCTCGATCGCTTCGCGCGCGAGTTCGCCGGCCCGCTGATTCAGCGCATGCGCCTGGTCTTGCAGTCCGAATTCGCCCAGTGTGATGGGCGAGCCGCCGAAACTATTGGTTTCGACCATGTCGGCACCGGCTTCGAGATAGCCCACATGGATCGCGCGCACCAGATCCGGCCGGCTTTCGCAGAGAATCTCGGTGCAATTCTCGTGACCGAGATAATCTCGGTCGGTATCGAGCGGCGTCGCCTGGACGCGCGAGCCCATCCCGCCGTCACACAGCAATACACGGTCACGCAGCACATCGAGGAAACTGGCCATAATCATTCGGTCCCGGTGGAAATTCGGATCAGAGCGCGGGCGGAGCGGCGGGCATCGGACCGCGCACGCCCAGCATGTGGCAGATCGCGACGGTCAGATCGGCGCGATTGCTGGTGTAGAAATGGAACTCATCGACGCCGTTCTCCTGAAGCTTGCGACAGAGATCGACCGCAACGGTCGCGGCGATCAGGCGGCGCGTCTCGGGATCCTGGTCCAACCCGTCAAAGGTCTGGGCCAGACGCGCTGGAATCGCCGCGCCGCATTTCCCGGCAAAGCGGGCAACGCTGGCAAAATTGAACACCGGCATGATGCCCGGCACGATCGGCACGGTGATGCCAGCCGCGCGCACCCGGTCGACAAAGCGGAAATAGACATCCGCGTCGAAAAAGAATTGGGTGATGGCACGGGTGGCGCCGGCATCGATCTTGCGTTTGAGGTGATCGATATCGGCCTCGGGGCTCGCCGCCGCCGGATGGGTTTCGGGATATGCCGCGACGCTGATTTCGAACGCGCCAATCCGCCGGATGCCTTCAAGCAGATCGGGGACCCAGGCATAGCCTTGCGGATGCGGCGCATAAGGCGAGCCCGGCCCGCCAGGCGGATCACCCCTGAGCGCCACCAGATGACGGATACCGGCCTCCCAATAGATTCGGACGATCTCGTCGATCTGGGCGCAGGGTGCGCCGACGCAGGTCAAATGCGCCGCCGCCTCCAGATCGGTTTCCTGGCGGATGCGCAGCACTGTGGCGTGGGTCCGGTCGCGGGTCGAACCGCCGGCGCCGTAGGTCACGGAAACGAAACGCGGCCGCAACGGCACCAGACGCTGGATCGCCTGCCACAAGCGCTCCTCGGCCTCGGCGGTGGCCGGCGGGGAGAATTCGAAGGATATTTTCGCCGGCACGGTAATTGGCGCGGTCACGACTGCAATTCTCCCTGTAGCGCCACGAGATGGGGCGCGATATCGGACGAGGCCGCTCTGACGGCCAGTGGACGTTCGGCCGGCCAGAGGGCAACGGTCAGCGGATTTCCCGGCAGATGGATCGCCGGGGCGACCTCAAGCCCGGCGCCCGCCACCCAGGCGGTCACTTCCTCATCGGCGAAGCCGAGGCGGCGATGGGCATGCCGCTCGCGCAGGGATTCGAGGTCGTGCGGTGCGAAATCGACAATCACCAGCCGGCCGCCGGGCCGCAGCACGCGCGCCGCCTCGCTCACGGCGTCGGCCGGGCGCTCGGCGAAATGCAGTACCTGATGAAGCAGCACCAGATCGAAACTCGGTACGGCGAAAGGCAGCGCATACATATCGCCATGGCGCACGGTACAATTGTGCAATTCCGCCCGCTCCAGATTGACCCGCGCGACCGCCAGCATGTCGCGCGACGAATCGAGGCCGACCGCATGTTCGACCCGCGGCCCGAATATTTCGAGCATCCGGCCGGTACCGGTCCCGATATCGAGAAGATCGGTGATTCCCGCCGCCGCGACGAACCGCATGAGTGCGGCTTCGACCTCTTGCTCCGGGACATGCAGGCTTCGAATCGCGGCCCATTGGTGCGCGTTGCTCGCGAAATAGGCGGCGGCGCCACGTTCCCGGTCGCGTTCGATTTCGGCCAGTCGGGCACGGTCGCGCAGGACGGTCGGGTCGTCGCCCGGAACCAGTTCGACCAAGCTGCGGGCGATGCCTTTGCTGCCGCGCGCCAGCCGATAGAAGATCCAGTTGCCTTCCCGGAAACGTTCGAGCAACCCGCCTTCGCACAGCAATTTCAAATGACGGGAAACGCGGGGCTGGCTCTGTCCCAAAATGGCGGTAAGCTCGCTCACGGTCAGTTCATTTTGCGCACACAGCACCAGGAGCCGCAGCCGGGTCGGCTCGGCCGCGGCCCGCAACCCTCCAAGCAACGTTTCCATGGTGGCCTCAACCAATTGCGGACAAAACCATATAAACATATGTTTATGTAGGATGGCAACATAATTTGAGGGTCGGCTATGCGCCTGAATCGGCCGGGAGGGGCTGCGCGCCCCTTTCCTACGAGCAGCGGCGATGGCATTTGATTGTCCTCAGCGTCTTAGCCTTGGGACGGTCGAGTCGGCCGCGATGTCCAGGCAAGATTCGGGCGGGGCAGTTCTGCTAATATGGCACCACCTTACCGCCGCGGCGTTGACCGTTAGACGTTAGTCAGCAATCCGGAGCGCGCTGGATCATGGAATTTCATCGGTTCGGTGCGGCAGCGACAGCCGCGGCCTTGGCGGGTTGCGTTTTTTTGGGGGCATGCACGGCCGAGCACGCTTCGTCGGCGGCCGATGCCGGCAACAATGATCCGCTCGAATCGGTCAATCGCCAGGTCTGGGATTTCGATCTGACGCTGAAGGATTATCTGCTGACCCCGCTCGCACAGGGCTATCGCAGTGCCACGCCGCAATTCTTCCAGACCGCCGTCACCAATGCGCTGCGCAATCTGCGCAGCCCGGCGGTTCTTGCCAACGATCTGTTCGAAGGCAACATGAAACGCGCCGGCCAGACGCTGGCGCGCATCTGGCTGAATACGCTGGCCGGGGCCGGTGGCCTGGTCGATGTCGCAGCCGATCAGGGGCTGCCGTTCCATGACGCCGATTTCGGCGCGACGCTCGGCGCTTGGGGCGTGCCGGGCGGCCCCTATCTGGTGTTGCCGTTGCTCGGCCCGTCCGATCCGCGCGACGGCATCGGCATGGCGGTCGATACCTATCTCGATCCGTTCAACGTCAAGACCCGCGCCTCGGGCAACGACAATGCCGGCTATATCCGCGAAGGCATCCAAGTGATCGATACCGAGGCGCGCACGGTTGACGATTTCAACGAGTTGCGTAAAAGCTCGCTCGATTTCTATGCGGCGATCCGCAGTCTCTATCAGCAAAAGCGCGCCGCCGACATCGCCATTGCCAAGAACCCGGAAGCGCCGGCCCTGCCCAACGTTCCTTATGACGAGGTCGAGCCATCGAGCCCGGTACCGACCAATCCCCCGGCCGCCGCCGGACCAGCAAAGGCACAGTGACCATGTGGAAAAAGCTTATCGCCGCCCTCTTCCTCTGTCTGACCGTTGCACTGCCGGCCCGCGCCCAGGACAGCCCGACCGCCTTCATTCAGGGGCTGGGCGATCAGGCTATCGAAATTCTGCGCACCCAGCATGATCAGTCGCAGCGCAAAGCCGCCTTCAGCACGCTCTTTACCCAGGGTTTCGACGTCCCGGCCATTGGCAAATTCGTGCTCGGTCATTACTGGCGCGAGGCCACACCCGAGCAGCAGCAGGAATATCTGCGCCTCTTCGGCCTCTATGTCGTCGCGATCTATGCCGATCGCTTCAGCAACTACCAGGGCGAGGAATTCAAGGTCAGCGGCAGCAAGCCCGAAGAGGGCGGCAATGCCACGGTAACCTCGCAGATCGTCCGGCCCGGCGGCCAGCCCATCCATATCGACTGGCGCGTCGCCAAGGAGGGCACCGGCTACAAAATCATCGACGTCAAGGCCGAAAACCTCAGCATGTCCGTGACCCAGCGCGAGGAATTCGCCTCGATCATCTCGCAGAATGGCGGCCAGATTCAGGGCCTCATCACCATGCTGAAGCAAAAAATCGGCAGCTAGAGCGCGATAATTTCGGGTAACCTCGCCCGAAATTATCTTGTTCTAACGCCGATACAGCAAAGGGTGACCGGACACATCGTCCGGTCACCCTTTGTCACAACCAGCCTCAGCGCGCGGCGGTCGCCCGTCTCACGCGGCCAACCCGCGCTCTAGACAGGCAGCCAGCCGCCGCGCGAAACCAGAGGGGTCCGGCAGCACCTCCCCCTCGACGATCCGCGCCTGATCGAGCAAGAGCCAGGCGGCATCCTCAATCTGCGTGGCACCATCCGATGCCCCGGCTGTGTCGGCCAGGCGGCGGATCAGCGCATGGCTCGGATTGACCTCAAGCACGCGCTTGGCGTCCTCGCCCATTTGCTTGTGCTGGCGCAGCAGGCGGGCGAGATGCATGTCCATGTCACCATCATCCGCCACCAGGCAGACCGCACTCTCGGTCAGCCGATCGGAACTGCGGACATCCTTGACCGCATCGCCCAAGGTCAACTTGAGGAGCGCGATCAGGCTGGCGATATTGGCCGCCGGTTCCGGCTTTTCCACGTCGGGCTTGCTCGGGTCGGCGT
>JBAVTK010000296.1:0-2243 GCA_049696095.1 Aliidongia sp. | reverse complement strand
GGGCCAGACCTTCGACCGTCGCCCGATCGAATAGATCGGTGGCGAATTCAATCGACGCATCGAGCCCGTGCAGCGTGCCGTTGAGGTCGCGGTTTTCGGCGAAGGCGAAACTCAGGTCAAATTTGGTCATGCCGGTGCCGGTCGGCTCCGGCGTGATCCCCAGACCGGACAGCGTCGCATTGAGCGTCGAAAGATTGTCGAGTTGGAAAGCGATCTGGAAGAGCGGGTGACGGTTGAGCGAGCGCTGGGGGTTCAGGAGTTCGACCAACCGCTCGAACGGCAGGTCCTGATTTGCATAGGCGGCCAGATCCGTTTCGCGCACCCGGGCCAGCAGGCTGCGGGCGCTCGGGTCGCCCGAGGTGTCGGTGCGCAGCACCAGCGTGTTGACGAAGAACCCGACCAGATCGTCAAGCGCGTCGTCCGTGCGGCCAGCGACCGGTGTGCCCAGCACGATGTCGTGGCCGGGGCCGAGCCGGCTCAACAGGGCCGACAGCCCGGCTTGCAACACCATGAACAGGCTGGCCTGACCCTCGCGCGCCAAAGCCGCGAGCCCGCGATGCAAGGCTGCATCGAGGTGGAATTCGACCCGATCGCCGCGCTGGCTCGACACCGCCGGGCGCTTCCGGTCGGTCGGCAGTTCGATCTGCTCGGGCAGTCCAGCCAACGCCCCTTGCCAATAGGCCAGTTGCTGGCTGATCCGGCTCGTGGGATCGCTCTCCAGGCCCAGCACTTCATGCTGCCAGAGGGTATAATCGGCATATTGCACCGGCAGCGCCGCCCAGCCAGGCACGTCGCCTTGACGCCGCGCGTCATAGGCCGCGCCCAGATCGCGCAGCAGCGGCCCCTGCGACCCACCATCGCTGGCGATATGATGCAGCAGCAGGAGCAGCACATGGCTCGTGTCGTTCAACTGGAACAGCGTTGCACGGATCGGCAGTTCGGTTGCCAGATCGAAGCCGTGAGCCGCCGCTTCGGCCAGGAGGCCGGGCAATCCGGCCGCGTCGGCGGCGATACGGGCGAAGAGCGGTTGCGCTTCGTCGATCGGCAGGATTCGCTGCATCGCGACGCCGTCAGTCTCGGTAAAGATCGTCCGCAGGCTTTCATGACGCGCCACGAGATCGTCGAGCGCGGCCGAGAGGGCGGCGGCATCGAGCGGACCGTCGAGGCGGAACGCCAGCGGAATGTTATAGTTCGGCCCGCGCCCTTCGATCTTGTCGACCAGCCAGAGCCGGCGCTGGGCAAAGGAAAGCGGCAAAACATTGCCGCGATCCCGAGCCCGGAGCGGCGCAGCCAGCCCGCCGTCCTGTTCCTTAAGGACTAGGATCAGCTTCGTCTTATTCTGCCGAATGACTTCAAGCCGCTGCGGCGATACAGTCCCCTTCGGAGCACGATAACGCAGTTGATCGTTGTCGACCCAAATCTGGACGCCATCATGCCGGAGATCGCTCAAAATCTTAATTGCGGACATTATATAACTCCCAATTCAAGTTCGACTTGGTCCGAAAGGACCGATTGATCGTGACCTTCCGGCCGACTCAGGGCATCGATTTGGCTAGCAAGTAGAGCAACCGATGGCGCTTCGAAGAGCACTCGCAGCGGTAGCTGGACACCGAGACTTGACCGGACACGCCGGATTACCTTCATTCCCAGCAGCGAATGGCCGCCCAGATCGAAGAAGCTGTCATCAATGCCGACATGATCGAGCCCGAGCAGATCGGCAAAGAGCCCGGCCAGGATTTCTTCCTGCGGCGTACGCGGTACGCGCCGCGAGACCGACGTAAACGCCGGCGCCGGCAGGGCCTTGCGGTCAAGCTTGCCGTTCGGCATCAGCGGCAGCGCATCCAGCACCAGTACCGCCACCGGCACCATATAATCCGGCAAACGCTGAGCCAGTGCCCGGCGCAATCCCGCCGGATCGCAAGCCTCGCCAATGGCGGCCACAACATAGCCCACCAGACACTTATTGCCCGAACCGTCCTCGCGTACCACCACCACGGCCTGCGCCACGGAGGCCTCGGCCAAAAGCGCCGCCTCGATCTCGCCCGGCTCGATCCGGAAACCGCGGATCTTGACCTGATGATCCGCCCGGCCGAGGAAATCCAACACCCCGTCGGCACGCCACTTCACCAGATCCCCGGTGCGGTACATCCGCTCGCCGGGTGCTCCGAACGGGCACGCGACGAACCGCTCCGCCGTCAGCCCCGGACGCCCTAGATATCCCCGCGCCAGCCCGGCGCCGGCGA
>JBAVTK010000295.1:0-1834 GCA_049696095.1 Aliidongia sp. | reverse complement strand
GGATCAAGGTGATCGACGAATCGAGGACCGGCAAGCCCCAATCGAGCGTCGCGCGCGCGACACGCTCGGGCCGGCGCCCGCATGCTTTGCGTTCGACCAGCGCCTGAATCTGTTGCTCGCGATACAGGCTTTTGCGCGGATCCCCGGGGTCGGGCTCGGCTTGGACCAGGCCGCGGCTGACATAGGCATAGAGGGTCGCCTTGCTGATTCCCAGCAATTGGACCGCCGCCGCCGCATCGATCAGGCCTGTCACATTATGATTCCTTATATTGATTATATTTATCAATATTGACGATTACATAGCATGACGCAATCTCGATGGCTATCGAAAGCGAGGTACATCATGTCGAATGGTCTTGACGGCGTCATCGCCGCGGAAACGGTTTTGAGCCAGGTCGATGGCGAAGCCGGACGGTTGATCTATCGCGGCCACGCCGTGGAAGAGCTTGCGGGCCGCGTGTCATTCGAGGCGGTAGCGGCATTGTTCTGGAGCGGATTCACGCAAGCACCGATCGATGCGGCGTCGATCGGTGCGTCGATGGGCGAGGCTCGCCAGCGTGCCGCCGTTATTGCCGCACCGTTGTTGCCCCACACCGATGGGCTTTCGCCGATCGAGGCGCTACGCCTGCTCCTGGCAGCCTTGGGCGATCACGAGGCGATCCCGCATCACATTTTGGCGACGGCTGCGATGCCGGTCTTCACCGCTGCGATTGCCCGGCATCAGGCCGGTCTGGCCCCCGTTCCCCCGGATCCGTCGCTCGGTCACGCCGCCGATCTGCTGCGGTCGCTGCGCGGCACTCCGGCGACGCCGATCGAGATTGCCGCGCTCGACACCTATTTGGTGACAATCCTCGATCACGGGCTGAACGCCTCGACCTTTGCCGCGCGGGTCGTCGCCTCGACGCGGGCCGGAATGTTCTCGGCGGTCGTGGCCGCGCTCTCGGCACTGAAAGGACCGCTGCATGGCGGCGCGCCCGGTCCGGTGCTCGATATGCTCGACGCCATCGGCAGCGAGGCGAATATTGATCCTTGGCTCACGGCAGCAATTGAGGAAGGCGGGCGTCTGATGGGCTTCGGTCACCGCATCTATCGGGTCCGCGATCCGCGTGGCGATGTGCTCAAGCAGGTGGCGACCAAATTGCGCGGCGGCGCCAATTCCATTGCCTTTGCCGAGTTGGTGGAGCGTCGCGCCCTGGCGCTGCTTGCGCTGCGCAAGCCGGGACGGCATCTCGACACCAATGTCGAATTCTATACGGCCTTGGTGCTCGACGCGCTCGCTCTGCCGCGCGCGCTGTTCACGCCGATCTTCGCGGTCGGGCGGGTTGTCGGCTGGACCGCGCATATCCTGGAACAGGAACGAAGCGGCCGGATCATCCGCCCGCAATCACGCTATATCGGGCCGATGCCGGCCGGCCCGGACTCACAACCGCACGAGCGACTTGCGGCGCGTGCGGGTTGAGCGGCAGTGCCGGGACGGCATGTGTGCGGCGTTCCCGTGACGCGCGATATTGGACTCGCCATCCCGCCGCGGGTCTGCTAAGAGGGTTTTGGGAAAAATTCTCACCAGCCTCAAACGATGCTGGTTCTAACCCTACTTAAAAGTGAGATGCAGCCATGTCCCTTATCGGATCCGTAGCTTCGACGCCCGCAGCGGTCAATACTGCCCTGGTTTCGCCCACCACGCCGGCCCCGGCCCAGGCCCCCGTTGCCGCCGCGGCGACAGCGACCAGTGCCCAGACCGGCGCGCAGCCGGCCAACACCAGCGGCTATGTCGGCACCAATTACAATTATACCTCCTGACGCCGCATAAGCTTGCGCGCGGTATCGCGCCCCC
>JBAVTK010000294.1:0-6386 GCA_049696095.1 Aliidongia sp. | reverse complement strand
GCCGCACGGCTCGCCGCACTGCGGGCAACGATGCGCGCCGTCACCTCGGCCAGACGGGCATTCAGGGGAGCGGTCATAAGCGGCCTCCGTCACATCGGTTCGTCGTGCCAGGTCCGCCCCTCGCGCTCGATCAGGGCGATCGCGGCGGACGGTCCCCAGGTGCCGGCGGTGTAGGCTTTGCAAACCTGCCCGGTCCGGCTCCAGCCTTCGAGGATCGGCTCGACCCAGCTCCAGGCCGCCTCGACCTCGTCGCGCCGCATGAATAGCGTAGCGTTGCCGCGCACGACATCCATCAGCAGCCTTTCATAGGCATCGGGAAACCGCGTCTTGAAGGCTTCGGCGAAGCTCAAATTAAGCGCCGTGTTGCGCAGGCGCAAGCCGCCCGGCCCGGGATCCTTGCTGACCAGAATCAGCTTGATGCCCTCGTCGGGCTGAAGCCTGACGACCAGCCGGTTCGGCTCGACCCGTCCCGAGCCGGACGGAAAGATATCGAGCGCCACCGGGCGGAATTGTATGATGATTTCCGAGGCGTGTTCCTGCAACCGCTTGCCGGTGCGCAGATAGAACGGCACGCCTGCCCAGCGCCAACTGTCGATCTCGACCTTGAGGGCAACGAAGGTTTCGGTGTCGCTGAAGACATTGCCGCCCAGATCGTCGAGATAACCCGGCACCGCACCACCGTCGCTGGCCCCGGCGCGATATTGCCCGCGCACCGTGGCAATGCCGACCGTCTCGGCCGTGATCGGCTTCAAAGCGCGCAGCACCTTGAGCTTTTCGTCGCGCACATCGTCGGCGTCGAGCCGCGTCGGCGGTTCCATCGCGACCAGACACAGCAATTGCAGCAAATGGTTTTGCACCATGTCGCGCAGCGCGCCGCTATGGTCGTAATACTCGCCGCGCTGGCCGACACCGATCGTCTCGGCCACGGTGATCTGGACATGGTCGATCGCATCGCGCTGCCACAGCCGCTCGAACAGCGAATTGGCGAAACGCAGCGCCATCAGATTCTGCACCGTCTCCTTGCCCAGATAATGATCGATCCGGAAGATCTGCTGCTCGGAAAACACCGCGCCAACCTGCTCGTTGACATCGCGGGCCGAGGCCAGGTCATGGCCGAGCGGCTTTTCCAGCACGATGCGCGACAGCGGCGTGATCAGGCCGTGATCATGCAAATTGCGGCTGATCCGGCCGAACAAATCAGGCGCCGTCGCCATATAGAAGACGCGGATCGCCTCGCTTCTGGCACCGAGCAGCGCTTGCAGCCCAAGCCAGCCGCGTTCGGCCGCAGCGTCGAGCGAGACATAGCTCAAGCGCTGGACGAAGCGGTCCCAAATCTCGCCATCAAGTGCGGCCGCAGGAATATAGGTCTCCAGCGCCGCGTGGACGCGCGCCGCGATTTCCACGGCCGTGAGATCGGTACGCGAGGCCAGGATGATGCGGGAATCATCGGTCAATTGCCGGTCCCGGTCGCGAAAATAGAGTGACGGCAGCAACTTGCGCATCGACAGATCGCCGGTGCCGCCGAATACGATGAAATCGCAAGATGCGACGGGGATGATCTTCTGCATGGCTCGGCTGCTCCGACAGGCATGGATCGGCCGGATTGTAGCCGCTCTGCCGAAGGGTAACACGGAATTCCGCGGGGCAAATTCCAGCCGGCGGCGGGATACGAAACATCGCTGAGTTTCCTCACTCTGGATCGTATAACGAGCACGTGGATCGACCTCGGGAGGACCGTCTGTGCTGGAACTTCGTCCCAATTGCGAATGTTGCGATCGCGACCTGCCGCCCGATGCGGCCGACGCGCGGATCTGCACATTTGAATGCACATTCTGCGCGGCTTGCACCGACGGCGTGCTGGGCGGGATCTGCCCGAATTGCGGCGGCAACCTCGTTGCGCGGCCGATCAGGCCGCCCGATATGTTGCGACGCCATCCTGCCACGCTCAAGCGCACCCTTGCCCGGCGCTGCCCACCCGGTTAGAGACAGGGCTGATTTAGACTGTCCGCTTTTGAGGAACCCTGATGCGCCGCTTGTTCGGCCGCTCGCCCGACCAGCTTGCCGCCCATGCCGTCTACACGGCTGTGGTCGAGCGGGCCCGCGCGCCGTTTTTTTATCTCGAATCGGCCGTCCCCGACACGCTGGACGGCCGATTCGAAATGATCATCCTGCACATCTTCCTGGTGCTGCATCGGCTGCGCAGCGAACCCGAGTCGAAAGGCTTCGCTCAGGCGCTCTATGACGCCCTCTTCGCCGATATGGACCGCGCACTGCGCGAGATGGGGACCGGCGATCTCAGTGTCAGCAAACAGGTGAAGCGGATGACCACGGCGCTGGCCGGTCGAATCGCGGCTTATCAGGCCGGTCTCGCCGGTGAGGCCGATCTGGGCGAGGCGCTCGGCCGCAATCTCTACGGCACCGTTGCCGATGCCGCACCCGAGCAAATCGCGGCGATGGCAGCATATCTGCGAACGCAGGAAGCCACCCTCGCCCGCCAGCCGACCGCGGCGATCACCGCCGGTACGGTCGATTTTGCCGCCCTGCCCACCCTTGAAATCTCAAGATCATGAACCAGCCCACCGAGTACCGCCCGGAATTCTCCCGGCCCGTCGCGGTCGTCAAGATCGCCGGAACGCCATCAACCTACCGGATCACGGCGAACGAGGCCGAGCGCGCCCGTCTCGCCCGGCGGTTCGGCCTGCTCGCGCTCGACCGGTTGGAGGCCGAGGTCAGGCTGCGGCGCGCAGCCGGCGATATCCGGCTCGAAGCGGAACTTTCGGCCGACCTGGTGCAAGCTTGCGTCGTGACGACGGACCCGGTACCGGCGACCATCGCCGAGGGCTTCACGCTCTGCTATCGGCCCGGTATCGACGAGGACGAAGCCGATCGGCTTGCCCTCGAAAACCCGGAAGACGAGATCATCGAGCCGCTCATCGGCGAGTCGGTTGACATCGGCGAAGCCATAGCGCAACAGTTGGCCGTTGCCATGGAACCTTATCCGCGGAGCCTGGACGCCGGTGTCGTGGTCGAAACCGGCGACACTGGCGATGCCGCGGTTGCGCAGCAAAATCCTTTCGACGCCCTGGCGACGATCAGGAAGCCGAGCTAGCCTTTCCAGCACGCTTGCCGGACGGGTGGTTTTTGTATAGAACGCGCGGCTCCCTAGTTCGAGCCCATAACTGACGAGTTCATTTCGATGGCCGTTCCCAAGAAGAAAACCTCCAAGTCGCGTCGTAACATGCGCCGCGCGCATCATGCCCTGCCGACCGCGTCCTACGCCGAATGCTCGAATTGCGGCGAGTTGAAGCGGCCGCACCATGTCTGCGGCTCCTGCGGTCAATATGACGGGCGCGAAGTAACCACCGCCGCGGCAGTCTGAGCGGGCTGGACCGGTCAGACCCTTGAGTCGAGACATCACCATCGCCCTTGACGTCATGGGCGGCGACAAGGCGCCGGACATGGTTCTCAAGGGCGCCGAGCTGGCGCTTGTTCGCTATCCCGACCTGCGCTTCCTGCTCATTGGGGACGCGGACCGGATCACCGATCAGTTGCGGACGATTGCGGGCCTCAAGGCACGCTCGATCGTGCTTCATGCTGAAGACGTGATCAGCGGCGATACAAAGCCCTCGGCGGCATTGCGCGGCGGCAAGCGCTCCAGCATGCGGCTCGCCATTGATGCCGTTGCTGACGGAACAGCCGATTGCGCGGTCTCGGCCGGTAATACCGGGGCCTTGATGGCCATGGCCAAGATCGTGCTGAAGACGCTGCCCGGCATCGCGCGCCCGGCGATGGCGCAATTCGTCCCGACGCAGCGCGGTGAAACCGTGCTGCTCGATCTGGGCGCCAATGTCGAATGCGACGCCGAAAATCTGGTGCAGTTCGCACTGATGGGCGACGCGTTCGCGCGGGCGGTGCTCGGCCTGACCAAGCCGACCATCGGCCTGCTCAATGTTGGCAGCGAGGAACTCAAGGGCAATGATGCCGTGCGCGAGGCGCATGGCAGGCTGCGCGCCGGCATCCAGGGCCTAATCTATCACGGCTTCGTCGAAGGCGACGACATTGCCTCGGGCACGGTCGATGTCGTCGTCACCGACGGCTTCAGTGGCAATATCGCGCTCAAGACAGCCGAGGGCTATGGCCGGCTGTTTTTCGAATTCCTACGGTCGTCCTTTCAAGCCTCGTTGCTCGCGCGGATCGGCTACCTCTTCGCCCGGCCGGCCTTGATGCAGTTGCGCGATCGCCTGGATCCACGTCGTCACAATGGCGCGATGCTGCTCGGCCTGAACGGCATCGTGGTCAAAAGCCATGGCGGTTCCGATGCGCTGGGATTTGCCAGCGCCATCGGCGTAGCGCATGATCTCTGCAGCAACGGCTTTCTCGATCGCATCAAGACCGAGCTTGCGGCTCTCGGCCCACCGCTTCAGGCGCCGCCCCAGACGGCGTCCGCCTAGCAGGTCAGGTAAGAATGACCCTTCGTTCCGTCGTTCTCGGTTGCGGCGCCTATCTGCCGGCCCGCATCGTCACCAACGCAGAACTCGCCGCAAGCGTCGATACCAGCGACGAATGGATCGTTCAGCGCACCGGTATCCGCCAGCGCCACATCGCCGCCGAGGGCGAGATCACTTCGGATCTGGCGCTTGCCGCGGCCCAGCGCGCGCTCGACCATGCCGGCGTCAAGGCGAGCGAGATCGATCTGATCGTGCTGGCAACCTCGACGCCGGATAATACATTTCCCGCGACCGCGACCAAGGTACAGGCTCGGCTCGGCATGACCAGTGGGGCGGCGTTCGATATTCAGGCGGTCTGCTCCGGCTTCATCTTTGCGCTTGCCACCGCGGATAATTTTCTCAAAACCGGCATGGCGCGCACCGCGCTGGTCATCGGTGCGGAAACCTTTTCCCGCCTGCTCGACTGGCAGGATCGGCAGACTTGCGTGCTGTTCGGCGACGGCGCCGGCGCCATGGTGCTGCGCGCCGAACCGGACAGCGAGCGCGGCATCCTGTCGACCCATATCCATACCGACGGCACCCAGTACGACCTGCTCTATGTCGATGGCGGTCCGTCCTCGACCATGACGACCGGCCATTTGCGCATGGAAGGCCGCGAGGTGTTTCGCCACGCCGTGCAGCGCCTGTCGGAAGTGGTGGACGAGGCGCTGAGCCGGCATGGTATGACGGCGGCCGACATCGACTGGCTGGTACCGCATCAGGCGAACAAGCGGATCATCGACGGTGTCGGCCGCAAGCTTGATCTCGATCCCGGCAAGGTCGTCGTCACGGTGGATCTGCACGCCAATACCTCAGCCGCCTCGATCCCGCTGGCGTTCAACACCGCCCTCCAGGACGGCCGGATTCAGCGCGGCGATCTGGTGCTGCTCGAAGCGCTGGGCGGCGGCCTGTCCTGGGGGGCCGGACTGTTGCGCTGGTAGGACGTCGCTTATGCTTTGACGGAATTCGCTAGGCCGGATACCGTTCGCTTGGGAAATATTTCGGGAGGCAAGCCGTGAGCGCTGGAACCGTAACGCGAGCGCAATTGAGCGAAGCCGTCTATCAGGAAGTCGGGCTGTCGCGCAATGAATCGGCCGATCTGGTCGAATCGGTCTTGGGCGAAATCTCCGATGCGCTGGCGCGTGGCGAGATGGTCAAGATTTCATCCTTCGGCAGTTTCGGCGTGCGAAAGAAGGGGCAGCGCATCGGGCGCAATCCCAAGACCGGCGACGAGGTGCCAATCGAACCGCGTCAGGTTCTGGTTTTCCGGGCGAGCCATGTGCTAAAGGACCAGATCAACGCCGCCTTGGCCGGCGAGCGCGGCGGCGGGAAGGCCGATGGCGGCGCTTGAGCCGCCCCTGGCCGACCGGATCGCGGACGAGCCCGATGGCTCGCGTCGGCCGGCGAAATCGGCCACCGCATTTCGAACCATCAGTGAAGTCGCCGACGAATTGCAAGTACCGCAGCATGTGCTGCGCTTCTGGGAATCGAAATTTCCACAGATCCGGCCGCTGAAACGCGGCGGCGGACGGCGTTATTACCGTCCGGAAGACGTCGTCCTGCTGCGGCGGGTGGCGCAATTGCTCTATCAAGAAGGCTATACCATCAAAGGCGTGCAGCGTCTGCTGCGCGAAGGCCGGATCAAGCCGGCGCGGCCAACCGAAACCGAAGCGCTGCCGACCGGCTTGGCAGCGGAGACCGAACCGGCGCCCGCCCGCCCCGAAACCCCGCTCAGCCTCGCCCCGACCGCGCCGATCACCGACCCGGCCGCCCGCACGTTGCTGCGCGCGATCCTGGAAGAGCTTGAGGATCTGCGCGATCTATTGCCCCGCAAGCCGCGCTGAGTCGTCGCGCGGCAACCGCCGCCACAGCACCATGCCCCAGATGAAGGCGAGTGCG
>JBAVTK010000293.1:0-7589 GCA_049696095.1 Aliidongia sp. | reverse complement strand
GCGCCAAGCTGTGCGTGCTGAGCGGCCAAGAGCCGGCGAATGATTGGACCGGTGGCCGGACCATCGTCCATCTCTGCAATGACGACATGCCGTTTCTGGTCGACAGCGTCACCGCCGCGCTGAAACGGCTCGATCTGATCGTGCATCTGGTGATCCATCCGGTCGTGACGCTGGAACGCACCGCCGAAGGGCGGCTGTTGAGCCTGGGCAAGGACCGGCCCGGCACCATTCGAGAATCGGTCATGCAGATCGAGCTGGCCGGTCCGGTCGGCGCCGAACGCCGCGCTGCCATTGCGCGTGAGTTGGAAATCGTGCTGGCCGATGTCCGCGCCGCGGTGGTCGATTGGGGCTCGATGCGCAAGCGCGTGGACCAGATCGCCGGCGAACTGGGCGGCCCTTCCGTGCCGGTTTCGGCCGCGGAAGCGTCGGAGGTGTCGGAATTCCTCCATTGGCTGATCGAGGATAATTTCACCTTTCTGGGCTATCGCGAATATCAGTTCGGCGGCGCCGGGCTGACGGTCATTCCCGATGTCGGCCGCGGCCTGCTGCGCGACGACAATTATCTGGTGTTTGACGGCATTCGCAATTTCACCACGCTGTCGCCCGACGTCCAGGCATTCCTGCGCTCGCCGCAACTGGTGATGATCTCGAAATCGAACCGCAAATCGACCGTGCATCGCTCGGTGCCGCTCGACACGATCGGGATCAAGACCTTCGATGCCGATGGCAAAGTGATCGGCCAAAAGCTGATCGTCGGCCTGTTCACTTCGGCCTCCTACAGCCACCCGCCGCACCAGATCCCGATGCTGCGGCACAAGGTGCTAAGTTGCCTCGAACATTCCGGCTTCGAGCCGACCAGTCATGACGGCAAGGCGCTCCAGCATATTCTCGACACCTATCCGCGCGACGAACTGTTCCAGATCGATGAGCGCGAGTTGTTTCAGACGGCGCTCGGCATCCTGCATCTGCAGGATCGCCAGCGCATCGCGCTGTTCGCCCGCAGGGATCCGTTCGAGCGCTTCATCAGCGCCCTCGTTTATGTGCCGCGCGATCGCTACAACGCCGATGTCCGCCATCGCATGGCATCGGTGCTGGAACGCGCGTTCGGCGGCACGATTACGTCGCAATCGGCCCAACTCGACGACGCCGTGCTGGCGCGCATTCATTTCATCGTCGCGACCACGCCCGGCCAGATCCCCGATATCGAGATCGCCGCGGTCGAGGCGATGCTGGTCGAGGCCGGCCGGGTCTGGGCCGATCGGCTGGGCGAGGCATTGGTTGCGGCCAAGGGCGAAGCGGCCGGCATCGATCTGCTGCACCGTTTCGCCGAGGCGCTGCCGAGCGGCTATGTCGAACGGTGCTCGGCCGAAACCGCCGTGGCCGATATCGATCGCATCATTGCGATCGAAACCGGATTGCCGGTCGCGCTGACGCTCTATCGGACGGACGAGGTCGGCAACGGCGATCTGCGGCTGAAGACCTTCCATGCCGGCACGCCAATCGCGCTGTCCGATGTCCTGCCGATGCTGGAGAATCTGGGTCTCAAGGTGATCAACGAGATCCCGTTCGAGGTCCGACCACGCGGCACCCGCCACGCGGTCTGGATCCAGGAATTCGAGATGGTGGCGCGCGGCCATCGACCGATCGATCTGGCGATCGTGACGCCGCTGTTCGAGGCGGCCTTTCCGGTCGTCTGGTCGGGGGCCCTCGAGAATGACGGCTTCAACCGGCTGATTCTGGGGGCCGGGCTGTCGGCACGCCAGACCATCGTGCTGCGAACCTATTGCAAGCTGCTGCGCCAGGCCGGCAGCACCTTCAGCCAGGCCTATATGGAAGACACGGCCGGGGCACATCCGGCGATCGCCCAACTGTTGATCCGCCTGTTCGAAGCGCAGTTCGACCCGGCCCGGCCCTCCGCCGACCGCGACGCCGAGGCCGAGCGGATCGCCCAGGAGATCGCAACCGCGCTCGACGCCGTGACCAATCTCGACGAAGACCGCATCCTGCGCAGCTTCCTGCTGCTGGTCCGCCAAAGCCTGCGCACCAATTTCTACCAGACCACGCCATCAGGCGAGCCCAAACCCTATCTCTCGATCAAGCTGGCGAGTCAGGAGATCGATCTGCTGCCGCTGCCGCGCCCGTTGGTCGAGATTTATGTCTACAGCCCACGCACCGAGGGCTGCCATCTGCGCGGCGGCAAGGTGGCGCGCGGCGGCATTCGCTGGTCCGACCGCAAGGAGGATTTCCGCACCGAGATTCTGGGGCTGATGAAGGCCCAGATGGTGAAGAATTCGGTCATCGTGCCGGTCGGCTCCAAGGGCGGCTTCGTGGTGAAGCGCCCGCCGACGGGTGATCGCGAGGCGCTCAATGCCGAGGTCGTCGCCTGCTATCGCATCCTGATGTCAGGCCTGCTCGACATCACCGACACGATCGATGGCTCGACCATTGTGCCGCCCCAGAATGTCGTGCGCCGCGACGGCGACGACCCGTATCTGGTGGTCGCAGCCGACAAGGGCACGGCGACATTCTCCGATATCGCCAATGGTGTCGCAATCGACTACGGCTTCTGGCTGGGCGATGCCTTCGCCTCGGGCGGCTCGATCGGCTATGACCACAAGGTCATGGGCATTACGGCGCGTGGCGCCTGGGAGGCGGTCAAGCGCCATTTCCGCGAGTTGGGCACCGACATCCAAACCACGGATTTCACCTGCGTCGGCGTCGGCGACATGGCGGGCGATGTGTTCGGCAACGGCATGCTGCTGTCGCCGCACACCAGGCTGATCGCCGCCTTCAACCACCAGCATATTTTCATCGATCCCGACCCCGATGCTGCGGCCAGCTGGGCCGAGCGCAAGCGGCTATTCGACCTGCCGCGTTCCAGTTGGCCGGATTACGATCCATCGCTCCTGTCGCAGGGCGGGGCGATCTATGAGCGCCAGGCGAAATCGATCGCGCTCTCGCCCGAGGCGCAGGCCCGGCTCGGCATCACCGACGCGCGTCTGACGCCGTCGCAACTGATCCAGCATTTGTTGCGCCAACCGGTCGATCTCATGTGGTTCGGCGGGATCGGCACCTATGTCAAGGCCTCGACCGAATCCCAGGCCGATGCCGGCGACCGTGCGAACGATGCGCTCCGGATCGACGCCGCCGATCTTAGGGCCAAGGTGGTCGGCGAAGGCGCCAATCTGGCGATGACCCAGCGCGCCCGCATCCAATATGCCTTGAAGGGCGGCCGGCTCAATACCGACGCGATCGACAATTCGGCCGGCGTCGATACCTCTGACCACGAGGTCAACATCAAGATCGGCATCGCCGGCCTCATTGCCGCCGGCAAGCTCAAGCCCGCGGCGCGCGCGGGCTTCCTCGCCTCAATGACTGACGAGGTCGGCCGGCTGGTGCTGGAAGATAATTACCTGCAAACCGAAGCGCTGAGCGTGGCCGAGGCGGAAGCCGGCACCATCCTCGATCAGCATGTCCGGTTGATGCGCAGCCTGGAGCGGGCCGGAAAATTGGACCGCGCCATCGAATTCCTGCCGGACGACGAGGCGCTGGCCCAGCGCGCCGCGCTCAAGCGCGGGCTTACCCGGCCGGAACTGGCGGTGCTACTGGCCTATGCCAAGAACGCGCTTTATGCCGAATTGCTGACCTCCGACCTGCCCGACGCGCCGGAACTCGAAGCGGAATTGCTGGGCTATTTCCCCGGCCCGATGCGCGAACTGGCGCCGGATCAGTTGAAGACCCACCGGCTGCGGCGCGAGATCATCGCGACCCATGTCACCAATGCGATGATCAACCGGATGGGACCGGCCTTCGTGGTCGAGATGCAGACCAAGACCGGCCGGGCCGCGGCCGACATCGCCCGCGCCTGGCGCATCGTGCGCGAGATCTTCGAACTGCCGTCGCTCTGGCGTGCGATCGAAGAACTCGACACGGTAATCCCGGCCGGCGCCCAGACGCAATTGCATCTGGAAGTCAAATCGGTGACCGAGCGGGCGACGCGCTGGCTGCTGCAATCCGGCCTCGCACTGGCGATCGAGCCGTGCATCCGGCACTTCGCGCCCGGCATCGCCCGGCTCGCCGGCCAATTGCCCGGCCTGCTGCCGCCGGCCGAGCGCCACGGCTTCGAGACCCGCAAGGCGATCTTCCTGCGCGACAATGTGCCCGAGCCGCTGGCCCAACGCGTCGTCGCCCTGGCCAATCTGGCGGCCGGGCTCGATATCGTGCGGATCGACGAGCGCGCCGAGGACGAAATCGTCGAAATGGGCAAACTCTACTACGATACCGGCGAACGCTTCGGCCTCGACATATTGCGCGACGTCGCCCGCGCCATGCCGTCAACCACACCCTGGCAGAAGCTGGCGCTGGGTGCGCTGATCGACGATTTCTACGGCCTCCAGCGCGACTTGGTGCAACGCGTGCTGGCCGAATGCGCCGGCCAGCCCGACGCCAAACTCGATTCCTGGGTCGCCCAGCGGCCGGACGCGGTGGCGCGTATCCAGGAAATGGTCACGGAAATCGGCCGAGCAACGCCACCGGACATCGCGATGCTGACGGTCGCGAGCCGGCAATTGCGGGCGATGATGGCGGGGTGAGGTCTTGGTGTCGAAGTGGCGTCTGCAATGCCCTCAAAGGGCGGGACGCTTGGCGCTTTGAACCGCGCGTACCCTCTACCGGTTCGTCAACTTCGTTAGCGTCGTTGGATCGACTTCGTGGAAGCCCTCGCCATCATCGTAATAGGTTCTTCCCTCGCGTCGAAGGCAATGTACCCACCAGACTGCCTCTTGATGAGTGCTGACAAGGAAGATTTCATCCGGCGTATCGGACATCCCAAGCTCGGCGAGAGACATAGCATCGGTAACGAGTTGGGGGTTGGTCAGGGAGATATCGTTTTCCTCCAGTACCAGCACCGTCCTTGCGCCGGTCTCGTGTTTCAGGCGAGCCAGTTTGGGGAATTTATCGTCACAAGCCCTCTTCAGACGAGTTTTCCTATCAATTTCCATGGCTTGCCGACCACTCATAACTGCGTACTTGATGTCAAATTGGTCGCATAGCGGACTTTGCCCTTCCAGCGACCACCGATGCAGCGAAAAAACGTCCACCACTCCGCGTCCGCTCTTGTACCGTTGAACCGCTCAATGATCGGATCAAAAAATGCCTGGCTGCATTTTTGCATCTTTATGCTATTTTCGAACGGTTCGATGCCGGTATGCTCGAACGCATATAGCAGATGCCCAACCGTACAGACGTAATCTACGCGTCGTTGCCTATCTGGGTCTTGCGAATCGTCCGGTGACCGTCCGTCATTCTGGCGCGTACATCCCTGTCGCACCTCGATCCTACGAAGAACAGCGTCAATAGCCTTACCTTCATTATAGCGTCTGTCAGCCGCCATTGCGCCCATGAGATCTGTTGGAGTCAAGAGAAACAATCAATTATTGATTTACAGCGACGTCCTCGCGGGAAAATAAGCCATCACCCAACATGCGGAATCGTGCCGACAATCGCTGCACTTTCCCGATCCAGCACCTCAAGCACCCACGCGCTGACGCTCTTCTTCCGGGCCGCCGCCGCTACGAAATATTGCCGCCGCTGTTCGTCGGACGGTCGCAAAGTCATCTTGCCCGACCAGGTTTTTTCCGGCTCCTCGCCCTCGCTGAGACACCATTCGACATACTCATCGACACTGGTGCGGAACTCGGCCTTCAATTCGTCGATCGTGCGGCCGTAGAAATCGATCACGTCGTTGATGCCGATGACCCGGCCGTGCAAGGCATCGGCCGATTCATCATAGCCGAACTCGGCGAAGTAATCCTTGTATTTCAAAGTATTAGTTAACATGTGCAACCCTCCGCCCCTGGCGTGACCCCGGCGTTCATCAAAAACTGCCGCGCCGACTCGACCGAGCCCTTCTTCATGACCGACCCTGGATGCGGCGCGTGAAACAGACCCTTTCGCCCTTTGAGCTTCGCCTTGCGGCGGCTCCCGGCGGTATGTCCCGGTTTCAGCCATTCACCGCCCAGGGCTTTGACAAGCCGGACAAAATCGTCCCACTCGATATCCCCGCGTGTCGGATCAGCGAAGATCCGGCACAAGGTGGTACAGTTGGCTGCGTTCAACGTCATGCCATAGGGTGGCATTTTTTGACACCCATTTCAAGAGGTGCTCACCCGCGCGACGCCAGCAATCTCTCGATCACAAACCGCGGCACGCCCAGCCCGCGGAGGGCCGAGCGCACGACATTGTCGATCGAGTGCTGAAGATCGAACGCCCGCTCGCCGCCCTGGCCCTCATAATGCGGCTGGTGCGCGTCGATCAGCGCGATCGCGTCCGTGCCCAGTTGCTCCTTCAGGTAATCGACGCTCGGCTGGACGTTTTCGATATAGAATTCATAGCGCTTCAGCAGCGATTGCTCATCATCATCGACCCGGCCGCGTAAGCCCGCGCGGTGCAGCATCTCCTGCTTGCTGATGCTCAGATGCAGCACTTTGAGCATCGGTACGCCGAGGGCACCCAGGGTTTCCAGCAGATGGGCCGCGGCGGCGCGCGTGCGCGGATAGCCGTCGAGCAGGAAGGGCTTTGCGGTCAGATCGGGCAGGCCTTCGAGGTGGGCCGCGATGAAGGCTTGGGTCCAGCGATTAGGGACGAGCAGCCCGTGCGTGGTGCAATATTCCAGCCAATCGAGTTGACTTGCCTGCCGCCAATCGGCCGGGGCGCCGCGCTTTTCGGCCAACAAGGCGGCGAGCGGCCCGGCCTGATGTTCGACCTTGAGGGCGAGATCGGGCGTGGTGTCGCGGCAGTCGAGAATCGGCACCCGGTCGCTGATGTCGTAGCGCGCTTCCAGCAATGCCACGAATTCCGGCTCGCGCGCGCGCTCGTAGGTTCGGCGCAGGATGTCGCCCATCGACAGCCAGCGCTCGCGGCCGATGTCGAGCAGGCTGCATAGCGCCTTGGCGACCTCGCCCTTGCCGCAGCTCGACGGGCCGGTCAGGATGATGGCGCCCGGCCCGGCAATCTCGACATTGCGGATGATCAGGCGATGGCCCAGATCGGTGCTGGTGCCAGGGGGAGCGTGCGGCGCCGTCACGCGGCAACCCCACCCATGTCGCAGACCAGTGCCCATTCCTCTGGCCGCACCGGGATGACCGACAGGCGCGATTGGCGCACCAGCAGGAAATCGGCGAGGCGCGGCTCGGCCTTGATCGCCTTCAGCGTCACCGGGCGGGCCAGCGGCCGAACCGGCTTGATATCGACCATGACGAACCGCCCGGTCGGGTCGCTGGCATCGGGATAGGCCTCGCGGATGATCTCGGATATGCCGACGATCTCGAGCCCCTCATTGGAGTGATAGAAGAAGGCCTGATCGCCGAGCCTCATCGCACTGAGATTGTTGCGGGCCTGATAGCTGCGCACGCCGTCCCAGCCATTGCGGCCATCGACGACCAATTGCGCCCAGGAAAATTTGTAAGGTTCCGATTTCATCAGCCAAAATGCCATGATTCACGCCTCCTTGGGGCCGAGGCCGCATGACTGCATCACCGTGTTTCTCCTGAAGCGTTGATAAACGCAAACTAGCCGGTCGGCCCCTCGAC
>JBAVTK010000292.1:0-6032 GCA_049696095.1 Aliidongia sp. | reverse complement strand
GGCCGAGCCGGCGCGTCAGGCGAGCCTCGCTCTGGAGCCGCCGAGCACCTACGAGTTGCCGCCGCTTGGGCTGCTGACCGAGCCGCCGCGCGATCGGACCCGAACCGGCCCAAGCGAGGAGGCGCTGCAACAAAACGCGCTGCTGCTGCTGGGCGTACTCGACGATTTCGGCGTCAAGGGTGAGATCGTCAAGGTCCGTCCCGGTCCGGTCGTCACGCTTTACGAGCTGGAGCCGGCGCCCGGTACCAAATCTTCGCGCGTCATCGGGCTGGCCGACGATATCGCGCGCTCGATGAGCGCCATCTCGGTGCGTGTCGCCGTCGTACCGGGCCGCAACGTCATCGGCATCGAACTGCCCAACGCCAAATCCGAGACGGTCTATCTGCGCGAGCTGTTGGCCTCGGATGCCTATGAACGCAGCAATGCCAAGCTGTCGCTGGTTTTGGGCAAGGATATCGGCGGCGCGCCGATCATCGCCGATCTGGCCAAGATGCCGCATCTGCTGATCGCCGGCACCACTGGTTCGGGCAAATCGGTCGGTATCAACACGATGATTCTGTCGGTGCTCTATCGGATGACGCCCGATCAGTGCAAATTCATCATGATCGATCCCAAGATGCTCGAACTGTCGATCTATGACGGCATTCCGCATCTGCTGGCGCCGGTCGTCACCGACCCCAAGAAGGCGGTGGTCGCGCTGAAATGGACCGTGCGCGAGATGGAAAATCGCTATCGGGCCATGTCGAAACTCGGTGTGCGCAACATCGAGGGCTATAATCAGCGCCTCATTGAGGCGCGCGCGCGCGGCGAAAGCCTGTCGCGGCGGGTGCAGACCGGGTTCGATCCGGAATCGGGCGAGCCTTTATTCGAGGAACAGCCGCTCGATTCGACACCGCTGCCCTTCATCGTCGTGGTGGTCGATGAAATGGCCGATCTGATGCTGGTCGCCGGCAAGGATATCGAGGCCGCGATCCAGCGTCTGGCCCAGATGGCGCGCGCGGCCGGCATCCATATCATCATGGCGACGCAGCGCCCTTCGGTCGATGTCATCACCGGCACGATCAAGGCCAATTTCCCGACCCGGATCAGCTTTCAGGTGACCTCCAAGATCGATAGCCGGACGATTCTCGGCGAGTCGGGGGCGGAGCAACTGCTGGGCCGCGGCGACATGCTGTATATGGCGGGCGGTGGTCGTATCACCCGTGTCCACGGCCCGTTCGTGGCCGATACCGAGGTCGAGAGTGCGGTGAATTTTCTCAAAAGCCAGGGTGCCCCCAGCTATATTGACGACGTCACCGAAGAGGATGATTCCCCCGCCGCCGAATTCGACGAGACCAGCGGCGGTGACGGCGAGGGCAGCACCGATCTCTATGATCAGGCCGTGGCACTGGTGACGCGCGAGCGCAAGGCGTCGACCAGCTTCGTTCAGCGGCACCTTCAGATCGGCTATAATCGTGCCGCCCGCATCATGGACCGCATGGAACAGGAGGGGGTGGTGACGGCGGCCAACCATGTCGGCAAACGCGAGGTGCTGGCACCCCCGCCGCCGCCGCGGTAACTCAGCGGGCCGCCGCTGTTGATTGCGGGCGGTTGGCGACCTATTTCTCCAACACTGGAGTCACGCGGATTTTACCGAACATGGCAAGTTTCACGGTGTCGCCCACGCGGCGCGGCTTTCTCGGCGGCGTCGCCCTCGCGCTTTTGACAGCGCGGGTCGCTGGCGCTGCCATTCCGCCGCACACGGCGTTGGCCGCGGCCGATCAGGCGGATCTCGATCGGATTCAGGCCTATCTCAACGGCATCAAGACGGTGACCGGGAAGTTCGAGCAGACCAACCCGGACGGCTCGGTCGAGACCGGCACGGTCTGGCTGTCCCGACCCGGCAAGATGCGTTTCGAGTATGATCCGCCAGCCCAACTGCTGATCGTCTGCGACGGCGATTTCATCGAGGTCAATGACAAAAGCCTCGATGACATTCAATTCGTGCCGGTCAAGGACACGCCGGCTTGGCTCATTCTGCGCGACGGCATCGCCCTGTCGGGCGATGTCACCGTCACGAATTTCGAGCGCGGTCCCAAGACTTTTCGGGTGACCGCTGTCCAAAGCAATGATCAGTCGGACAGTTCGCTGACCATGGTCTTTTCCGACGACCCTCTGGCGCTCCGGCAATGGACTGTGACCGACCCGCAAGGCCGCGGCACCAAGGTCGCGTTGGTTGATCTGCGGGACGCTGGGAATCTGACGCGCGACTTGTTTGTGTTGCCCGATCGGAACAAGCACAAACGGACGCGGTGAGTCCGACGGGGCGGGCATGCAGAGTGTCCAATTCGGCCATGCATCGAACGCATTTGTTCAGATCCGGAAAACCCCCATCTCAGTCTTACTGAAGTGATCGGGAGCACGGTCTCCTGATGCTCGGGCGGTTCCCCTGCCAGCCCGAGTTCCACCCAGCGACACTTCAAAGACGGTCGACGTCCCCCCTGTCGATCGTCCTCGGAGCAGGCGGCGTCCGATCCTCCCCCCGATCGGACGCCGTTCTCTCTTTTCCCCCGTCGCGTGTGGCATTGATCGACCGTGGTGCGCCTGGACAACGGCCGGATGTAGGTGGATAATGGTTTCACACGCAACCAATCTGGAGTTGTCGGTGACGATGTTAAGCGAACCTGTACCCCATCGCGAACCGTCGGATCGTACCGACTTCACGATCGACCAGAATTGGGCGCGCTATACCGACGAGGAGCATGCGATCTGGCGCCTGTTGTTCGAGCGTCAGCACAGGATTTTGCGCGGCCGGGCCTGCGACGAATTCCTCACCGGGCTGGACGGGCTGGGCATCGCGGCGGATGGTATACCGGATTTTCGGCAGCTTTCAGACGTCCTCGGGCGCACGACAGGCTGGCAGATCGTCGCCGTGCCGGGACTGGTGCCGGATGCGATCTTTTTCGACCATCTGGCCAACCGTCGCTTTCCCTCGACGTGCTTCATCCGAACGCGCGCGCAATTGGATTATCTTGAGGAGCCCGATGTCTTTCACGATATATACGGCCATGTCCCGTTGCTGATGAATCCGATTTTCGCGGATTACATGCAGGCTTACGGCCAGGGTGGGCTGAAGGCGTCGGGGCAAGAGGCATTGCATTTTCTCGCCCGACTCTATTGGTACACGGTCGAGTTCGGACTGATCTCGACGCCGCAGGGCTTGCGGATCTATGGCTCGGGCATCCTGTCCTCGAAAGGCGAGTCGATTTTTAGCCTGGAAGACCGGTCGCCCAACCGCGTTCAGTTCGATCTGCTGCGGGTCATGCAGACCCGATATCGTATCGACGATTACCAAGAGAGTTATTTCGTCATCGACAGCTTCAATAATTTGTTCGAGGCGACCCTTCCCGATTTTTCAGCCTATTACGCTGCGCTCAAAGACCGTGCGGAATATGATCCTGGCACTCTTCTGGCGTCCGACCGCCTGTCCCAGCGCGGTACCGGCGCCTATCACAGCCAAAGGACCGCATAAAAAAGGCCGTGCTTTTGGCACGGCCCAAGTTTAGGGAGGAAACGCCTAAGAAGACGTACAGCAGAGTCCGTCGAGGACCAACTCATGCCGCACCGCAAAATATGTGGCCAGGCGAGGAAAGAATCAAGACTGATTTTTGCATGGCGCTAATGTTCTGATTTTCTGGGGTTTTCCAAATCGTCGACCATTTGGCCGCGTGGTTCGGCCATGGGTTGGGGAATTGACGGCAGGCGTTCACCGCAGTGCAGCAAGGTCTCTGGCACAGAATTGCGATGGCAGGACCGCTTTCGACTGTCCGCCATGCGGGTCTGACCTGTATAAGGCGAGGATGTTCGCTCGCTCGCGTCTCTCCCGCAAGCTTACCGCACGTGGCTGCGTCCTGCTGCTGCTGACGGCGATGGCTGTGCTGGCCGGCCTCGGACGCGATGGAATTCTCGGTGCCACGCCCGGTATTCGGGATTTTCTTCGGGTGCCAAACGACGAACTTGACATTGCCTATGGCGCCTATGGCTTCGGGTTTTACCCGGCCCTCGTGCTGGGCGGCACGCTGGTCGAGTTGGCGGGTACGCCATTGGCACTGCTGATCGCCGGTTCCGGCGTGGCTGCGGCGATCTGTCTTTGCGGGCTTGCCTGGAGTCTTACGGTTTTGGTCCTGAGCCGGTTGGTGCTCGGCCTCTCGACGGGCATCGTGGTCACGGCGACTGCCGCCGCCCTGGCACCCTGGATACCGCCACGCGAGCGGGGCTGGGCGATCGGTTTGGTGCAGGCCGCACTCGCGGCGGGCAATCTCCTTATTCCACTCTCTGATCGGGCTTGGTTTCCCGGCGCTTGGCGGGGCGGATTTTTTGTGCTCGCCATATTGACCGCGCTATGGGTTTGGGCCTGCCACCGATGGTTTCGCCCCCACCCTACCGAAACTGGCCATGATCCGGCCGCAACTGGACCGGTTTACTGGCGCGGTGCGCTGCCGGTCCTGCTTTTGCCGACCTGTCTCGCCCTGTTCCAAGGTTGGGGTATGGCGCTGTGCCGGGAATGGGTGCCGCGCTATCTGCTGGAGACTTGGCATTTCGACATCAAGCTGTCGGCGGTGGTCACGCAGACGAGCGCGGCGGCGATGGTTCTGGGCTGCCTTGTCGGCGGATTAGCCGCAGATCGCTCGCTTGTCCACAGCAGCAACATCCGCTCTGCCCATCAGATCGTGCCGGGGGTCGGCTTCCTGCTGGCGGCGCTCAGCCTCACTCTACTGCCGATCGGTGCCGATCAACTGGCCATCGCGCTCTGGCTCGGCCTCGCCTTGTTTGGATTACAAGCTGTCGGTACCATGCTCTGGGTTATCGCCATCGATATCGGCGGCCGGCATACCGGCATTTCCGCCGGTTTCGTTGGGTTGGGCCTGCTTTTGTCGCAATTGGTTTCACCGCTCTATCTGTTCGGCCTCAGCCGTTCGGTCCCCGCGATTTTAGGTGTGGGAATGTTGATGCTGGCAAGCATCATGTCGTTCCGGCTGCGGCCTCACATCGAGCTGCCGGTGCGTGCGCCCGCGCCACCCGTGCCCGACGAGCCAGTCGACACCGCCGCGGCCGAGATCGATGCTCTGCTCACAAAATCCGGGAAGCACGAGGGGCGACGTTGACGATGGGGCTGGGCGCCTGAGAGGCTGACTCGAAATGATCTGCAATGTTATCAATGCTTTCAGGCAGGTGTCGCTTCCTGACATCGAGGCCAATCTAAAGGCCTGACCAGATTTCGGCGGCTGCCAGCAGATCTTGCCTTCATGGGTCTGCGGTTACGTCACTGTTAACAAAAGAAGTCATTATGGTCAGTCGCCAAAAAAGGCGATGAGTCATTTTGAAGCCATTTCATATTGGTGGAGGGATTTGACTAAATTGGTGCTCCCGCCGCTGCGGTAGTTCATGCCCTATTGATTTAATCAACAGGGCATTGAAGAAATGCGACGAACACCACCGCGTACAACATATTTAAGTTTAGTTAAATCCAGAAAAATATCGCAAAACTGTTTCTAGGATTGATCGTCTTACGCGTTAACCAGGCCATAAAGAAAGCCCATCCTGGGGGACGTGCTGTGTAGCGTCAGTAAGCATGACCGGCAATCGCTAAATATGCGAACATATTGTTCACATTGAAAGTGGCGTGCATTCTGAGGGATGCTCGACCGACCCGATGTGCATTGGGATGCTTCTGCAGCCGGTCCGCACCGCGGAACGATGGTTTCGACCTCTACGCTGACCGCTCCTGAGGCAGCCACCAGATATCGCCCTCGGCGATCGCGTCGAGCGGGGTCAAGCCGCCGGCGCCGTTGGGTCCGAACGGGCGGTAGCCGAGGTCGCGCAATGTACTGAAGACGCCGGGCAGCGTGTCGCCCGCCCGGTTCAGGTGCGTTTCGGCGAGTTCGAGCAGCAGGACCGGTCTCAGGTCCCGCAGCGTCTGGAAGCCGCCGCGCAACATGGCGGCTTCCCAGCCCTCGATATCGGCCTTGATGAAATCGAGCCGCGTAATGCCC
>JBAVTK010000291.1:0-2652 GCA_049696095.1 Aliidongia sp. | reverse complement strand
TAGAAAAGGACGGTCATTGGCAGACCTACACCAATGCTAGTACCATGGACGGTCTGCCGACCGATTTCGTGTTTGCGTTGGCGCCTGGTCCTGAGAACTCTCTCTGGGTCGGGACTTTGGGCGGCCTGGCTAGGCTAGATAAGGACGGTCATTGGCAGACCTATACCGAGGCCAGCACCAAGGGCGGTCTGCCTGACGATTCCGTGTCGGCGTTGTC
Organism: Aliidongia sp.; assembly: GCA_049696095.1. Classification (GTDB taxonomy): domain Bacteria; phylum Pseudomonadota; class Alphaproteobacteria; order ATCC43930; family CGMCC-115725; genus JAXDMU01. Next base: position 2,435 of record JBAVTK010000291.1, on the reverse strand, counting down.
GCCTGGGCCTGAAGGCTCTCTCTGGGTCGGAACCCCAGGTGGCTTAGCACAGCTCGACAAGGACGGTCATTGGCAGACCTATACGAAAGCCAGTTCCGAAGATGGTCTACCGAGCGATAACCTGTCTGCGTTGTTGCCCGGGCCTGAGGGCTCACTCTGGGTCGGAACCTTCGGTCACGGCCTCTGTCATTTCACGCGCCCGATCGGGCAAAACCTTCGGATCGTTGAGGTTATCGGCAAAACCGGAGAAATCACTCAAGCCGATCAGACGATTGCGGTTGCTGCCTGGGATGGTGACTATCTGACGGAGCCCAGGAATTTCCGATACGTCTGGAGAATGAACGAAATCGGGTTGTTCGGCGCTGCACCGGAACCGGAAATCAGGACCAACTCATCGGTTTACCGTGTGAAATTCCCCCATGACGGCGCCTATCGTCTGAGCGTCGTGGCGGTGGACAAGTATGGAAATCGCAGCGAGAAGAAAGATATCGATTTCAACGTCACCCTGCCCAAACCGAAATCATTCTGGGAGAGACTCCTCTCGGCCTGGCCCGTGATCCTGGCCGGGCTGACGTGCCTCTATTTCTTCGCCTTCCTGACCCTGTTGTTCCTGACCCGATGGTATTCCTGGGCATTCAGGATTCTGTCGGACGAGGTGTGGGCCAAGTGGCTGACGATCCCGTTCGCCCTGATCCGCCATTTTCGGGCCGTTCAACTCTGGGTCCTGGAGCCCTGGTTCCAGGAGGTTCGGATGAGGACTCGGACGGATCTGCCGTTTCTCGATCCGCCGGCCGCTTCGGCCCAATCGGAGCCCCGCGAAGCCACGACGCTCCTGCACCGGCAGCGAGACAAGCCTCGGCTGTGGCTGCACGGGCGAAGCGGCATGGGCAAAAGCAGCGTGTTCGCGGGCTGGGTCCGGGCCTATTTCACCGCAGCGGATCTGCCCAGCCTCGGCGCGGCGTTCCGGCGCTATGGCTTCATTCTGATCCCGCTCTCGGTGCGCGATTACGCCGCCCTGCCGCCGCCCGACGCCAATCGCCCGGAATCCTGGGTGGTCGGGGCGGTGCGGGCGCAGCTGGAGCAATTCGGCTTTGCCACGCGCGACCTCGGCCTCATCGAGGCGATGCTGAAGGCCGGCCATATCGCTTTGGCGCTCGATGGGTTGAACGAGGCCGACCGGGACTTGGCGTTCACCCGCTTCGCCACGCAATTCCGCAACACCGGATTGCTGGTGACGTCACAGACTATCCCCGTGGACGACAAGCGGGAAAAGTCGGAGGGGCAATGGGAGGTCTGGGAACTGCCCCCGACCATCGACGCGTCGCGCGAGCAGCTGCTGCGGCTCTGGCTCGGCGATGACGGCGGCGCGATCCTGTCGCGGCGGATCGCGGCGGCGGGGATCGCCGGGATGCTGGTCTCGGGCTATGATTTGCGGCTGCTGGCCGATCTCGCCGCGAGCGATCCCGAGCGGGCCGCTCTGCCGCCCGATCGGATCGCGCTCTACAAGGCGATCCTCGGCCGCGCCCTGGCCGCGGATGGCGAGCGCCTGGCACTGGATGGGCTCGAACAACTGGCCTGGAGCATGCTGGTCGAAAGGCGGCGGCGGATCACGGGGGATGATGCCCGGCTTCTCGGCCCCGGCACCTTGGCGCGGCTGGCCGCGGAAGGGGTGCGGATCGTGCGACCGATCGGCGCCGAGCACGAGTTCCGCCACGACCAGATGCGCACCTTCCTCGCTGGTTCGTGGCTGGTCGAGGAGACGCCCAATCTGCCGTCTCTGCAAAAGGCCGCGATCGAGGCCGGCGCCTTCGAGCTGAACCGGCGCGACCAGGAAGATCTCTGGGGCTTTGTCGCCCCTTTGCTGGCCTTCGACGCGGCGCTTCGGGAACTGTGGAATTTTGCCGGTGAAGAGCCGGGTGATCGCGCCTTTCTGCTGGCCGCGCTGCAAGCCGAGGCCGACGCGCGCGCGGTCACGCTCACCCGCGTGGCGCGGCAGCATGAGATAGCAAATGTGTAGGCCTCACCGGCATCGGCCGGTCGCTTCCGACCGCTTCGCCTCTGCGGGTTCCAAACCAGCCACATAACTCCAGCGTGATTAAGTGCGATCTGGGGGGTACGGATTGCCTGAAAGTTCCGAGTATCGCTCATGCGAATGCGGGCGCTCGCGAACCGGTCAGAGCGCGGATCGTCGAGCGCTTGCGTTCAGGCGAGTGGTAACCGTCAGCCGATCTTGATCGCGATCTTCTCGGACGGAATGGCGGCGGTTTCGCGCTTCGGCAATGTGATCACCAACACGCCCCTGTCGAACTGTATCCGTCCGGCCAGGACCGCGGAATTGGGGGTTTCAGGCGGCTTCGGCCGTTTCGGCGTTTGTTTTGCGCCAGTTCCAGGGCAGCAATTCGTGGAGCCGTGATGCCGGATGGTCGTTGATCCGG
>JBAVTK010000290.1:0-11173 GCA_049696095.1 Aliidongia sp. | reverse complement strand
GCGTCGCCGAACTGATCCCGTTTATGCTGACCGCCTTCATCGAAAGCGACAGCGGCTTCCGCAAGGCGCGGCGCAGCTTTGAACCGACCTTGGAAAGCGAGGCTCGCAAGCTGCCGAAATCCCGGCGACGGGCCGAGGGCGCCGTCGCATCGGCGCCGACGACAGATTCCACCGACGACAATTGATGGAGGTTGCGATGTCCACGATCGGGACGTTCACGCCCAGCAAGGAGGGCGGCTGGATCGGCACCATTCATACCCTGACGATGAACGCGAAAATCAGGCTGGCGCCCAACGACAACCGGGACCGTGGGAACGCGCCGGCCTTCCGGGTCTTCGTCGGCAAATCGCGTATCGGCGAAGCCTGGACGGCGCGTTCGGCCGCCGAGACGCCGCGCGACTATCTCCGCGTCAAGCTCGACGACCCGAGTCTGCCTGAACCGCTCAGCGCGGCGCTGTTCTGGTCCGAGGACGGCAGTGAGGCGCAATTGGTTTGGAGCCGGCGGCGCGAGGAGGGGTAACGAATAATCGAGGAGGGCATGCCGGCGGCACCGCCGAACCGGCACGCCCTCGTTGATGAAGACCGATCAAGGCCGATCGGTCATCCGGCCGGCCAGATGACGGCCGACCTGGTGGGCGCCGAACGGAGTCGCCGCCATTCCCACCACCGCCCTCGATCCGCCCCTCCGGCGGCGTCTCCGGCGGTCCCGGCGCTTATCGGGTCCCGGTCCCCGTTTTGCCTCGTTCTGGCCGCCGTGCTCGTCTGGTCGAGCGGCGTTTTTCCAGCTTACGAAGGGGACGGAGGAATGTCCTTTCCGAAAAAGGACCGAAAAGTTCAGTCCAGTTCTGGAAAAGTTTTTCCGAAGGATGTTGGTTTCCGGGTAGATTGCCGATCGCCAAGTCGGAATTGGCTAAACGGATCGATTCCTAATGCGGCGCGCGAGGGACGGAGCTCGGGCGGTCGCGCGCCCCTCGGAGCGCGCTCAGGGTGCAGCCTTGCGCTTGATAGCACTTAGTGCGACATTGCACTCATGACCGATGCTGAGGAACCCATGCGGGCCTTCAAGACCGCCTGGTTCACCAAGGCGGCGCGCAAATCGCTTATCAGAGACGAAGAGCTTTGCGAGGCAATCACGGAAGTGAGGCTTGGTCAGGCCGACGATCTGGGCGGAGGCGTGTTCAAGAAGCGCCTGGACAAGAACCGGCACCGAAGCATCATCGTCGCCAAAGGGCGGCGCTACTGGGTTTACGCCTACCTCTTTGCGAAGAAGGACCGGGCGAATATCGACGAGGACGAACTGATGGCGTTTCGCAAACTGGCCGATCTCTACGCCGCGAAGACGGATGTCGAGATCGAAAAGGAACTGAAAGCCAAGGAACTGGTGGAGATTTGCAATGGCCGCGACGCGTAAGTTCAAGAGCGACGCCTTCGAGGCGATCCATAGCGCCGTCGCCGGCATGGAGCGCGCCGGCACGATCGACAAGACGACCATGCGCGATTTCGATGAAACCTGCCTGGCGATCACACCCGCCATCGCGCCGGCGGCGATCAAGCAACTCCGTGAGGCCAACAAGGTCAGTCAACCAGTGTTTGCCCGCTACCTCAACACCAGCGAAAGCACGGTCGAGAAGTGGGAAACTGGGGCCAAAAAGCCGAGCGGCGCCGCGCTCAAACTGCTCAGCGTCGTCCAGAAGCACGGGCTCCAGATTCTGGCCTAACTGATATGACGGTCGAGTTCCAGCCTTGGACGGAAATGACGAGCGCGCCGTCGAGGAACATATCCGCTCATGACGGGCGCTTCATAGCGTCAGCGCCCGCTTGAGATCGTCGTGCTCGAAGGCGCTGGCCATGCGGTTTATCTCGGTTGAGCGCGCACCGAGCGCTTTGGCGGTGTCCCGCCAGGTCGCTGTGACCGTGGCGACTTCTTTGATGATGGCGCGGGCTTGGGGCAGCCCGAGCCCGAAAAACTCTGCCGCCGCCTCCAGCAGGTCGATCGAACAGGTGCCTTCGTCGAGGTCAATATTCGTCGTGAGCACACGCGCTTTGAGATCGGTTGGCACGGGGTTGAGGTCGTAGGCCGGGGAGAGCGACCATCCCGCCGTTCCCAGCCATAGGAATCCGTGGTTGCGAAGGTGGTCGTCGACGTTCGAGATCAGGACGTTGAAGACCACGCGTCGATAGAGGGCGCGGGCGTCGGTCTTTCCTTGGGCGCCATGCCGCACAAGGGCGTCAACGATCTCCGGGTAACTGCCGCGCTCGCCGTCCTTGCCTCCCATCATCGCCATGGCCGAGAGGAACGGAATTCGAATGGTGCCGGCGCGATCGAAACGACGCGACAGCAGAACCGCCTTGCCGGCCACCTCGATCAACGCATGGTTCGGCGTGGCGATGCCGGCCCGCTCGGCCAGAAGCAGGGCGATCTCCTCCCAGGTCTCCATACTGTAATCGTCGGTCTCCTTCGGAAACTTGGCGATGGCGAGATGCCCATGCTGATCGATCACAGATGCTTTGGGACGTGCGCCGCCGAGGGACGACCCCGGCGCAAAGATAAGCTGGAGATCCTCATCCGTTTCCTCGTCCCGGAAAATGCGCTCGGTGACCTGGAGCAGGCGGCCAAGTTCGACCAAGGCGGGGACGCCAGCGCGGGTCGGCGCCTGGAATGCCGCTTCGCGCACCCGACGAAATCGGAGCGCGCCGAGACGTGTCTCGTCGGCGACGCCAAGCAGATAATCGCTCTCCGTCAATGTGCGAACGGCGCGGCCCTCGCGTTCGGCGAGACGCCGTTCGCCTCGTTGCATCAGGCGTCGGCCCCAAGTGTCGGGTGCTGAGTCGCCGATCGAACCAAACGTTGCCTGTCCGGCCAGAGGGGCGAAGGCGCCTCGGGTTAGGGTGAGTGCGGGCTCAAGCGAAAAGCGCTCAGGGTCGGCGAGCCACCCGGCGGCATATTCGAAGAGCACTGTTTCCGCCCCTCGGACCCGATTGCTCCGCGCCAGCCCGACCGGCCGAGTGCGACCAGCCAGATCGATATGGACCTCGAAGTCAGCCATCGTTGGGCGATCTGGCTGTTCGTTTGAGGTGGATGTGCTTGGGCAGGTCGGCGGTTGCCAGCGCCTGTCCGACGCTGTCGTTGCCGATATCGGCAACCTCACTCAGGCCATCGAGCAGACCGAGTGCTTGAAGGACGGCCGCATAGATGCCGATGCTGACATTGGTGTCGCCGGCTTCGATCTTTTGCAGGGTCGAGCGGGACGTAAAGGCGCGCTCCGCCACGACCGCCATCGGCAGCCGCCGGCGACGCCGAGCGTCGTGGATGTCCGCCCCGAGTTTGCGCAAGGCGCGGCGTGCTGCGGCGGGAGGATGGTGAGGCGTTGGCATTTGACATCTTCGCACTACGGACTGCCAAAATATGTAGCACGAAGATTACATGGATGCCAGCTCTCCGGCTGTCATTTTCAGCAAACAGGGCCGTTTCACCGCGAACTGAAAATGCGATGCCGAATGAATAATCTGCGGAAGTCCTCAATGCTTGGCTACGGCGTCTACGGCCGTGCGGAGAGGTCGCCACTTTCGGGACGCCCGATGCTCGCCGCCAGCAACGGGTTCATCGGCGCATCTCGGGAAGCCCTCAACAAGCTGGGGGTCGCCTGGGAGTCGACCGAAGCGGAGCGGGCCTATAACGAACGGCGTTCGACACAAATTCCGGTGAACCCCGTCGTGAAGCTGAAGCGCGGACGTTTTTCCCGCCGCCTGGCCTATCTCGGTCGCAATCTCGTCGTGGAGCGGTAGCATTGACTCCTACCCCCGCTGAATTTCGTGCTGCCCAGGAGCATTTTGGCCTTCCCAGCGCTGCGCTGGTCGAGAAGGATTGGTATGTCACCAAGGCTCTCACCGCTATCGCTGCGGTTGATGCTGCTCCCTTCCGGCTGGTGTTTGGCGGCGGGCCTCGCATTTGATCCAGACAATCGCGAACATCGCGACTCCGCGAGTGCGACGAAGTACACGATCTACCGGCTACCCTTGCCGCCGGCGAGGGAGTTCTACGACCGGAAATCCAGATCGAGACCGCCGCTTGGCCGTTGCGGCGACCGACCATCGAACTGCCCGTCATCTCCTTCGTTAATGAAGCTTTGCGAGGCGAGGAAGGCTTATCTGTGTAAAAGTCCAGCCTTCAGCGTCAGTTACCCGAACCAGCCCCTTACAAGGTCGAATCGATCGTCCGGCCATTGTTTCACGAGTCAGTTTTGGTAGACTGTCTGAATGATTCGCTGACCGAAGAGGCCATTGAGGCGCGGTCTATCGACAATGAACGTTTCCGAGAGGGTGCCGTGAAAGCCAAATTGCGCGCCAGCACCCAGGGGGGCCGCGCCGGACGCGGGCAGAAACGCCCATGACATCCGCACGCCATCTCGTCGCGCTAATGCAAAGTCACCTCGAAGGTGACGACGAGCAATTCCTGACCATCGCCATGCAGGCCGCCGCCCATGAAGCCCGTCAGGGTCATGGCAAGCTGGCCCAACAACTCCGCGAGTTGGTGGACGAGACGCGCGCACGGCGCGGCGGCAGCGCGCGAGCGCGCGAGCCAGTACCTTTGGCACAGCCGCGTGGCGATCTGGCCAATCTGATCGCGGCCCGCTATTCCGAAACCCGGCTGTCCAGCATGGTGTTGTCGCCTGCCCTTGAACAGCGGCTTCGCCGCGTGCTGGTCGAACAGCGGCAGCAGACCCGGTTGCGCAGCCATGGGCTACGCCCACGACGCAAGCTGCTGCTGCTGGGGCCGCCCGGCGCCGGCAAGACGATGACCGCCGCGGCGCTGGCCGGCGAGTTGCATATGCCGCTGTTCACCATCGTTCTTGATGGCCTCATGACCAAATTCATGGGCGAGACCGCGGCCAAGCTGCGCTTGGTGTTCGATGCCATCGCGGAAACGAGGGGCGTCTATTTCTTCGACGAGTTCGACGCGATCGGCGCCAAGCGCACTGAGCGCAACGATGTTGGCGAAATCCGCCGAGTCCTCAATTCCTTCCTGCAATTCCTCGAAGCCGATGACAGCGACAGCCTGATTATCGCCGCGACCAACCATCCTGAATTGCTCGACGCGGCGCTCTATCGCCGCTTTGATGACGTAATCGAATATTCCCTACCCGACAACGAGATTGCTCAGCGCATCCTTGAGAACCGACTCTCGACCTTCAAGACCAAAGACATCGACTGGCCTGCGGCGGTGGCGGTTGGCGCCGGGTTAAGCCAGGCGGAATTCGCGCTGGCAGCGGAAGACGCCGCGAAGCACGCCCTGTTGGCCGATCGGGAGACGGTCACCGCTGAGGATCTGTCCAACGCCATCGCGGAACGCCAAGCTGCGCTAAGACGCTGAAAGCCCCTTTCCTATGGCTGATGAATCGTTGCGGGACCGCCTGCATATCTACTTGTCGGGGCACGGCGCGGCCCAGGGCTACACGACCCATCAAGGCCTTGGTGGCGACAGCGCAACGCTAACGGCGCGTATCTCCCGAGGGATGACGACGCGCCGCCGAAGCGCGGTTTTCGGCTCAACTGAAAATGGGCAAAAAACCTGATTGCTAGACGATTGCGGGACTTTTCACCAAGTCTGAAGTACCATATATATCATGACATTAGGAGGCAGTCCTATGGCAATCATAATCCCAAGGTCGGGGGTTCAAATCCCTCTCCCTCTCCCGCTACCATCGCTCCAATACGCTGGAGCGCGAAAAACACCGAAAAATCAATTAGTTCCAGAGAGCGGCGCGACATGGCGCGTCCGCCTCCCTGCGTGGTCTCACGCCCAAATTTGCCTGCTGGCGATTGCTGGACAGGGGAATCGTATGCGGGATTTTCTCGCGCGTTGCTGTTGGGCTGATTCTACGAGTGCCGTATTTGGGCTCTGGTAGAATCGATCGAGTGGCTGGGTTTAAGGAGTGCTTTAGCGGGCTGGCGGATCCGCGGCCCGGCAATGCTCGGCGTCATGATCTTCTGGAGATTCTGCTGAATGCGCTTTGCACGGTTTTGTGCGGTGGCGAAAGCTGCGTGGGCCTAGCGGATTTTGCTGTGGAGAAGGCGGCATTCCTTGGGGGATTTCTCACTTTAGCCAATGGGTTAGCGTCGCACGACACGTTCAGTCGGGCGTTTCGTCGATTTTTTCAGACATTTATGACGCGGTTTGCCGAGACCTGTCAGGGTGTTATCGCGAGCGATGGTAAGGTTTTGCGCCGCTCGTTCGACACGGCCAGCGCCAAATCGTCGCCCAAAACGGTGATTATGCTCTGGCGCTCAAAGGCAATCAGGGCCCCCTTCATGACGATGTTCGCGGGTTTCTTGATGACCCAGAGGCCGAGAGGATCACGGCCGCCCCCACTGTCGATGGTGATCATGGGCGGATTGAAACTCAGGCGCTTCGGTCTCGATCGCGATCGGCTGGCTCCAGGAAGATCACCAATGGATATTTCGACAGGCCTTTGACGGCCCATATGTTGTCATGGACCATCCGGATTCCACTGAATATTCCGGGCGAACCGAGTGTAATCGCCATAAAATGGTACTATCGCGGCATGGAACATCCTGTCGACAACGCCATGCGCCCGATCGATCGCGGCCTTGCCAGATATGAAAGGTTGCTTACAATAGGCCACCTTCTATTTTCGACCGGGACCTGCCCATGTTTTCCATCTATCATTGCCGTCATTTGCCGATCGTTGCGTTACTCCTGCTGCTGTCGGCGCTGCCGCCGGCCGCCGCTGCGCCGGCCGAACCCACATTGTCGATTGCCGAGGCCCGCACCCGTCCGGTCGGCACCAAGGTTACGGTCGAGGGCGTGGTTTCCAGCCCGTCGGGCGATTTCGCCTCCAGCTTTTCCGATGAAGGGTTCGGTCTTCAGGATCGCAGCGCCGGGCTCTATGTCAGCCTGAAGGACAATCTGAAACTGGCGCCGCCGGCACGGGTGCGGGTCACGGGGGTGATCGAGGATCATACCGGCCTGCTCGCCCTCGTACCGACCAATCCGGCCGACGTAATACGATTGGGGCCTGGCCGGCCGATCATGCCGCGGGCGGTCAAGACCGCGGATATCGGCGAGGCGACCGAAGGGCGGATCGTGCGCGTGGCCGGCAAGCTCAGTCAGGCACCAGAGAGCGACGGGGCCTATGGCTTCAAATTCTGGGTGAATGACGGGTCGGGCGCCGCCTTGATCTTCGTCAACACCCAGACCGGCATCACGATGGGTCGGCTTCCCTCGGTCGGTGCGCGAGTCAGCGTGACCGGGTTCAGCAGCCAATATGACACACATTACGAAATCGACCCGCGCAGCCCGGCCGATATCGCCATCGGGAAATAAGACATGTCGGGGAGGTAATGCCCAACTCATTCAACCCAGGTCGAGCGCGCCTCTCCGCTCACGACATTGCGCCGCCCCGTTCGACCGGTTCCTCATCGGCCAACGCCTCGTAAAACCCGGCCGGCAAGCCCGCCTTGTCCCGTGCCTCGGTATTGAACGGCCGTTTCAGCCTGCCTTTGAAATGCCGCCGGACCAGCGTCTGCCAGCTCGGTTCCGGTGCCAGGCCGCGTTCGGCGCAGATCGCTTCGAACCAGCGGCTGCCGATCGCGACATGGCCGATCTCATCGCGATAGATGAGCTTCAGCACGGCGGCGCTGTCGGTATCGCCGGCCTTCTCCAGGCTGGCGATCATCGCCGGGGTCACATCAAGGCCGCGCGCTTCGAGCACCAGCGGCACCACGGCGAGGCGCGCCAGCAGATCCTCGGCGGTCGCCTCGGCGATCTGCCACAGACCGTCATGGGCCGGCAGATCGCCATAGGCTGCCTGGTAAAACGTCAGACGCCCGGCGAGCAGCGCGTGATGGCCGGCTTCCTCGTCGGCAACACGCAGCCAATCGTCGAAAAAACCGTGCGGACGGGCCGGCGTGCCAAAGCGCGCGATTAGATCCCAGGCAAGGTCGAGAGCATTCAGTTCGATATGAGCCAGCGCATGGAGCAGCGCCACCCGGCTCGCCGATGCCCCGCCGGAGCGGCGTTTGGGCATGTCGCGTGGCATCAGCAAGGCGGGCCGGACCGGGCGGGCTGGACGCTGCGGTGGAGCCGGGCCGTCACCGATCGGCAAAGCGCCGGAACGCCAGAGCGCCGCCAGTTCGTGGGTCAGGGCGATCTTGTCGTCCGGCAGCGGCGCCGTCAGCACCGCGACTGCGCCGGCCCGCAGACTGACGATGGTCACAGCGCCTGGACGGCCGCCAGTACCGCCTCGACATGGCCCTTCACCTTGACCTTGTGCCAGATGCCGCAAATCGTGCCGGCGCCATCGATCAGAAAGGTGCAGCGATCGATCCCCATATATTTTCGGCCATAGAGCGTCTTTTCGACCCAGGCGCCGTATTGTTCGACGATTTTGCCGTCGATATCGGCGGCGAGCGTGAAGGTTAGCTGGTATTTCGTCTTGAATTTGTCGTGGGCTGCGACCGAGTCCTTGGAAACGCCGATCACCGCGGCCCCCGTCGCGCTGAAATCCGGCAGAGCATCGCGAAAGCCGCAGGCTTGCGTGGTGCAGCCCGGCGTGTCGTCCTTCGGATAGAAATACACAATCACCGGCCGGCCGCGGAGCGCCGAGAGTGTGACCGAGCCGCCGCCATCCGTCGGCAAGATGAAATCCGGCGCCGGGTCGCCGATATCGAGCGTCATGGTGGCAGGTCTCCATTTTGTCCGAGGGTCGCTGGTTCTTTAGCACCTCCGCCGGGGGTTCGATCAAGCGATCATTGAGACGGCTAATCGCTGCTCTGCGTCTGCGGCGACAGCATCTGTCCGCCGAGCGTGCCGAGATAAAGAGCATTCTGACCGCGCGCAAGACGCAGCGGGCTTTGTTCGCCCATATTACGGGCGAAGATTTCGCCGTAATTGCCGACCGAGCGGATCACGTTGATCGCCCGCTTGTCGTCTGCCGGAAGCGCCTTGTCGGTGTCCGGTTCGGTCGCGAAGACATGCTTGATGCCAGGATCGTCGGACTTCGCCATCTCGCCGACATTGCGAGCGGTAACCCCGCGTTCTTCCGCTTCGATCAGCGTATAGATCGTCCAGCGCGTCAGGTTGTAGAAGCCTTTGTCGATGTTACGCAGAGCCGGCACCAGTTGTGATTTGGAAATTCGTTCCGGCAGAATGGTGAAATCCTCCGGATTGGCGGCCTTGACGATCCGCATATGGGCCAGCGAAATGACGTCGCTCATATACGCATCGCATCGGCCGAAGAAGAGCGCCGCCTCGATCTCGGCTGCGTCATTCATTGCGATCGAGCGTAAATCCAGCTTGTTGCTGTGGAAATAGGCCGTCAGGTGCTGTGCGTTGGATGTACCCTTGAGCAGGCATACCGCCGCACCGGATAGCTGACGGGCGCTTTTTATGCCAAGGGATTTCGGCACCAGAAAACCGGCGCCGTCATAGAAGACCGCGGGGGCGAGCGAGAGCCCCTGATCGGCCGGCCGAGCGGCGATCAGGGTGGGGTCGAGCACTTCGAGATCGACTTGACCCGATTGCAGGGCGGAAACACGCTGGGCCGGGGCGAGTGCCACGAACTTGACCTTGTCCGGTGTCCCGAATATCGCCGCGGAAACCGCGCGGCAAATATCGGCATCAAGGCCGGTCGCCTTGTCGGTATTGTCTGCGGTCGCGAACCCGGCGATGCCGGTCGACAAGCCGCAGGTGAGGGCGCCATTGGCTTTGACGGTATCGAATACCGGCCCAGCCCAAGCCGGCGCCACGCCCGCCAGAAATAAAGCCATTCCCGGTACTATCCGCTTCATCGGCAACCTCGGCCCGTTTCTGCGGTGAAGGAGAAGAAGTGATGCATACATGTCGGCCCGTCTGGGTCAAGAATGAGGAGTTTCATAGGCCCATTCTTTAAATTATGCTACAAGTGTAGCGTCATGGCGAGGGTTTAAACTTTACCGCCGGACAATATAGCTGCGGCGCAATCAATGGTCGAAGGGGCAGGGTGCCGATGTCGAACAGTCGGAAAACCACGTGGTCGGCGATCGGTATGGCGGTCGCGATAACGCAGGCGGGCGCGGCGGCCCCCGATCTTGCCGCGCCGAACCGGCAGCCGGCCGGCGGCGCAATGCAGTCCGGCCGAGTCGAGATGAAGCTCTCGACGTGGCTCGCGATTTCACACCCGATCCAGGCCGGCATCGACGGTTGGGCCGACTCGATCGAGGAAAGCTCGCACGGCTCGATCGTCTCTGCGATGTATCCGACCGAGGCGTTGGGCAAGGCTTACGACCAATATGATCTGGCGCGCGATGGCGTTGCGGATTTCGCCTTGGTCAATCCCAGCTTTCAGCCCGGCCGCTTCCCGATCATCTCGGTCGGCGATCTGCCGTTTCAATTCCGTGATGGGCGCAGCGGAACCGGCGCACTCGACGCGTGGTATCGCAAATACGCCGCGACTGAAATGAAGGATGTGCATTATTGCTTCGCCGTCGCCCAGAACCCTGGAACCCTGCACTCTCGCCGGCCGGTCTTGATGCCGGACGATATGAAGGGCTTGAATATCCAGTCGGTCAATGCGACGGCGCCGCTCGCGATTCTGCTCGGCGCCATCAATGTTCAGGCGCCGGCGGCTAATATCCGAGAATTACTCGATCGTGGAAAACTGGAAGGCCTCTTCCAGCCCTGGGGGGCCGCGCTGCTGACCGACGCGGCCAAGACAATCAAATATCATATCGATGTGCCGATTTATGCCAGCACCTATGTCTGGGTCATGAACAAGGCGCGATATGACGGGCTTACCGCCGCACAGCGTAGCGATATCGACAATCATTGCACGACCGATTGGGCCGTGCGCTTTGCCAGCAGTTGGGCCGATGCCGAAAGCGCCGCACGTGAGAAATTGCTCGCCCAAGCGGGGCAGGTCGTAGAGACCTTGACGCCGTCACAGCTTGCCGCCTGGCGCAAGGCGACCGAGCCGCTCTACGCCAACTGGGCCGCCTCGTTGAATATGGAAGGCACCGATCCGGACGAGGCTTATCGCGAACTCGAAAGCAACATGGCGATTTATCACGCCGATTATTAGGGCGTGTCGTCAGTTGCGCCATGCCGGTCTGCAAATGGCGGTTTCCTGCGCTTCCGCTGCTCACGTACCAAATGTACGCTGCGCTGCGGTTCTCG
>JBAVTK010000289.1:0-3044 GCA_049696095.1 Aliidongia sp. | reverse complement strand
GCTGCCGCTCTGTGCCGCCTTCGAATTCGGTCCCGATCTTTTCCGGTCGCCCTGGCTCTGTGCCGTTACAACCGTGTCGGTCGCGGCCTTGATGGTGAGCCGCGTGCCGACCTTTTCAGCCAAGCGCCTGCGCGTACCGGCCGATTACGTCGTACCATTATTGCTCGGAGCCGCCGTGCTGGCCGCCTTTCTGACGACGGCACCTTGGCCGACACTGCTGGTCATCGGGCTGGGGTATTTGGCGGCGATCCCGTTCAGCGTCCGCTCGTTCAGTCATCTGAAAAGGGCGGCTGATGCGCTGCGCGCCACTGCATCTGAACCAGCACCGGTCTTGCGCGCGGTCGAGCCGCCCCACGGGGCGGCTCGGTAACACGGGGAAATTTGCAAGCGGGTTGGCCGCGGACGGCGCCAACCCGCTTGGCCTTAACGCAGAACCGCGGCGAGATTGGCCACGTTGATCGTGCCCAGACCGGCGGCCGGGCTATAGCCGTTGCGGGCAGTATAGAACCAGTTGTCGCCGGCCGTGATCGTGTTGACCAGCGGGTTGGGCCCGAGCGAGGTCAGACCGAAACGGGCCAGCGTATAGAGCGGCACGTTCAGCAGACCGAGCCGTTGCCCACCGGCATTCTGGCCGAGCAGTGCTGTGACACCGTTCAATTGCGGCCCGACGAAGCTGGTGCCGCCGAAGAAAGTTTGGACACTAAACCCGGTGACATTAGAGGTGTAGAAGACTTCGTAGCCGGTTTCCGGATCGGCGTTATACGCGAAGTCCGGGACGTTCCGGCCGGCGAAATTGGCCGGCAGCGCGAAGTCGAGCTGCGGCGGGGTGACATCTTCCTCGATCAGATTCTGACCCGGTTGGCTGAGCTGCGTGCCGACGATCCCGACCTGATAGAGCGGAATACCGAAGAACACGCTGACGCCGCCGCCGCCGCCGGTCGAGAAGATGCCGCAGGCGTCAAGGCTGAGATTCAACGCGGTGCAGAGCGGCTCAAGATAATCCCAGCCCCAGACGCGTTCTTGCGGGATATTGATGGTGAGGGTCTGGGTCGCGCTGATGCCGAAGGTCTGCGCACCGGGCAGCGTCGTACCACCCGAGGAGGTGATCGCCGAATCGCTGCCGGGATAATCCACGCTCAGCGGATGGGTGAAGGTCGTCGGGAGTTCGCCGTTCGAATCGAACGCACCGCAGTCACCGGCAGCGGCAAAAACACTCTGGCCTTGCAGCCCCGCTTCGACCAACAATTCATGCATCGCCTGAAGCGCGCTGACAGCCTCGCCCGAGAACGGATCGGTGACGGGAGAATTCGCCAGATTATCGAAGAATTCCCACTCTCCGAAGCTGGTGGACATCGAATCCGCTTTATTGTCGTCGATCGCCTCGGCGAAGACGTCGACAAAACCCTGGTTGGTGTTCGGCGCCTGATAGACGATAATCTTTGCGCCGGGCGCGATACCGCCGGATTGCTCGACATCAAGCGTCGTCTCGACCGAACCGGACGCGTCGCTCGGGGCACCGGGCCCGCCATCGACATTGACGATCGAAATGCGGTTCGGATCCGTCTTCAAATTAAGCGACTTCCAATAGGAAAATGCATCGCTGGGCGTGAAGGCGGCCAGCGTCACGATCGCCAGCGTCCGGCCTTTGCCGGTCACGCCTTGGGCATAGAGCGGGTCGACATCATAGCGATTGGCGAAATCGGTCACGGTCAAGGAGCCGAACGGATTGCCCGTCGCGGCATTGGAGCCCTCATGCTTGAGCGGCGCGCCGCCGATGGCGCCAGGCGCCTGACGGTAATGCGGATGCAAGGCGGGCGCGGTGCTGAAGCCGAGCACGGCGTTGACCATCGGCGAGATTTGCGACGGCACGACCGGTCTGGTCGCCGCGGCCTGGTAAATGTAGCCTGGCGCCTGTTCGGTCGCCTCAACTTGGAACTGATGAAGCGAGGTTTGGAAGACTCGCTCGATCGTCGAGACCGGAGCCGTCGCCTTCAGTGTCGTCGAGCTGGTCCGTTCGACGGTCAGGCCGAACATCGTGAGGCTCGATATGACGTGGTCGACGTCCTTCTGGCTCGGCCCGAATTGCGCCAGAACTTGCGCGGGTGTCAGGAATTGCCGATAAAGCGCGTCACCCGGTGTTGCGACCCGCTGCATCATGCTTTCCGCGCCCGCGACATCGTTGAGCTTCAGGGCGATGGTCACCGACATCATCTGGTCGCCGGCCCGCTCGACGAGCGAACCCAGATCCGACGCCTTGGGCGCACCGGCCAGGGCAGCGCCCGTGCCGATCAGACCCAGTGCCACCGCCGCGACGCTACTCTTGAAAAGAGAATAAGTCATAATATGCTCCTCAAAGAAATGTGGGGGAGAACTACGTCGGCAACAAATTGTGCAATGTGATTTGTAATCAACCCTCAGCAGCAATGCTTTGTTCTAAAAGACTTTGTCCGCTCTCTCTGGATGATTGATACCAATGAGCGCGATCATGGCACGATGTTCGCACCCGTGATGGTAACGGCTTATAAATCTGTGTCAATGGGAGGTAAACTTATTGTGTCCAAATAGTAACCAAATTTCTGACACGCCACACTTCACCGGGTCGGGTGCATCGCCTGCTACCGCAGGCAGCCGTTTCGACTCGGTCGCACGCGCCGTTCCTGCTAATCTTGTACTTTGGCCCGATACCAGATATTGATAGACTGAAGCCTATGACCAACCAGATCCGCCTCCTTCCCACCGTTCTCGTCAACCGCATCGCTGCCGGCGAGGTGGTCGAGCGGCCGGCTTCGGCGGTCAAGGAACTGGTCGAGAACGCGCTTGATGCCGGCGCCGGGCGAATCGAGATCGCGCTGCGCGAGGGCGGTCAGAGCCTGATCGTGGTCAGCGACGATGGCGGCGGCATGGATCGTGCCGGTTTGGTGCTGGCAGTCGATCGGCACTGTACGTCCAAGTTGCCGGACGACGATCTCGAATCGATCGCGACCCTGGGATTTCGCGGCGAAGCGCTGCCCTCGATCGGCGCCGTGGCACGGCTGGCCATGACC
>JBAVTK010000288.1:0-1510 GCA_049696095.1 Aliidongia sp. | reverse complement strand
ACGGCATTGCCGCCACCAAGATAGAGTACGCGGTCAATTGAGTTGAGCAGCGGATTCAATTCATGCGCACTGAATAGCACAGAGATCCCGAGTTCCCTCTGAAGTTTGCGAACGATCTCCACGACACCCCTTTGATGTGTCGGATCTAAGTTTAGCAAGGGCTCATCGAGGAACAATAGCCTGGGGCGTCCGAGCAGCGCCTGAGATAGGAAGAGGCGCTGGCGCTCGCCACCCGACAATTCGGCAAGCGATCGGCGTGCAAGATCGGTCGCCCCAACCATATCGAGAGCGTGTTCGACGTCGCGCCTCTCGGCCGAACTGAGACGGGGAAGTCCCCACCGCTGTCCGCCGGCGGCGCACGCCACAAAATCCCATCCTGTGAAGCGAAGACCGGCGAGATTGGTACGGGCCTGCGGCAAGTAGCCGATTTTGTGATTACCGCGAGTCGCAGCCCCCTCCAAAACTCGGATCGTTCCAGCTTCGACCGGGATCAAGCCCAATGCGGCACGCATTAGCGTCGTCTTGCCGGACCCATTCGGGCCGAGTAAGGCAACGAACTCTCCTTCTTCAATCAAGAACGATACGGCCGAAAGAATGTTTCGGCCGGTGAGGTTGATCGTAACTTGATCGAATTTAAGTGCGCTCACATCTCCCCGCCGGAAAGAGCTTTGTCCAGCGCGTCGAGCTGCGACGTCATCCATTGTTGATAGGTTACGCCCGGAGGCTCAGTCTCCGAGACGCCGACGACGGGGATTTTCTCGTCTTTGGCCATTTGCACAAGGCGCTGCACGGCAGGCTCGCTTGCCTGGGCGTTATAAAGCATCACCTTGACTTTGTGACCCTTGAGGTCGTTCTGAAAGGCGGCCACCTCTGATACACTTGGTTCTGTATTGTTCATCACGGCAAGGGCGAATTTTTCGTTGTGAACTTTGAGCCCTAGAAGCTCGGCCATGTAGCCGAAGACGGGCTCGGAGGCTGTAACGGGGCTGCCGGCATATTTCTTACGCATTTCTGCGATCTTGGCGTCTAACGGCTTAAGCGAATCGACGAAGGAAGCTGCGCCTTTCTCATAGTCAGCTTTACGCGTCGGGTCGATGATTGCGAGCTCTACGCTTAGCTTCTTCGCCACGGCCTTTACCGTCGCCGGATTATACCAGAGGTGTGGATTGTCGCCAGCCTTCTTGCCAGCAAGCGCAGCGGCCAGAATCTCCTTGCGGCCTGGTGTCTTGTTAGCCTTCAGCAGCTTTTCCATCCAAGGATCATAGTCAGCGCCGTTGACGATGACGACCTTTGCGCCAGCCAGCGCCTTCGCAGTCGAGGGACTTGCCTCGAACAGATGGGGGTCCTGGTCGGGGCTCGAAAGTATGCTCGTCACGGCAACGTTGTCTCCGCCGGTCTGTTGAGCGATGTCGCCATAGAAATTCTCCGCAGCCACGACATTAATCGGGTCCGCGGAAGCCGGCTGCGCCAGCGTTGCCGCAGCCAAGGCCGCGCCAGCCAGGAGTGATTT
>JBAVTK010000287.1:0-3334 GCA_049696095.1 Aliidongia sp. | reverse complement strand
TGTAGAGGTGAAATTCGTAGATATTGGGAAGAACACCGGTGGCGAAGGCGGCTCACTGGACCGACACTGACGCTGAGGCGCGAAAGCGTGGGGAGCAAACAGGATTAGATACCCTGGTAGTCCACGCCGTAAACGATGTGTGCTAGACGCTGGGGAGCATAGCTCTTCGGTGTCGCCGCTAACGCTTTAAGCACACCGCCTGGGGAGTACGGCCGCAAGGTTAAAACTCAAAGGAATTGACGGGGGCCCGCACAAGCGGTGGAGCATGTGGTTTAATTCGACGCAACGCGCAGAACCTTACCAACCCTTGACATGGGAAGTATGGTCCTCGGAGACGGGGTCCTTCAGTTCGGCTGGCTTCCACACAGGTGCTGAATGGCTGTCGTCAGCTCGTGTCGTGAGATGTTGGGTTAAGTCCCGCAACGAGCGCAACCCCTACCTTTAGTTGCCATCAGGTTATGCTGGGCACTCTAAAGGAACCGCCGGTGACAAGCCGGAGGAAGGCGGGGATGACGTCAAGTCCTCATGGCCCTTATGGGTTGGGCTACACACGTGCTACAATGGCGGTGACAGAGGGAGGCGACGGGGCGACCCTGAGCAAATCTCTAAAAGCCGTCTCAGTTCGGATTGTTCTCTGCAACTCGAGAGCATGAAGCTGGAATCGCTAGTAATCGCGGAACAGCATGCCGCGGTGAATACGTTCCCGGGCCTTGTACACACCGCCCGTCACACCATGGGAGTTGGTTTTACCCGAAGCCGGTGCGCTAACCGCAAGGAGGCAGCCGACCACGGTAAGGTCAGCGACTGGGGTGAAGTCGTAACAAGGTAGCCGTAGGGGAACCTGCGGCTGGATCACCTCCTTTCTAAGGAAGCTCTGGATGGATTGCTCACAATCTTCCAAGGCTTACCCTTAAAATCAAAGTCGGCGCCGCCGTCTTCGCATCCCTTCCCTGATTGTATCGGAACTCGGGCTAGTAGCTCAGTTGGTTAGAGCGCGCGCTTGATAAGCGTGAGGTCGGAGGTTCAAATCCTCCCTGGCCCACCATTGTCAGGCATCAGACGCCATATGATTGTGATGTTTAGGGCATTGGTCCGGGCGTCGCGATCCTGGTGCTGATCCCTGTGAGGGGGTGTAGCTCAGTTGGTAGAGCGCCTGCTTTGCAAGCAGGAGGTCATCGGTTCGATCCCGTTCACCTCCACCACGAGGATGTTCGGGTAGGGTCAATCAGGGTTAGGGCATCCGTTCGGCTTTGGGGCAACCCGAAGGCGTGAGTACGATCGTTGAGATCGGCTGTTGTTTGATATTGTGGATATGTGTGAACCGAGGGCCTGTGAGAAGGTCGTGGGTTTTGGCTGACCGGGTGACTGGTTGGCGGAAGCTTGGGATTTTTTTACAGGAAATTGTGTCTTCTGGAGGTTTGCCGTCGTATGACGGGGCTTGTCCCTGCGTGCGGCGCAATTGTTTGGAAGTTCAGGATCAAGCGTAATAAGGGCATTTGGTGGATGCCTTGGCACTGAGAGGCGATGAAGGACGTGGCACGCTGCGAAAAGCCGGGACGAGAGGCGAGCACTCGTTGACTCCCGGATCTCCGAATGGGGCAACCCCAGCCCATGTGGCTGATCGCCGGCTGAATACATAGGTCGGCGAGGCGAACCCAGCGAACTGAAACATCTCAGTAGCTGGAGGAAAGGACATCAACAGAGACTCCGCTAGTAGTGGCGAGCGAACGCGGACCAGGCCAGTGATTTGAGACCTAATAGCAGAACGGTTTGGAAAGGCCGGCCAGAGCGGGTGATAGCCCCGTATGCGACATGAAGTCTTGGATACTTGAGTAAGGCGGGGCACGTGAAACCCTGTCTGAACGTGGGGGGACCACCCTCCAAGCCTAAGTACTCCTCAGTGACCGATAGTGCACTAGTACCGTGAGGGAAAGGTGAAAAGCACCCCGATGAGGGGAGTGAAACAGTTCCTGAAACCGGATGCCTACAAGCAGTCGGAGCCTCTTTATGGGGTGACGGCGTACCTCTTGTATAATGGGTCAGCGAGTTAGTCTCGGCAGCAAGCTTAAGCCGTTAGGTGTAGGCGTAGCGAAAGCGAGTCTGAATAGGGCGCATGAGTTGCCGGGATTAGACCCGAAACCGGGTGATCTAGCCATGGGCAGGTTGAAGGTGCAGTAACATGCACTGGAGGACCGAACCCACGTTTGTTGAAAAAAACGGGGATGACCTGTGGCTAGGGGTGAAAGGCCAATCAAACTCGGAAATAGCTGGTTCTCCGCGAAATCTATTGAGGTAGAGCGTCGATTGCTCACCACCGGGGGTAGAGCACTGGATGGGCTAGGGGGAAGCAATTCTTACCAAACCTAACCAAACTCCGAATACCGGTGAGTGGAGATCGGCAGCCAGACGGTGGGTGCTAAGGTCCATCGTCGAGAGGGAAACAGCCCAGACCGCCATCTAAGGTCCCCAAGTCATGGCTAAGTGGGAAAGGATGTGGGAAGGCCAAGACAACCAGGAGGTTGGCTTAGAAGCAGCCATCCTTTAAAGAAAGCGTAATAGCTCACTGGTCTAGTTAAGCCGTCCTGCGCCGAAAATGTAACGGGGCTCAAGCCATGCACCGAAGATGCGGGTGTGCAAGCGATTGCACGCGGTAGCGGAGCGTTCCGTAAGCCAGTGAAGGTGAACCGTAAGGTTTGCTGGAGGTATCGGAAGTGAGAATGCTGACATGAGTAGCGACAAACAGAGTGAGAAACTCTGTCGCCGAAAGTCCAAGGGTTCCTGCGCAAGGCTAATCCGCGCAGGGTGAGCCGGTCCCTAAGGCGAGGCCGACAGGCGTAGTCGATGGGAATGCGGTTAATATTCCGCAGCCTGGTGGACGTGACGAAGGCCGAAAGCCGTTTTCCCTTATTGGATTGGGAGGGCGGCCTGGGACTTCCAGGAAATAACGCCACCGTATAGACCGTACCCGAAACCGACACAGGTGGACTGGTAGAGTATACCAAGGCGCTTGAGAGAATGGTGTTGAAGGAACTCGGCAAATTACCCTCGTAACTTCGGGATAAGAGGGCCCCGTTCAAGCGCAAGCTCGGGCGGGGGGCACAAACCAGGGGGTAGCGACTGTTTACTAAAAACACAGGGCTCTGCGAAGTCGACAAGACGACGTATAGGGTCTGACGCCTGCCCGGTGCCGGAAGGTTAAAAGGAGGGGTGCAAGCTCTGAATTGAAGCCCCGGTAAACGGCGGCCGTAACTATAACGGTCCTAAGGTAGCGAAATTCCTTGTCGGGTAAGTTCCGACCTGCACGAATGGCGTAACGACTTCCCCGCTGTCTCCA
>JBAVTK010000286.1:0-2915 GCA_049696095.1 Aliidongia sp. | reverse complement strand
CACCGGCCATGTGCCGCAAAGCGGCATTATAGCTTACGCATTAAACGGCTCCGGCGTCGGCAGCCTGAATTCACTCGGCTATCTGACCACTTCGGACTTCGACTTGACCAGTGGACAAATTTCCAACTGGTTATTGCAAGCGCTTCAAAGTGACGGAATCGCCAATGAACTCGCTTTAGGCACGGCGAATGGCGGCAGTTCTTATGACCGCGCACAGCGCGTAGTTTCCAGTTCTACAACGGCTTACGGTTACATCGTACATCCGCCTGATGGCACATGGATCAATCCGAAAATCCTTGGCAAACCGTGGATCATTGCTTCCGGTGGATGCTGCGCCGGTGATCCTATCAGCATCGGCAGCGGCAATCTTTTCGAGCAGGTGCAGGATTACGCGACAGCCGGGCAAAACCCGCTTGCCTTCACCCGCTATTACAACAGCATGGCGACGCCAGACACCTATGCGGTCACCATGGGCCAGAACTGGCGGACGATCTTTGACCGCTATCTGCACATCATCAATCCGTCCGCGATCTATGGCGTCGTGGCCGAGCGCCCGGACGGGCAGGTCATCAGCTTTTCGTCGAGTTCCGGCACCTATACGCCCGACTCGGACGTCGATTACAGCCTGACCAAGTCCGGCAGCACATGGACCCTGAAAGACCCGAACGACACGACCGAAATCTATTTTGCCAGCGGCGGCAAGGCCACCTTGCAATCCATCACGCTGCGCAACGGCTACACGCAGGCCATCAACTATACGAGCGGCCAGATTTCCTATGTCAGCGATTCCTACGGACGCCAACTGGGCCTGTCCTATTCGTCGGCGGGCATGCTGTCCGGCGTGACGACGCCCGACACTCTGGCCCTGTCCTATGGCTATGTGGCCTTTGCCAGCGCACACATCTTGACGACGGTTTCCTATAACACCAGCCCCGCGACCCATCAGACCTACCTGTACGAGAACGTCCATTATCCCTATGCCCTCACCGGCATCACCGACGAGAACGGCCATCGTTACGCGACATGGGCCTATGACGCCTATGGCGAAGCCACCTCAAGCCAGCTTGCGACCGGCGCGGATTACACGCAAATTTCTTACGACAGTTCGACAGGGAACCGCACCGTCACCGGGCCGCTTGGCATTGCCGAAACGTACAAATTCACGACCTTGCAGGGCGTCCCGAAGGTCACGGAGATAGACAGGGCCGCGAATGGCAGCGTCGCGTCAGCGACCAGTTACATCACCTATGATTCAAGCGGCTATCTGAAAACCCGCACCGACTGGAACGGCAACCAGACGGCCTACACCAACAACGCGCACGGCCTGCCGACGCAGATCGTCTATGCGTCGGGTTCGCCCGCGCACCACACGACGACCATCACCTATGACGGGACATGGGCGCATCTTGCGGCGACTATCGTCGAGCAAGGCGTCACCACCGGCATCACCTACGACAGCAGCGGCAATATGGCGACCCGCACCCTGACCGACACGACGAGCCAGAGCGTTCCCTATTCCACCAACGGCCAGACGCGCACATGGCACTATACATGGACCCCGACCGGCCAGCTTAAAACCCGGCAATTGCCGCGTCTGGACGTGACCGCCAAGACGACCTACGGCTATACGGGCGGCACCCTCACCAGCGTCACCGACGCGCTCTCGCACACGACGACCGCCGTCACCTTCCAGTCGGGCGGCAGGCCGCTCACCGTCACCGACCCGAATTCTGTCCTGACAACGTACACCTACAGCACCCGCGAATGGCCGACTTCCGGCGTCCTGTCCGTCTCCGGCGGCAGCCTGACCACCAGCATCACCTATGACAGCGCGGGGAACCTGACGAAGACGACCCTGCCCGATAGTTCGTACCTGACCTACGGCTATGACGACGCGCACCGCGTGACCAGCATCACCAACCCCTTGAGTGAAACGCAGGGCATCACCTACGATTCCGCAGGCAACGTCACGCAGACGCTATGGAAGAACGCAAGCGCCGTCACCAAGCGCCAGCACACGGCGACCTTTGACGCCTTGGGCCGCATCCTGCACGACATCGGCGGGGAAGGGCAGACCACCGCCACCACCTACGACAGCAACAGCAATTGGGTCAGCATCACCGATCCTCTGGGCCATATCAGCTACCGCTCATCCGATCAGTTGAACCGCCTTACGAAATTCAAGGACGCGGCGAAGAACCTTTCTCAAATCGCGTATGACAGCGCCAGCCGCCCCCTGACCGTCACCGACCCGAAAAGCAACGCGACGACCTATGTTTATGACGGTTTCGGCGAAGCCATTCAGGAGGACAATCCCGACGCGGGCAAGACGATCTATTATTACGACAAGGACGGCAACGTCAGCGAAAAGCTGGACGCCAACAGCGCCGAGACGGATTACACCTACGACGCCGACGACCGCATATTGACGCGGGCCTATCCCGCCGATTCCAGCCTGAATGTCGCGTTCACCTACGATCAAGGGGGCCACGGCGACGGCATCGGGCGGTTGACCTCCATGACCGACGCAGTCGGCAGCCTGTCCCGCTCCTATGACGAGCGCGGCAATCTCATCACCGACGCCCGCACGATCAGCGGCCACGTCTATACGACCGGCTACACCTTCGAGAGCGCCGGGCGGCTTGCCAGCGTCACCTACGCCAGTTCCGGCTGGCTGGCCTCCTACGCCTATGACAGCGCCGGGCAGACATCGAGCGTCACGGCGAAGCAGCCGGGGCATAGCCCGACGAACATTGCGACCTCTGTTACGCACATGCCATTCGGGCCGGTTTCCGGCTTCACCTACGGCAACGGCGTGACGGACACGCGGACCTACGATCTCGATTACCGCACGACCGCGATCAAGGACACCGGGACCGGGAACATCGTCTATTCCAGCTACGGCTACGACGCCG
>JBAVTK010000285.1:0-1521 GCA_049696095.1 Aliidongia sp. | reverse complement strand
GGTTAGCATGGCGCCTCATAGCACAGGATGCCCAGCGAAGCGACTGTCGAGGTGACAATCCCACTGCGCGCAGACGATCACTAGCGCAGGTCACCGATCCGAGCCAATTATCTGAAATCATGCGCCTTACCGCGTCACGATTGACAGAACCTGGTTGGCGATAGATTATGTCAATCGTCGTTTTCGCCTGTCGAAATTATGGCGGGCGATGTCGGCGGACCAGCCCCGCAATCCAGTTTTGTGTGCCAGAATGACGTTGAGCCTATCGGTAACGTGCTATGCCGGTCAGCGCCCCGCCGCACCCATTGCCGTCACGCTCGGCGAGGCAGGCGGCGTCATCGGCCGGCAGCCCGGCTGCGACTGGGTTCTCGACGATCCGGAAGGGCACATCTCGAAGCGGCATTGTCGGATCGAGTTCGATTCGGACCAATTCCGGATCATCGACACCAGCACGAACGGCGTGTTCCTCAACGACAGCGCCAACCGGATCGATCTCGGGGTCGCCACCGCGCTCAGCGACGGCGATCTGATCTATATCGGCCCATATGTCATAACAGCCCATGTCCTGCCTGCCGACCACGATCATTCGGTCGAGACCGGTGCCATGCCCGAAACCCCGACCGCACAATCGACTCCGCTCACCGGGTCGAATGATGGCCGGGGTGAGCCGGCCGAGCCTCGCGCCATCGATCTGCTTCAGGCTTTTCTTGAAGGCGCCGGCCTTTCGACCGAATTGCTGGCGCGAACCGAACCGGAAGCGATGCTTTATGCCGCCGGCCGGCGCTTGCGGAGTCTCGTCGCCGGCTTGCGGGCTGTCGCGGTGAACGCCCCCTCTTCGGAGGGACCGGCCGACAATCCCCTAAGCCGATCATTCGACGACGAACAGGCGCTGCTCGCCCTCTTGAGTGCCCGGCCGGCTGGCGACATGGACGCCCTAATTCGCCATAGTTTTGACGAATTGGCGGCATATCAGACCGAGCTGCGGACGCGATCGGATCGGACCGCCGCGACTATCCTGGCCCGGTTGGATCCTGACACTCTGATGGGCCGCATCGAAGGACAATCGCTCCTTGCCGCATTCAAAAAAGCAAGATACTGGGATTTGTTTCAGTTGGAGTTCAACAGGCTGCGCGCCGACGATAACATGGTGGAGCGATCTGCTGCGTCCGGGAACTTTATCCGGCCGTGACGCGTTGGTTGATTTGGCGTTACGGCGGCGTTCGCTTCCTGCGACATTGCATCGATTCGCGTTGCAGCGGGCGAGGGTTTGAGCGTGACCTCCGTCAATCCTTATTGGTGAGAAATTAAAATGGCGGGAATCAGGACGAAATCGGCGATTCTGGCGGGTCTGGCAGTGCTGGGCGGTTGCGCAACACAACCCTTGGGGCCGACGGTCAGCGTGTTTCCGGCGCAGGGCAAACCATTCGACGTGTTTGCCCAGGAACAGGCCTATTGCAAGCAAGTCGCCGATGGCCAGGTATCTGGACAAGCACAGGCCGCGAATAATCAGGCGGTCGGCGG
>JBAVTK010000284.1:0-8028 GCA_049696095.1 Aliidongia sp. | reverse complement strand
CGAGTTACTGTCCACCGGCGCCGACGACATCTTCGAAATGAAGCATGCACGTCCGGCGTCGGTAGCTCGCCCTGACAAGGTTTCCGAACGCAAGCCGTGCCCGGACTTCGAGCGATTCAAAACGCGGTTCGACGCCTGCGCCGCCGACCTCGCCAGCAGCATCCGCAAGAGCATGCCTTTTGCGAATGAGCAGGAAATCCGGGCCGGGGACTTCTTCATTTTGAATGGCATCACCGTGTTCGTGGCCGAGGTAAACGACCCCCATATCCGAAACGGCAAAAAGAATGCCCGGCTGAGGTTGATTTTCGAAAACGGTACTGAAGGCGAGAACCTGCTGCGCTCGCTGGCGACCGAACTTTACAAGGATCCTGCTGGGCGCCGCATTTCAGATCCATCGTCCGGTCCCCTGTTTGGCAGCGAGCCGACCACTGAAACCGTGGCGGCGCCGGAGGATCGGGTTACTGGGTTCATCTATGTGGTCCGCAGCCTGTCAGCCGAGCCCGATATCAAAAAGCTGGACGGGCACCTCTATAAAATCGGCGTCACCACAGGCACGGTCGATGCGCGGATCAGCAGCGCGGCGGACGATCCAACTTTCTTGCTGGCCCCAGTACATCCAGTTCGGACGTTCGACCTGGTCAATCTCAATGCCGTCAAGGTAGAGAACCTGCTACATCGATTTTTCACCGATGTCCGACTCGACATTGAGATCATCGACCGATTCGGCAAGCCATTCCGTCCGCGCGAATGGTTCCTGCTTTCATTGCCGGTGATCGAGCAAGCGATTCACATGCTGCTCGACGGTTCTATCCTACGGTATCGCTACGACGCCAGGACTGGTGAGATCATCGAAGCAGGATAAGGGAGTCTCGGTATCTTCCTGGGATGAGGTAAGGCAACCAATACGACTAAGGCGGATGGTTTCTCGCACAGGTGGAGCAGAGCTGCCGCTTTGGGGGGAATGCGCCTTCCCCCTGGCCGATGCCGTGGTCACCGGCGCACCCCCTTCTGCGGGGGTTCCCCGCAACGCCCCTTGTGTCGGATTGAGGCGCACGGCTCGACACCGCTCGACCAACTATGGATGGCTTGGTATCGCGCCATCCAACTTAGCATCTCTCCGAATAACGATCATACGCGGTGATGCGCTTCGTCAAAAAATCCACATCACCTCGATAGATCTCGCTCTTGAGGAAAGTTATTTCCACCTCGCATTGCTCTTCTGAAACATCAATAAACCACGCCTTTGGTGCGCCACCGACTTCGCTATTCCAACGATATCCCCTTCTTTTCAAAATGTCTTTCTGGTCGAAAGGGGAGTTCTCAGCCCAAATGCGCCAGGTTGCTTTTCGGGCTGTTTCCAAGAGACTAGCAAGGGCGGGAGCCCCTGTAGACGGAAGCGGACGTGCCAATATTTCGAGTGCCGCCGCGCAGTCATCCGCAGCTCGGTGCGCGTCATAAAAAAAGCCGCATTGGGTCGCGAGGTAGGTTAGCTTAGTACCTTCAAACCGTTCGCCAGCCCAATCGACTTGCGCCATCGAACAACCCCAGGCCTTGGTGGTGAAGATCTCGCAGAACCGTTCGGCAAACCGACGATCAAAAGCGGCGTTGTGCGCAATGACGATTGCTGCCGGAGCCGCGAAGGCGGCGACAGCCGCAGGGTCAATACTGCGACCCTGAACCATGGCGTCGTCAATGCCTGTTATCTTGACGATTTCTGGGGGTATCGGCTTGGATGGCTGCCGTAAAGCCTCAAAGGATGGTTGGATCTCGAAGATCCGACCGTCGAGGGCGTATGTAAACGGCACCATCGCGATCTCAATAATTTCGTCTTGCGCCGGGTCGATGCCCGTGGTTTCAAGATCCAGGAAAATCCCCAATCGAGTGGGTGTTCCATCTTCTGGTTCAAACATGGCGCGACGCTGCAAACGGCGGAGAACGCGATACTCGCCACTGTCGCTCAGCTCGCGCGCTATCGTTTCGAGATGCTGAGCGTCACTCATTCCAGGAGTGATCCTGGCTTCTTCTTCGCCGCATTGCGCGCCACCCAATACGTGCCATAGTCCGGCCCCTTTGAATTAGGCGGCGTCAGCGGTCTGTGGATCATGATCGGAACTGGTGCAGGCAGGTCCGGGCCGATGATGATTGCCTCGCCAGGCCCGAGGGTCGGAATGAACAATGCGGCATTGCGGTCAAGGTCGCCGCAAGCTCGTTCGACCGCATGACGGTCGTCGTCGTTGGTCAACCGATGGACAATGAACGTCCCCAACTGGCTCAGGACATCGGCGGGAATATCCCGTGGTCGTTGTGTCGCGAGAACACAGGTAAGCCCGTACTTTCGGCCCTCCTTTGCGATTAGGCCGAACGCATCAAGCCGGACGCTCGCGTAGTCGTCGCCAATTGTCCGGCCCAGAAATTGGTGAGCCTCGTCGAGAACCACGATCAGCGGTTTTTCCCTAAAGGCATCCGCGCGCGCCCTAAAGAGCAGGTAGCGCCCGATGATATTCATCAGAATTTCGCGGGTGTTGTGCTCGAACCTGACATTCTTGAACGAGATGCGGATGATGTCATCGTCTTCGCTTGCTACGAACTCATCCAGAACCTCTGCTAGAGAGGGACCAACAGCGCCGAACAGGCAGGCTAGTTCCGCGGAATGCACCAGCGTGCCGATCCTGGCCTGCAAGCTTTCGCAATAGCCCAAGGCCTGTTGGTCGGGGCCGCCAAAATTTGCCGGGTGTTCACGGTCCGACGAGTAGATGCACTCGGCCACCAACTGGTCAGCCAAATCCTCAATCGCAAAGTCGCAGTGTGGATTGTGGAGTGCCTGACGTTGTACTTGAACTTCGTTATAGAAGGCGGCGCGTAGTTTCCCCCGCTTTGTGAGAAGTCGTGATTGATAGATCGTCACAGTCTGCGACATGCCGCCCAGCGCTGAAACCAGCTTCAGGCTGCGAACGGCTTCCCGCAGCTTGGGGCCTTGGCTTTGTCCTGATGGCCGAAAGATCGCGAAAAGATCGTCCTCGGTCATTTTTCGGTAGGGAAAGCGGACCTGAGTCGTTCCTGCCTCCGCAGCGTCAAACGCATAATGCTTCGAGATCGAGGGAAGCCCGGCGAATTCCCCAGTCGGATCAAATACGACAGCTTTGCCGCCGGTAACCTTGATCTGATCGACCATGGACGCGAGCGTCCAACTCTTGCCCCCGCCGGTCGCGCCAAAAATTCCGCAGTGCCGACCGAACACCTTCTCAGGCTGCAAGCGGAGCCGGACGCCCGATCCCGCGTCAAGCGTTCCCAAATCCACGGTCAGGTTTTCGCCGAAGGCCAGGGCATTGGTGATAAGGCCGCCAAAACTTTCGGGATCGGCGAGATAGACTGCATCGCCAATCCGTGGATGAGCTTTGAGGCCTCGCAGCAATTTTGAGCCCCCATGGTCGACCGACGCCAACAATTGGATTTGGCCGATCGGATGCGTCTCGGCCGCCTTACCCAAGGCGGGCTCGACGGTCAGTCGTTCGACATCGGGGAGCCTCACCTCCGTGACGCGACCGAGGAGCTTAACCCGTTCACAATCGATGAAAACAAAATCGCCGACGCCGCCGCGTGACATAGCACGCCGGCCTGGATTGGCAGTGGCGAACGGCATATTCGCCTGTACCGCCGAAGCCGTCACGAGAGTCACCGTGCCGATGTACCGGTCGGGATCGACGAGACTGTGTGCGGTCACCCTGCACCCTCTCGCGGCATCTCTCTCAGGCGCTGCATCCGATCGGCATGTCGCTCACGCTCGGTCTGCGCCACGAGATCTGGGATTGCTGAAGCCAAATCCTGGAAACGGCCATTCAATAGGGTGATGCGCCTATCACCGACGCTGACAAGTTTCTGAAACTGCTTGAAATAGGCCCCTCTAACGCCGGCCGCTGCATCCGGCGCGATGATAGCATCTCCTTTTTCCAGGAGGGCGCTATCCAGAAATGCGACGTCGCAGACCAAAACGGTCAGTGACATATTGGCTTCAATCGCCGCCATGATCGGTTTGCTGATGTGATCGTCATTGAAGCCGAACCCTGAGACGATCAGCGCAGTGTCGGGTTCCCGTAAAGCCGACTGTAGCGCCGCCATCATATCCAAGTAAGGCGCGTCGAATGCCTCCTGATACTTGCTGTCGCGCGGATAGACGAGAACCGGGTCACCGTCGGACAGTTGACGTGACCGCGTGATGGTGACGCCCTTCCGTCGCCAGTCTAGGGAGCCGTGGAGCTTATAGAGATGGAACACATTCTCGATGTAGTCTGGCGCTTCGCGCCCAGCTTCTCGGCGAACTATGTCGTAGGAAAAGTGAGCACGATCATAAATTTGTGGGATCGAGTGAGAAAATCCGTCTATCAAAACAAATTGCTGTTGCTGCGCCGCGAACTCAAAGCATAGGTCGTAATTGGTAGTAAATATTTTTGTCCTTGGTTTTCGATATCCGCGTCGAGCAATTTTTCTTAAGAGAGACTTATGACTTTCGATATTCGTCGAGGAATCAACAAAATCGACGCGAGAAAGAATCGCTTTTTCCGCATCTTTCACAAAAGTCTCGATCTCTTTCCCATCATTTTGGCCGAAAAGCGCAACGTAAAGTTTACAAAGTGTCAGCAGCTTTTCGACGTTTTTTCCGAGATCCTTAGCATTAGGAATCTTGGCAATAACTGTTGCCATTTTCTCTGGCGTGGCTGCGGCCTCCACAGCGTCCCAAAGATCAGACATACCTGGAGCGCCAAGTTTGTCTACCGAATTTTGTGCTCCAAAAGAAGCGCCAGCCCCTGTCAGCAACACAAGATTGCTGGCATTCAGCGCAGTGTTCAGCACCAATTCAATAGGTCTGCATGACCCAGAGAAGCTTGTCGCTCCTTGGCCATCGACAACGTCATCATGCTGGCGCCATCCGACACCCGGCTCGAATAATCTCAGGTTTGTCGCCCCCGGACCGGCCTGATCCCAATACCCCATAATCGTCTGGTGCCTCCGACTATCGAAGATAAGCAATCGTCGCAATCTCGGCTATCGCCAAACGTTCAAGCCCAACATTAAATGGTGATCTGGAGGTCAAGGTTCGCATCTTCCAAGCTTTGTGCATCCTGATCCGGTCTATGCACCCGGCTCCCGCTGGCGCTCCCGCCGGGCGGCTTGACTAGGGGCTCCGCCCCCGCGCGGGCAAGGGTTCGTGTCGGCAAGCCGGCACCGTCCGGGACGGTATCCCCGACCTTCCGCGCGACTCGTAAAGCCGCCTTTCCGTAATTCCGCCAATCCGCTTGTGCAGGCCGGGTGATCCCCCTCCGTCCCGGCCGCCCTTGCCCTTGCTACCCCGGTCTCGCCGACGGGCAGGGTCGCAGCGCAGCGCTGCGTACCCAAGCCCAGAAGGAGATTGGTCATGACCGCCACCGAAACCACCATCATCAGGGATGTGCCGCTGTCGAAGCTGGTCGCGTCCGCGAAGAATGTCCGCCGGACCCGCGTCGAGGCCGGCATCGAGGAATTGGCGGCGAGCATCGCCGCGCACGGGTTGTTGCAGAGTTTGAGCGTGCGGCCGGTGCTGGACGCGGAGGGTACGGAAACCGGCCGGTTCAGCGTGACTGGCGGTGCCCGCCGGCTGGCAGCCTTGAAGCTGCTGGCAAAGCGCAAGCGGCTCGCCAAGAGCTACGCCGTGCCCTGCCTTATTCATGACGGCGACGAGGAGGAAGTCAGTCTTGCCGAGAATGTCGTGCGCGAGAACCTGCATCCGGCCGACCAGTTCGAAGCCTTCAAGCGCTTGGCCGATGAGCGCGGCGCCGGGGTCGAAGAAATCGCCGCCCGCTTCGGTGTCACGCCGCAGATCGTGCGCCAGCGCTTGCGGCTCGGTGCGGTCAGCCCGAAGCTCATGCAGATCTATCGCGATGGCGGCCTGACGCTCGACCAGTTGACCGCCTTCGCGATCAGCGAGGACCACGACCGTCAGGAGCAGGTTTACCACCGCCTGTCCTGGAATAAGGAGCCGCAGATCATCCGGCGCCTGATGACGGAAAGCCATATCCGGGCTGGCGACCGCCGCGCTGTCTTCGTCGGAGCCGACGCCTATGCCGAGGCCGGCGGCACCATCCTACGCGATCTGTTCGCGGAGGATGGTGGCGGGTATTTCGAGGACGGCGCCTTGCTCGACCGGCTGGCGCTGGAAAAGCTCGAAACCGTCGCGGCCGAGATTCGGGCGGAGGGGTGGAAATGGGTGCTGGCGTGCCTCGATTACCCGCATGCCCATGGCCTTGCCCGCTATTACCCACAGCCGGCCGAATTGCCGCCGGAAGACCAGGAACGGCTTGACGCCGCCCAGGCGGAATTGGACGGTTTGAATGAGCACCATGACGGCGCGGAGGAATTGCCCGAGGAGGCCGAGAGCCGCTTCGGCGAACTTGAGACGGAAATCGCCCGCCTGTCCGAGCGGCAGGTCGCCTATGACCCCGAAATGATCGTGCGGGCCGGCGCTTTCGTGGTGCTGAACCATGACGGCAACGCGCGAATCGAGCGCGGCTTCGTCCGGCCCGAAGATGAAGCGCCCGAGCCGGTCGCAGAGAACCAAGGCGAGGACGGTGCCGAGCCCGTTACCGATGCCGATGCGGTTGCCGATGAGGACGGGGTCATTGCGGAAGACCGGGTGTCCGCCCCGGACGCGGAAGACGAGGATGATGGCGATGGCAAGCCGCTGTCGGATTTGCTCATCCGCGACCTGACGGCGCATCGCACCTTGGGCTTGCGTCTCGCCTTGGGCGAACAGCCGGATATCGCGCTGATCGCCGTGACCCATGCGCTGGCGTCGCAGACCCTCTATCGCGGCGACAGCGGGGCTTGCCTCGACCTCTCGCCGGTCTGTTCTCCCTTGGGTGGGCATGCCGAAGGCATCGAGGATACCGAGGCCGGCAAGGCGTTGGCCGATCGTCATGCCTTTTGGGCGGCGCACATGCCGAAAGATCCGGGTGCGCTCTGGGCTTTCGTGACCGGGCTTGCCGCCGATGATCGGCTGGCCCTGTTCGCCCATTGCGCGGCACTCACGGTGTTCGCGGTCAGCCAACCTTGGGACCGCAAGCCCCGCGCGCTCGCAACGGCCGACCGGCTGGCAACGGTATTGCGGCTCGACATGACCATGCATTGGCGCCCCACCTTGGGGAGCTATCTCGGCCGCGTCACCAAGGCGCAAATCCTCGCGGCCGTGCGCGAAGGTGTGTCGGAGGAAGCCGCCCACCGCCTGACCGGACTGAAGAAGCCTGCGATGGCCGAAGCCGCCGAGTTGCTTTTGGCCGGAACCGGTTGGCTGCCGCCGCTGCTGCGGACGGCCCCGCTACCCGAAATGGTCGCGCAGGGCGGGCGCGAAAGCCACGCGATCGACGAGACGGCCGATATCGCCGCCGAATGACGATCGCAGCCGGGACCGCGCCAGCGGTCCCGGCTTACCGACCGGAGGAATTTGCCATGACCTTGCCACTGGACAGTGTTTTGCACCCCGATCACGCTGGCACAGCCTGCCGCATCCTGATTCGGCACCTATGCCGCCGATCCCGAGCATGTCGATTGGTCCGAGGTTCAGGAGGCGCTTGCCGAGGCTTTGGCCGCGTTCGGCCTCGCGCCCGACCGGCTCGACCCCGCCTTGGCTTGATCATGGTTCGAGGAGGGGGATGCCATCATGATAGCGCTGTTGTTTCTGGCGGTTGCTGTTGTCGTGCTATTTTGCACATTGGCCTACACGCTCGCGACCTACGCCTTGCCGTTCATGCTCGGTCTGTCGGTTGCCCGCTTCGCCTACGACACCGGGGCGAGCGTAATCGGCGCCGGCTTCGTCGGCCTTGTCGCCGCCACCATCGCCTTCGCCATTCTGGCGTTTCTGTTCGCCACGTTGCGGTCGCCGGTTCTGCGCTTTCTGGTGATGCTGGTCTTCGTCGTGCCTTCGGCCATGGCCGGCTATCTGGTTGTCCATGGCATCGCGCGCGAAGCGGTGCCGTCCGTCATCTGGCAGCAGATTTTCTG
>JBAVTK010000283.1:0-10835 GCA_049696095.1 Aliidongia sp. | reverse complement strand
GATGACCTCGCCGCCGAGCCAATCGATCCATTCCTGCTTCAGCCAAGGCGGGCAGGGGGCGGCCAGATGCCAGACGGTCTTGAGCGAGCCGACATCATAGCGCGCGCGCTGCTCCGCGGGCAGGCGCCAGATCCGGCTCATCATGGTCGGCACCAGATAGAGCCAGGTCGCCCGGTGCCGATCGACCGCTTGCAGCACCGTCTCGGCATCGAATTTCGCCAACAGCACCAGTTCGGCCCCGGCGGTCAGCGCCAGAATCGCCGAGGAGAACGGACCATTGTGATAGAGCGGGCCGGGCATCAGCGCCACATCGTCCGGGCCGAGCCGCCAATAGGCGATCTGGTCGGGATTGACGATGCCGGGGAAGCCCGAAACGATCAGCTTCGGCCGCCCGGTCGAGCCGCCCGAGGTCGGGGCCTTCCAGGACTGCGCGATCCGGTCGGGCAGGGGCTGGTCATTGTCGCTTTCGGCGAGAAGGTTTGCGACATCGGCGCGCGGCCGGTCGGCGGCGATCTCCGGCCCGGCGATCACCAAGGGCGGATCGGCCAGCGCCACGACACCGTCCAGTTCGGCCTTGGGCAGGCGCGCCGAGACCGGCTGTGGCGTGGCACCCAGTTTCCAGCAGGCAAAGCACGCCTCGATGAAGCCGATACTGTTGGGCAAGGCGATGGTGACGTAGGCGTTTTCGCGCACGCCGCGTGCCGCCAGGGCGCGGGCCAGACGGTTGGTGCGGCGGTCAAGCTCGCTCCAGCTTCGCCGCTCGTCGCCGCAGGTGATCGCGATGGCGTCCGGCCTGGCGGTGGCGAGTTGGCCTAGCCGGGCACCCAACGAAATCTCCGCGTCAGTCATAACCGTTCCCCTCCCCGCTTTCGGTATCGACGTTCTCCCGGTTTCTCCGGTACGGTGCGCCTACAGTTGCAAAAAATCATGGGGGGCAGTGTCGATGAGATTCGATGGCCGGGTCGCGATCGTGACCGGAGCGGGCGGCGGTCTGGGCCGCGCTCATGCGCTGGCGCTGGCGGCGCGCGGGGCGAAACTCGTGGTCAATGACCTGGGCTGCGCGCGCGATGGCACCGACAGATCGCTGGAGGTGGCCGAGCGGGTGGTCGAAGAGATCCGCGCGGCCGGCGGCACGGCGATCGCCAACGGCGCCTCGGTCACCGATCCGGTCGCGATCGAGGCGATGGTCGCCGCCGCCATGGCCGAATGGGGGCGAGTCGATATTCTGGTCAACAATGCCGGCATTCTGCGCGACAAGAGCTTCACCAAGATGACGCTGGAGGATTTCCGCGCGGTGATCGATGTTCATCTGATGGGCGCGGTCAATTGCACAAAGGCGGTGTGGGACATCATGCGGGCACAGAATTACGGCCGCATCGTCATGACCATCTCGTCTTCCGGCCTCTATGGTAATTTCGGTCAGACCAATTACGGGGCCGCCAAGATGGCGTTGGTCGGGCTGATGCAGACGCTGTCGATCGAGGGGGCGAAGAACAATATCCGGGTGAATTGCCTGGCGCCCACCGCAGCCACGCGCATGACCGAGGAGATCCTGCCGCCCGACATGCTGAAATTGATGGCGCCGGGCGCGGTCTCGCCCGGCGTGCTGGCGCTGGTCGGCGAGGATGCGCCGAACCGGGCCATTGTCTGCGCCGGGGCGGGCAGCTTCGAGCGGGCCTATGTCACCCTCACCCAGGGCGGCTTCATCGGCGGCGGCGAGGATGCGCCCGACCGGGTCACCGCGCAATTCGACCGGATTTCCGATCGCGGGGGCGAAATCGTCCCGGAAAACGCCTTCGAACAGAGCCGGATCGAAGTGGCGAACGCCTCTCGGGGCGTTTGAGGCGCGGCGATAGGGGGAAACAAGATGGATCTGGGCCTGAACGGAAAACGCGCCCTGGTGATGGGCGGAAGCCGCGGCATCGGTCGCGGCATCGCGGCCGCACTGGCCGGCGAGGGGGCGTCCGTCGCCATCGTCTCGCGCGATCAGACGGCACTGGACCGCACCGCGGCCGAAATCGGCGGCGAAACCGGGCGCCAAGTGCTGCCGGTCGCGGCCGATTTGGCCGATCGGGCGGCACTCGCCGCGGCGTTTGCCCAGATCGAAAGCCGGCTGGGCGGCGTCGATATTCTGGTGAATAATTCCGGCGGGCCGCCGCCTTCCGGGGTCGGCGGGATCGATCCGACGGTGTGGCGCGATCAGTTCGAGATGATGGTGCTCAACATTATCGGCTTGACCGATCTGGCGCTGCCCGGCATGTGCGCGCGGCGCTGGGGCCGGGTGCTGACCGTGGCGTCCTCCGGCGTGATTCAACCGATCCCGGCGATCGGCCTGTCCAATACCTTGCGCTCGGCCCTGGTCGGCTGGTCCAAGACGCTGGCGGGCGAAGTCGGGCGCTTCGGCATCACGGTCAACATGCTGCTGCCCGGCCGGATTGCCACGCAACGCGTCGCCCAGATCGATGCCGCCGCGGCGGCGGCCCAGGGCAAGACGGCGGAGGTGATCGCCGAACGCTCGGCCGCGGAGATCCCGGTCGGCCGGTACGGCACGATCGCGGAATTCGGCGCGGTCGCCGCTTTCTTGGCCGGGACCGGCGCCAGCTATGTCACCGGCAGCATGATCCGCATCGATGGCGGGGCAACCCGGTCGATTTAGGCGAGGTCAGTGGCCATGGCCGTCGCCGCCATGCCCGCCACCATGGCCGCCTCCACCGCCACCATGGAACCCGCCGCCACCACGGCCACCGCCGCCATGGAACCCGCCGCCCCGTCCGCGGCCAAAGCCACGACCGTATCCACCACCCCAGCCATAGCCGCCCCACCCGTAAGCGCCAGGCCAATAGGGCCCATCCAAATACGGGTCGCCGACATAGGCCGCGCCGTCGTCACCATAGCCGTAGCCCGGATAGGTCGAGCCTTGGTAGCCGTAATACTCCGTGTTTTGTGCCATGGCGTAGCAGCCTGAGTTCGCACCCGCGGCATTGGCCGGCGGCGCCTGACCCGCCGGTGCGGGCGCGGCCGACGGTGAGCCGTCTCCGCTCGTGCCTGGAGCGGAACAGGGTACCGGATAATAGGCGTAAGGTTGTTGTGCCGGTACCGCCGCACAGGCCCCAAGGCAAAGCACGGAGATCATGAGCGCGGTGCCTGGAGTTCTCCTAAAGGTAGTGGCAACGAGGTTGCCGGTAATGGCGGCTGGTTCGCCGCGGACAGACTTCGCGCGTTTCATGATCGTCATCGTGGTCTCCATTCGTCAATTCCAATCGAGGAACCCTCTCAGATCCGCCCACCCGGCATCCGAATACGAATTGCCGGGGAAGGATGATTTGCCAGGCACCGCAGGGTGCCCGGCAAATCAATTCAGACGCCCTCGCTCGGTCGTAGAAACTGTGCCGCCAGTCCATCGGGAACCGGTGCGGCCTGTTCCCTGTTGTTCCGGTTCGAAGTTCGCTCCGGTCCAGAAGTCCGATAATCATCGGCTCAGATTTAAATATGGATCGGATCGATGAGAGAGCAATGAGGGTGAGATTAAATTTTCCTCATCATCCGAATTATGATCGATCGAAATCTTAATATTAATTTTAATTGCCAAATATTTATCACCGTGCTGAAATTTTATCGCTAACTCCATTTATGTTTGAAACAGGTACAATCTGGCCGATTGACATGCGCATCCTTGTTATTGACGATGAAACAAAACTCGTCGGTATACTTATTCGCGCTTTGTCGGCCGAAGGGTTCGCTGCGGATGCCGCGCTGTCGATCGCCGAAGCCTCGGACCTCGTAAAACTCTATCCGTACGATCTCATCATCCTCGACCTGACACTACCGGATGGATCGGGTGCCATGTTTCTGCGCCGGCTCCGCCAGGGAAAGTCCGAAGTACCGGTACTGGTTCTGACCGCACGCAACGGCATCGAGTCCAAGGTCGAAACCTTCGAGGCTGGCGCGGACGACTATCTGACCAAGCCATTCGCACTGGTCGAGCTGGTGATTCGCGTCCGGGCGCTGTTGCGGCGCAGCCCCAGCATCACCGACACGGTGCTGCGTGTCGCGGATCTGGAGCTTGATCGATTGAGTCACCAGGTCCGCCGTGCCGGCCGCACAATCGAACTCAGCCCCAAGGAATATTCACTGCTTGAATATTTTATGCTCAATACCGGCCGGGTATTGTCCCGTTCGATGATCGTTGAAAGCGTATGGGACCAGTCGTTCGAGGGATTCACCAATATTGTTGACGTCTACGTTCGGCAGCTTCGGCGAAAAATCGATGAAGGTAACGAATTAAAATTAATCCGTACAGCACGAGGTTTCGGATATTCGCTCGAGACCGCGGCCGAATCATGATAAGATACTCATTAACATTCCGTCTTCTGCTTTTATATTGCGGTCTTTTGCTTGTTCTCGGTACCAGTTTTACCGTATATACGATAGATGGATTTACCCGCTACGTCGATGAAGTGAGCCACCGGACTCTGGCAAGGCGCGCCGAAGAAATTTGGGATCTGGCACGCCCACTTCTGGACGACCCGGGGGTGTTGACCACTGCGATCAAGCAGCGCTTCGAACCGGAGGGGCAGAACCGCTTCATCCGCCTGACCATGGACGGCACGGCGCTCTATACCTCGCCACCCCCTGTCGATGGCGATTTCGATCCCGAGCGCATTCCCTTGCCCGCTGCGACGGTCAAGGCGCATGCGATCCACGAGGGGGGTGCCGACATTTTCGCCCAGCGCTTCGCACGACCGGACGGAAGCATCGTCGTCATCGAATCCGGCCATTCGGACGCCCAGCTTCAGCAAGCGCGCCAAGGGCTGAAAACCACTCTGGTCGTTGCGTTGCCGATCTTTCTGGTGATCGCCGCCGCCGGGGGCTGGTTCCTCATTCATCGGACACTCTCGCCCAACAGTAAAATGATTGTAGCGGCCGTAGCTCTGTCGTTCAACAGCCCGGAGACGCGCCTGCCACTTGACGGTACGCTTGAGCCGATCACGCGACTTGGGCAGAGCCTGAACCGGATGCTCGATCGCCTGGCTAATAGCTATCAGCATATCAGCCGGTTCTCGGCCGAAACCGCGCATGAATTGCGGACCCCTCTCACCATCGCTCGAGGGGAGTTGGAACTGGTTCAGACATCGGCTGATCTGCCCGAGCATCTGCATGCCGCGCTGGCCGCTGTCTTGGTGGAAACCGCTCGGCTTGGCGATATCGTCGAAAGCTTGATCACGCTGTCCCGGATGGACAGCATTTGGGGCAAGCAAGCGCATTTGCCGACTGATCTTTGCGAACTTGCGGCTGAAACGGTCGAACAGATGTGCCTGCTGGCCGAAGATATGGGAATTGCCCTCGATCGCGTCGTCGGCGCTTCCGTGACCATCATGGCCGATCGAAACCGACTGAAGCAGGTGCTGGTGAATCTGATCGATAATGCCGTCAAGTTCACGCCGCCCGGCGGGCGGATTATGGTCTCGGTCGGTGCTTCAGCCGGTGACACCGCCACTATCGCCGTTACCGATACCGGCATCGGCATCACGCCGGAACACCACACGCGGATATTCGACCGCTTTTACCGCATCAGCACGGATCAAGGGGCGGGGCTCGGGCTTGCCATCGTAAAATCAATTTGTGCCGCCCATGGCGGGACGATCGAAGTTAGGAGCGATCCAGGGCAAGGCACCTGCTTCAGCATCGTGTTGCCCTGTGGTCTCGATCGCCAACCGCCGCGCCCGAAGGCGCTGTAGACTCCAGGCGCGGTGGCCGTTGCATGAGGGGGTTTTAATCGGGACATCAGTTCATCTTCATTTTGACCTGATACATAATCATTCCGGCCTCCATTCATCTTCGGTTGGACGGAAGGATCGGGAACAGGAGGCTAGTATGCGGCAGTATAGTTGCTTTCTTCTGGACATGCATGGCGCGATCCGCGGGGCGGAACTCCTTGAGGCTGCCAGCGATATGGCCGTGTGGCCGGAAGCACTCCGGTTGCTCGACTCCCGTACCGGTTTTTGTGACATTGAAGTCTGGGAACGCAATCGTCAGGTCGCTCTGCAAAACAGCGCAATGAGCGATGAGACCGGTGCCATTGAGTACCGTAATTTGGTAGGTGTGACCTTTCGTAGGCTCTCGCGCCCCGCAGACCTGATGCCGCCGCGACCACGTCGCTGAATTCGTTTCGTTCCTCAGAGGAGTCGGTCGGCTGATATGAACGAGAGCCGGTTAGGCGCTTTCCGCGTCCGCGACCAACTCGGCGACATGTCGGCCAATGGCGAGCGAGGCGGTCAGGCCCGGTGATTCGATGCCGAACAGATTGACCAAGCCCATGACACCATGCTGGCGCGGGCCGTCGATGCGGAAATCCGGCGTCGGTTCGTGCGGGCCACCGATCTTCGGTCGGATGCCGGCATAGCCCGGCTGGAGCGCGTCGTCGGGCAGGGCCGGCCAATATTTCCGGATCGCGGCATAGAATCCCGCGGCGCGGGCGATTTCGACGTCGT
The DNA here is from genome assembly GCA_049696095.1 of Aliidongia sp. Lineage (GTDB taxonomy): Bacteria > Pseudomonadota > Alphaproteobacteria > ATCC43930 > CGMCC-115725 > JAXDMU01. Next base: position 4,344 of record JBAVTK010000283.1, on the reverse strand, counting down.
AACCCGGCCGGTCAACCCATTCGATGTCGGGACCGAACCGCGCTTGCCCACCCAGATCGAGCGTCAGATGAACGCCGAGGCCGGCATGCTCCGGCACGGGATAGATCAGCCGAGTAAATGGCGCCTGCCCGGTCAGCGTGTAATAGGAACCCTTGCAGAAATACGCACGCGGCGATGCGGCCGGTGGCAGACCGGCAATGCGACCCGCCAAGGCGACCGCGTCGTGCCCGGCGCAGTTGATCAGCCAACGGCAATCGAGCCGCATTGCCTGACTGCCGCCGATCGCCAGCGACAGGCCGTCGGCCGTGATCTCGCCGCTCATGACCGGCGCCCGGCAGACGATTTGCGCCCCCGACGCCTCGGCATCGCCCTGATAGGCCAACATCAGCCCATGGCTGTCGACGATCCCGGTCGAGGGTGACAGCAAGGCGCCGACGCAGGCCAGCGCCGGTTCCAGCCGCCGGGCCTGGGCACCGTCGAGCCATGTCAGATCGAACACACCATTGGCTTCGGCGCGGCCGGTGATCGCCTGCAGTGTGTCAAGCTCGTGCTCGGCGGTCGCGACTACCAATTTGCCGAGACGGCGGGCGGCGACGCCGCGCTCCGCGCAATAATGGTAAAGCCGGTCGCGCCCCTCGACGCACAGCCGCGCCTTGAGGCTATCTTTGGGGTAATAGAGGCCGGCGTGAATGACCTCGCTGCTGCGCGATGAGGTGACGGTGCCGATCGCGGTCTCGGCCTCCAGCACCAGCACTTCGCGTCCGGCCTGCGCCAAGGCGCGCGCGGCCGCAAGGCCGACCACACCGGCGCCGGCTACGACCACCTCGATCCGTTCCGTTGTCGCCATCTTGAATTAACCCGCAAGAAACTCGATGATCGCCGGAAAGGCGGCCGGATCTTGCAGCACGAAGAAATGGCCGCCGTCGAAGAAACGCAGCGTCGCCCCTGGAATCTGCCGCCGCATTGCCCGTTGCGCTGCCGGCGCCGAGATGCCGTCATAACGGCCGGCGAATAACCCGACCGGCATGGCGAGCTGCGGGAGGCGGTCGAACGTGTCGTGCTCCGACCGTGCCGCAAGTTGACGGCGTGCGCCCATTGCGGCCGCCGGATCGTCGGCATCGATCGGTCGCGCCATGGCGGCCAATTCGTCCACCGCCGACTGCGCACGCTCAGGATTTGCCGCGACCCAAACCGCATCCCGGCGGATATCGGTCACCCCCAGCAAATGCCGGGTGCGCGCCATCAGGTCGAGGTCGGCCAACTCATGCAATGGATAGCTGACACCGCCGGCGCCACCGGGCGAGGTGCAGGCCAACGCCAACCGCTCGACCCGACTGGGATGGCGCAACGCCAGTTCCTGCGCGACCATGCCGCCGAACGAGATACCCAGCACGCGCGCCGACTCCCACCCGACCGCGTTCATCAGCCCGGCCGCGTCATCGGCATAATCCGCCATCGTATAGGGATAATCCGGTTTGCCCGATCGACCGAAGCCGCGTTGATCGTAAACCAGCAAGGTGAACAATCGTGCGAGCGGACCATCCTGCAAGCCCGGCCGACGCCGCAGATCGCCCCCGGTACCCGAAATCACCAGAAGCTTCGGACCGGTACCCGATAATTCGTAATAAAGTTCGATACTTTCCTGCACCGACATGGCCATTTTACGGTTTCCTTCCCGCCCAGACGGCGTTGGCCGGGCCAAGTGGTACGGAACTGAGGCTCATCTTGGCGCTGGCGTCCTTGACCTGACGGGAATAGGCCAAATAGATCAGTGTGTCGTTGCCGCGATCATAGATTCGCCGGATGGCGATCGATTTGAACAGCAGGCTGGCGCGTTCGGAGAACACTTCCTCGCCGGCCTTGGACGTATCGATATTGCCGACGGTGATCCCGCCGGTTTGCCGACAGGCGATCGACGTATTCGATGGATCTTCGAACCAGTTTCCCTTGCTCAGCCGGTCGATCACGCTACGGTCGAAATGCGTGAAATGGCAGGTGACGCCTTGTACCTTGGGATCCTGCACAGCCTCGACAATGATGCTGTTGCCGGTCCAGTCGTTGTGGAAACTACCGACCTCGTCGGCCGCCATCGCGGCCGGGGTAGATGCCATCATGACGGCCAGCGCGCGCGCAACAAGATGCTTCATTTTCGTCTCCTACGGGAGCCAAATCCTATGGCAGGTTTTTTCGCCGAGCGCTTCTGCGATTCCTTCTGGAACGATTATAATTCTGCTCCGTTTGTAAATCACTTTTATCAGATATGCGGCACAAGAAACGTGTGGTTACAAAAAACACCGGGTTCGGAGGACGGGAGCAAAGCGATGCAGTGTGATCGATTTAATATGGTTTCCGACGGGGATCTCAACGCCTTTTTCGATGGCCGGCTCGATCAGGCCGCCACCGGCCGGGTCGCGGCGCAAGTGCGGCATGATCCCGCAGCGGCCGACCGGCTTCGGGCCTATCGGTCGCAAACGATCGGGCTGGCCGCACTTTACGGCCCGATCGCGACCGAGCCGGTTCCGGCTCGGCTGGCTCATCTCGTCGCCGGCGCCGCAGCGGCGACCGAGGCGAGCGCCGCGTAACGAAACCGCTGCACGCACCACAAAGCCTGACCGGTTCGCTGCGTTACGCACCGGCTCGATCCGTCGCTTCAGCCAGTGCCCGTGTCGTCCGACCGCGGACCGCCGGACGCTGCTGCTGGCGCGGCTTGGTCGTGTCTTCGCCCATCATCAGCCGGCGCAGAGCCTCACGGCCTCGTGAGAGCCGAGAGCGGACGGTGCCAAGCGGCACGCCCGTGATCTCGGCGACCGCCTCGTAACGCATTCCCTCCAAACCGACCAGCAGCACGACCTGGCGCTGTTCTTCCGGCAGCTTTGCCAGAGCGCGCTCCAGATCGCGCAGTTCGATCCGCGCGAACTGGTTTGATGGCGCGACCAAGCCAGGGACCGTCTCGTCGGCCCGCACGCTAACGCCTTCGCGCATCCATCGACGTACGCGATTGACATGCTGGTTATGTAGGATAGTGAAGAGCCAAGCGCGCAAGTCCGTCCCTTCCTGCCATAAATGAACCTTGGCGAGCGCGCGTGTCAGGCAGTCTTGAACCAAATCGTCTGCCGCCGACGGATCTCGGGTCAGCGCACGGGCGTACCGGCGCAACCGCGGGATTTCCTGTTCGATACGGTGAAAGAGTTCATTCATTGCCCAATCTCCTGGCATGGCATCGTGCTAAAGGTGCATCGAATCAGGTCTTGACCCGGCCCGGCGCTGGACAAACCATAGGGCGAGGCTGTAATCGAAGAATGTCATCCAAAGGCGTTTTGTGTAATGTTTTGTAACGCGTCGTAAAGTTACCTTTACCGAATCAGGGCACGCTGCGTGCGCAACGTGCTCCGGCCGGGACGCCGGTCGCTCTGGAACTCTGGCAAATTGGGCAAGATCGGGCGATGAAGGCCAAAGATCATATTTTGATTGTCGACGATCACGCCGATATCCGCGAGATGGTACAAGACTACCTCGACGGAGAAGGATTCCGGGTCAGCGCCGCCCATGACGGCAATTCGATGCGCCGGATCATGGCGCAGGGGCCGGTCGATTTGGTGTTGCTCGACCTGATTCTGCCGGGTGAGGACGGCTTGACCCTCGCCCGAAACCTGCGCGCCGGCTCGAATGTCGGGATCATCATTCTGACCGGACGGGGCGAAACCGTCGATCGGATCGTCGGGCTGGAAATGGGTGCCGACGATTACCTGCCGAAACCGTTTCATCTCCGGGAACTGCTGGCGCGCGTGAAGAGCGTGCTGCGGCGGGCCTCGGCGCGGGCGGACTCGGTGACGGAGCGGCCGACCAGCGCCCGTTTCCAAGGCTGGCAGCTCGACCTGACGGCGCGCGAGCTGACCTCGCCGCGTGGCGAGGTCGTGCGGTTGACAACCGGCGAATTCGATCTGCTTGCCGCCTTCGTCAGCAACGCCAATCAAGTGCTAAGCCGCGACCGGCTGCTCGATCTGGCCCGAAACCGCGAATCCGGCCCGTTCGACCGCACCATCGACGTGCAAGTCGGCCGGCTGCGGCGCAAGCTCGAAGACGATCCGCAGCAGCCCACGCTGATCAAGACGGTGCGCGGCAGCGGCTATATGTTTGCCGCGCAGATCGAAATGGCCTGATTGCGGGCGGGCAGGGCGCCGCACTGATCCCTGTCGCGCGGTCTGGGCACCCCTTTGGTCCCGGCATAAGCGATTCGGTCACGATTTTGTTAATGTCGGCGCCGGTGTCGGCCAAATGGAGCCGGCCGTCGATCGGCAAGGACAGATGAGTTACGCGGTCAAGGAGATATTTTTGACATTGCAG
>JBAVTK010000282.1:0-7857 GCA_049696095.1 Aliidongia sp. | reverse complement strand
CCCGCTGCCAGCCGGCATCGCGTGCGGCACAGGCCGACAGCCCGCCCAGCAGCGCCATCATCACCGCCATTCGTCCGCGGCAACTGAAATTTAACATGTTGCTGGCCCTCATTGCCTAATGAACCGGATTGCCGCACTCATTGCCCTGCCGCTCCTCGTCGCCATTCTGGGCGGTTGCGAGCCCGCGGCCGATCCGTGCCACGAATTCGCGCCGCCGCCGGGACACAAACCATCCTCGTGCCCGGTCAAACCGACCGAAAGCGCGGCGCCGCCGAAACCGGTTCGCTATTGCTACAGCAGTCTCGCCCAAGTCGATTGCTACGACGAACCGCAACCCGGTCGCCCCGGCTTCATCGGCTCGACACCCGCACCCGCACCCGCACCCGCACCCGCACCCGCACCCGCACCCGTATCTACGCCGACCGCACCGCCTTCGTCAAAGTAACTCGGAACTGGTAAAACCCGAACTCGGCGATCGGTGTTTCCGGCGAAAGAAGGACGAAAGGTTTGAAGGTTGTTGTCGAAGGATGGCGGTCGCTGTCGCACAGCTATGCGATCGTCAATCAATGGCAGTTGCTGGCCCTGGCCAAACGGCCGGAGATCGAGCTTCGAATCCGGGATCTGCCTTTTTTCAGTCCGGCTTGGCAGGCGCAGCCGGGTTTGTTCCCGCCGCAGAGTGCCGGCCTCATCGCCGCGCTCAAAACCGCCTCGTCCGACTTCGTACCGCAGGCAACTTGGCGCGTGGCCTTTCCCTATGATCTGACACCGGCGCCGACCGGTCGGACACTGGTGTACGGGACGTCGGAATACCGCATCGTGCCGAGTTCGTATCTGGCCCCGAATGGCAGCCTGGCGCGCGCGGTGGCCGATCCCCTTCTGACGATCACCACGCCGTCGCACTGGTCGGCCGAGGGGTTTCGCCGGCTGGGTTTCGCGGATGATCGAATCGCTGTCGTGCCCCATGGCATCGATCCGGACCTGTTTCGCCCGTGGCCCGATTGGCGCGCGCGGGTCCGCGCGGAACTCGGCCTTTCCGGCTTCGTCTTCATGAGCGCGGGCGCGATGACCGGCAACAAGGGTATCGATCTGCTGCTGCGGGCCTTCGCCACTGTCGCGGCGCGGCACGGCGATGTCAGGCTGCTGCTGAAAGGCGCCGATGCGCTCTACACCTCGCAGCAATTCCTCGCCCAGGCCCTGAAATCGCTTTCCCGGTCCGAAGCCGACCTCGTCGCCGAGCGACTGGTTTACCGCGGTGCCGCCCTGTCAATGGAGCAAATGGCGCTCCTCTATCAGGCGGCCGATGCCTATGTGTCGCCCTACCGGGCCGAGGGCTTCAACATGCCGGTGCTGGAGGCCGCCGCGTGCGGAATTCCGGTCATTTGTACGCGCGGCGGGCCGACCGACGATTTCGTGACCGACGAATTCGCCTGGCGAATCGACAGCCGCCCGCTCCCCGTCGCCTTCCACGGCGAAACCGGGACACAGCTTGAGCCCGACGCCGATCATCTGGCGGCCCTGATGCTGCGGATCATCGACGATACCGCGTTCCGCACCGCCGCGGCACTCGCCGGACCACGCCATGCCGCCGGGCAGTTTACCTGGGAGAACGCGATCGACAAGACCATCTCGCTGCTGTCAGGCGTATTACACACGTAATTTTACTGCAGAAGCGTGGCCATCTCGCCTATCCTGGCCGGCCGATCGGGCAGCAACCAGGGTGGGTCATCTTGCGCAAAATCCTGACACTTGTCGCCGTCATCCTTGTCGTCACAGTGCTTGCGGCGGCCGGTGCCGCATTCTACCTCACGGGCTATGCCGAGCACGCCACACTCGCCGCGTCGGCGGGATTCGGTCGAAACCCGACGCTGCCGCCACCCGATCCACGCGTGCTGCCGACCATCCGTCCGGCCAAGGCGGTCGGCTGGCCCGCGGGCGGCATGCCGAAAGCGGCCGGCGGACTCAAGGTCACGCGTTTTGCCGATCATCTCGACCATCCGCGCTGGCTGCATGTCCTGCCCAACGGCGATGTTCTGGTGGCCGAAACCAGCACGCCCGCCAAGCCGGAGGACAGCCAAGGCCTCGTCGGTTTGGTGTCGGACATGATCACGCGCTATGCCGGTGCGGTCAGCACGAGCGCCAACCGGATCTCGCTGCTGCGCGCCGCCAAGGGTGCCGGCAGCGCCGATCTGCGCTCGATCTTTCTGACCGGGCTCCACTCGCCATTCGGCATGGCGCTCGTCGGCGATAGGTTCTATGTCGCCGATACCGATGCGATCTTGAGCTTTCCCTATCATAACGGCGATGTACAGATCACCGAGCCGGGTACCAAGCTGATCGATCTGCCGGCCGGGCCACGCAACCACCATTGGACCAAGGATCTGGTGGCGAGCGCCGACGGCACCAAGCTTTACGTCGGTGTCGGCTCGAACAGCAATGTCGGGGAAAACGGCTTGGCGGCCGAAGCCGGCCGCGCCGCGATCTGGGAGGTCGATGTCGCGACCGGCGCGCATCGGATCTTCGCCTCGGGCCTGCGCAATCCGAACGGCCTGTCGTGGGAGCCGGAAAGCGGAGCACTCTGGGCCGCGGTCAATGAACGCGACGAAATCGGCAGCGATCTCGTGCCGGACTACATGACATCCGTGAAGGAAAGCGGCTTCTATGGCTGGCCCTACAGCTATTACGGCGACCACGTCGATCACCGCGTCGAGCCGCCGCGACCCGATCTCGTCGCCCAGGCGATCGTGCCGGATTACGCACTGGGTGCCCACACCGCCTCACTCGGGCTGGCCTTCAACCAGGGGACCGCGGGCTTGAACGCCACATTCGGCACCGGCGCCTTCATCGGCCAGCACGGTTCGTGGAACCGCAATCCGCCGAGCGGCTACAAGGTGATCTTCGTGCCGTTTCAGGGTGGCCATCCGGCCGGGCCGCCGGTCGATGTGCTGACCGGGTTCCTCTCAGCCGATGGCGAGGCGCAAGGCCGCCCGGTCGGTGTCGCGTTCGATCAAGGCGGCGGGCTGCTGGTCGCCGACGATGTCGGCAATACGATCTGGCGGGTCGAGGGTCCGTGACCGAGAGGGCGGGTGTGGCATCACCCGCCTTTCTCATTATTCGACGAACACCGGTTCCGGCTCGCTGCCCTCGGCATCCGGGTTTTCCGGCTGGTCCGTCACTGGCTTGGTCGCGAAGGTGAAGGCGAGTTTCTCGCCCTCGACCGTGACCTGCACCAGACCGCCTTTGGCGAGGCGACCGAATAGCAATTCCTCGGCCAGCGGCTTCTTGACACTTTCCTGAATGACCCGGCCGAGCGGCCGGGCACCATAGAGCCGGTCATAACCTTTCTCAGCCAGCCAGTTCCGGGCGGCCGGGTCGAGTTCGATGGTGACGCCGCGATCGGCCAGTTGGACTTCCAATTGCAGGATAAATTTATCGACCACCCGATGGATCGTCTCGGGCGCCAGCGCGGCGAAGGAGATGACACTGTCCAGCCGGTTGCGGAACTCCGGCGTGAACATGCGATTGATCGCCTCCTGATCATCGCCCGAGCGGACCACGCTGCCGAAGCCGATGGCGGGCTTGGCCAGATCCGAGGCGCCGGCATTCGTCGTCATGATCAGAATGACATTGCGGAAATCGACGCTCTTGCCGTTGTGATCGGTCAATTTGCCGTAATCCATCACCTGCAACAGAATGTTGAACAGGTCGGGATGGGCCTTCTCGATTTCGTCGAGCAGCAGCACGCAATGCGGATGCTGATCGACCGCATCGGTCAACAACCCGCCCTGGTCGAAGCCGACATAGCCGGGCGGTGCGCCGATCAGGCGCGAGATGGTGTGCCGCTCCATATATTCCGACATGTCGAAGCGAGTGAGTTCGATTCCGAGCGTCCGGGCGAGTTGGCGGGCCACCTCGGTCTTGCCGACGCCGGTCGGGCCGGAGAAGAGATAGTTGCCGATCGGCTTTTCCGGTTCGCGCAGTCCGGCGCGGGCGAGCTTGATCGCCGAGGCCAAGGCCTCGATCGCGCTGTCCTGGCCGAACACCATGGTCTTGAGGTCGCGCTCAAGATTTTGCAGCACTTCCTTGTCGTCGCGCGACACACTCTTGGGCGGGATGCGCGCCATGGTCGCGATGACCGTCTCGATCTCCTTAGCAGTGATCGTCTTGCGCCGCCGTGCCTCGGGCACCAGCATCTGGGCGGCGCCGACCTCGTCGATGACGTCGATCGCCTTATCCGGCAGCTTGCGGTCATTGATATAGCGGGCGCTCAGTTCGACCGCGGCGCGGATCGCATCGGCCGTATAGCGGACCTTGTGGTATTTTTCATAATAGGGCTTCAGGCCGCGCAGAATCTTGACCGAATCCTCGATCGACGGCTCGGGCACATCGATCTTCTGGAAACGGCGGACCAGAGCGCGATCCTTCTCGAAATAATTGCGGTATTCCTTGTAGGTGGTCGAACCGATGCAGCGTATCGCACCGCTGGCCAATGCCGGCTTCAGCAGGTTGGACGCATCCATGGCGCCGCCGCTGGTCGCCCCAGCGCCGATCACGGTGTGGATCTCGTCGATGAACAACACCGAGCCGGGCATGGCTTCAAGCTCGGTCAGCACGGCCTTCAGCCGTTCCTCGAAATCCCCGCGATAGCGTGTGCCGGCGAGCAAAGAGCCCATATCGAGCGAATAGATGATCGCGTTCTGAAGCACTTCCGGCACTTCGCCATTGACGATGCGGCGGGCGAGCCCCTCGGCGATCGCGGTCTTGCCAACGCCCGGATCGCCGACGTAAAGCGGGTTGTTCTTGGACCGCCGGCACAGGATCTGGACCGTGCGATCGACCTCGGCCTCGCGCCCGATCAGCGGGTCGATCTTGCCGGTGCGCGCCTTCTTGTTGAGATTGACGCAATAGGCATCAAGCGCGTCATGGCCGCGCTTCTGCGACTTGTCGTTCGCGGGCATTTCCTCGTCCGCACCCTGCACCCGGCGCGTTTCGGACCGGCCCGGCGCCTTGGCGATGCCGTGCGAGATGTAATTGACCGCATCGAACCGGGTCATTTCCTGTTCTTGCAGAAAATAGATCGCATGGCTTTCGCGCTCGGCGAACATGGCGACCAAAACATTGGCGCCGGTCACTTCCTCGCGGCCCGAGGATTGCACGTGAATCGCCGCGCGTTGGAGCACCCGCTGGAAACTCGCCGTAGGCTTGGCGTCCTCGACGTGACTCGAGACCAAACTCGCCAAATCATTATCGACATAGCTCAAGAGATCCCGCCGAAGCTTGTCGACATCGACCGTACAGGCGCGCAAGACCGCAATCGAATCCTGATCCTCGGTCAGCGAAAGCAGCAAATGCTCCAGCGTGGCATATTCGTGGCGCCGTTCATTGGCGTAAGCCAAGGCACGGTGCAGCGTCTTTTCAAGGTTGCGCGACAGCATTCGCGGCTTTCCCTTCTCTGATCCAATGTCCGATCCGCCCGGCCGATACCATCATGCCGTCAGGCGTCTTCCATAACCCCATCCTCACTGCCGAACCGCTCTAAACCGTAAACAATGGTCAAGCCCAGACGTCGCATGATGATTCGTCATTCTCTTGTCCGGCATCGCCCCCTACTCCTTTTCCAAGGTGCATTGCAGTGGATGTTGGTGCTGCCGCGCGAAATCCATAACCTGCGTCACTTTGGTTTCGGCAACCTCATAGGTGTAGACGCCGCAGATCCCGACGCCCCGACGATGGACGTTCATCATGATCCGTGTCGCTTCGTCGCGATTCTTGGCGAAGAATCGCTCCAGCACATGGATGACGAATTCCATCGGGGTATAATCGTCGTTCAGCATCAGTACCTTGTACAGCGACGGCTTACGGGTCTTCGGCTTGGTCTTGACGACAACGCCGGTTGAATTCTCATCGCCATTGCGCTTTTCGATATCACTCATCCTGGTCTCTGGTCGGTCGGTTCAGCGCACTGAAAGTCAGAATCGGACGGGGCGGCGCAAGGTTTCCCGTCTATTCCCGAATCGAATCATGCCATAGAGACGGGGCCGAACGTACAAAGAAAACGGCCTCTCGGAATGCCGAGAGGCCGCAGGGGACGAACAGGGCCGGCACCGGGCCGGCAATGGCAACAGCCAGATCAGATCAAGCGGCCGGCTTGGCGGCCTTCTCAACCACCGAGGTGACGCGCGCGCTGATCGGCGCGAGCGTGTCGGTGGCCACCTTGGCCCCCAGCTCGCCGAGCCGGGTCGAATTGGCGACCAGGCTGTCGAAGTGACTCTTGGTGAAGCCGGCATTCAGTTCGAAGAAATCCTTCATCGTGCGCGCCGCGAAAATCGCCTTGGCGCCGGCCGCCGCATTCTCGAACTGCGATTGGGTCAGGCTCAGCACCTCCTTGGAGATCGCCTCGACCCCTTGCGTAAAGACGGTGTTCGCCTGAATCAGCGCATCGACATTAGCTTTGCCGAAAGCGGCGATTTCGTCATAACCCTTGAAAATCGGTGTTGCGGTCATCTGACTCACCTCTGAAACTATCGGGTGCGGCGGTTGCGGCGGGACTTCCGGTTCGACGCGATCGCAAGCCGCGGCGATGGGCTCGACCGGATCCGGCGCTTCTACGGCGGTAAGCTTGCGCGGCACGCGCTTCGTGGCGGGAAGTGCCGACTTTTCGGGCAATTCATCCATTATGGCACCTTTGCTTTGCTTCCACTGTCGGGGAAATTTCTTTGCTGCATTGCAGCATATCATGCGTTAATATGCTCTTCCCGCCGCATCGTCAAGCCGTTTTGTGCACCGCACAAAAGAATCCGGCACCAGAGGAGCGCGGGTGGCGCACTGATTTTACGATGCGCGGCGCGGCCATGTCGCGTCGCGAGATGCCGCACCCGTTCAAGCAAGCCGATCATGGCATCGCTCACACCAAAGAATTTCATAGACAATGAATCATCAATTTCTTAAGGTTTTTCACGCTTAACTCTCATGAATTTCTGAGGACCGGGGGGGAATGGCTTTGACGAGTGCTATCGGGTCATGGCGAGGGGGTCTGGTCATTGCCGCAATTTTGCTGATCACGGCATTTTCAAGTACCCGCCCCGCATTCGCAGGCTATGCCTCGGTCGTCGTCGATGCCGGAACCGGTGAGGTTCTCAACGAGGTCAATGCCGATCAGGAGAACTATCCTGCTTCGCTGACCAAGATGATGACACTTTATTTGACGTTCGAAGCATTGCAAAATGGCCGGCTGAAATGGGATCAGCACCTGACGGTGTCAAGTTGGGCCGCGGAAAAGATGCCGACCAAGCTCGGCGTTGCCGCCGGCGATACCATCTCGGTTCGCGATTGCGTGCTCGGCATGATCGTGCTGTCGGCCAATGACGCAGCCACCGTCGCCGGTGAAGCGCTCGGCGGGTCGGAAACGGCCTTCGCCCGGTTGATGACGGCGAAGGCGCATGAGCTTGGCATGACCAGCACGACCTTCAAGAACGCCGCCGGCTTGCCCGATGAGGACCAAGTCACTACCGCGCGCGACCTCGTCAAGCTGGCCATGGCGCTCTATCAGGACTTCCCGAACCAATATGCGTTATTTTCGACGCGGGAATTTTCCTTCCGCGGCCGGCAGATCGTCGGTCACAATCATTTGATGTACCGCTATGCCGGCATGGACGGCTTGAAGACCGGCTTTACCGCCGCATCGGGCTTCAATCTCGCCTCCTCCGCGGTGCGCAACAATCATCGGCTGTTCGCCGTGGTGATGGGGGGGCAATCCGGTTTCGCGCGCGACAATCTGATGGCGACGCTGCTCGATAACGCCTTTGCCCACCAACCGACCGATCCAATCCTGGTGGCGCAGGCCGCCGGCCAGAGCAGGGG
>JBAVTK010000281.1:0-2657 GCA_049696095.1 Aliidongia sp. | reverse complement strand
CGTTCAGGCGGGGCGAGCGCGCGCAGCCCGGCAGCCCGAGTACCGGAACCTCGCCGATATGGCCGATCAGCATCAGATTGCCGGGATCGACCGGCATGCCGAAATAGTCGATCCGGCCCCCGGCCGCCGTGATGCCGGCCGGAATGACGTCGCGTCGATCGACGATGGCCGACGCGCCGGCGATCAGCACCAAGGCCGCGCCGCGATCGAGCATCAGACGGATCGCCTCGGTCACCGCCTCGCCTTGATGAGCGACGCGGTGCTCGGCCAACAAGACCGAGTCGAGTGCTTCCAGCCGCGCGCGGGTCACCTCGGCGGTTTTGTCGAGCACGCTCTCCTTCAAGCCCGGCAACCTGGTCTGGATCAGCCCGACCGGACGGCCCCGGAACGGTGCGACGCGCAAGGGCGGGGCCTGGCCTTCCCATCGTTCCAGCGTCTTGTCACGGACGGCGAACGGGATGATCTTGACGGTGGCGATCATTTGGCGCGGTGCCACGGGCGCGTAAGCGGCGAGTGTGGCCAGCGTGATCGCCTCATCGACCTCGTTCACCCGATCGATCAGCGCCGGGTCGAGCACCAGCAGACCATGCCGCTCGGCGAACAGATTGACCCGGCCGGTCACGGCATCGCCGGCGCTGATGCCCTCGCCAACGAGGCAGGCGGCGGCCCGGCTCGCCGCCTGATCCTCCGGCACATCGCCGCGTTCGAGCCGAGCCGCGATCACCTCGCCGATCCCGGCGGCGGCGAGGGCGGCAAGATCGGCCTCGCTCAAGCTGCGGCCCTTGCGCAAGACCCGATCCGGCAAGCGGACGGCATGAGCGAGGATTGCCCGCAGGGCCTGATCGGTCGCGACCGGCCCGAAGATCACGCCGCATCCCCCGGCCGGATTGCGAGGCTCGCGCGATGCAGCACGGCGGTGATCTCGGCCAGGATCGAGATGGCGATCTCGGCTGGGGTGAGCGCGCCGATCGCCAGACCGACCGGCCCGTGAATGCGGGCAAGGTCGGCCGGGCCGAAGCCGGCGACGGCCAGGCGCTCGAGTCGTTTGCCATGGGTGCGCCGCGACCCGAGCGCGCCGATATAGAACGCTTGCGACTGCACGGCAGCGGCCAGCGCCGGATCATCGATCTTCGGATCATGGCTCAGCGTGACGATCGCCGTGCGTCGATCCGGCCGCAAGCCGGGCAATACCTCGTCCGGCCATTCGGCGAGGATTTCGACACCGGGAAAGCGATCGGGTGCCGCGAATCCCGCGCGCGGGTCGACCACCGTGACCCGGTAGCCGCCTAACGCGGCCATCAGGGCCAAGGCCTGGCCGATATGGACCGCGCCGACCAGGATCAGCCGCAGCGGCGGGTTCCAGACCTCGACGAAGACCGAACCCAGGCCGGTTTCGATGGTGCGGCTGGCATCGTCGGCGATCGCCGCGCGGATGCGGGCGAGATCATCGTCGGCGAGCGCCAGAGTACCTTCGGCCGTCTCGGCATCGATCAGCGACTGGCTGCCGGCCGGAAGGAGCGTGGCGAGCGCCAGCGCCCGGCCCTGCCGGCGGGCCGCCAGCAGTTGTTCGAGCAGCGCCGGGGTCACGACAGGCGCTCGACGAAGATTTGTACCTTGCCGCCGCAGGCGAGGCCGACCTCCCAGGCCTGTTCGTCAGTCACACCGAAATCGAGCAGCTTGGGTGTACCGGTACGGATCACCTCTTGCGCGCTCTCGATCACCGCCCCTTCGACACAGCCGCCCGAGACCGAGCCGGCGAAGCGGCCGCTCTCGTCGGCGGCGAGCTTGGAGCCGACCGGACGGGGCGACGAGCCCCAGGTCGTGACGACCGTGGCGAGCGCGACTCCCTGGCCGGCGCGGTGCCAGGCCAGCGCTTGTTCGAGCACGGCTTCGGTGTCGCTCATGACGCAACTCTCCATTGGGCGGCGGCCTCGCGGCGGCGGGTCGCGGGACGCTGCAAGGCGCGGGTCAGGTCCTCCAGGGACTCCAGACTATGGATCGGCCGGAGTTCATCGACATGCGGCAGGATCGCCTTCATGCCCAGTGATTTGGGCTCGAAACCGTCCCAGCGCAACAGGGGATTGAGCCAGATCAGCCGGCGGCAGGATTTGTGCAGCCGCTCCATCACCAGGCCCAACCCTTCGCCGCCCGCGCGATCGAGCCCGTCGGAGATGAACAGCACGAGGGCACCCTGGCTCAGCACCCGGCGCGACCAGAGCCGGTTGAATTCCGCCAGGCAATCGCCGATTCGTGTACCGCCCGACCAATCCTCGACCGCCTCGGTGATCCGATCGAGCGCCAGATCGACATCCTTGTGGCGCAGATAGCGCGTGATATTGGTCAGGCGCGTGCCGAACAGAAAGGTGTGAACCCGGTCGCGGTCGTTGGTGACGGCATGCATGAAATGCAGAAAGATCCGGCTATAGCGGCTCATCGAGCCGGAAATGTCGCACAGGATGACCAAAGGCGGATGGCGGGTCTTGGGCCGACTGCGCCGGAGCCAGATCGTGCCGCCGCCATTGCGCAGGCCGGCGCGCAACGTCGCGCGCATATCGACGCGCGGACCCTGCGCATCGGGCGCAAAGCGGCGCGTGCGCACCGCCATCAGCGGCAGGCGCATCCGGGCGATTGCCGCCTTGGCCTGGTCCAGCTCGGCA
>JBAVTK010000280.1:0-5657 GCA_049696095.1 Aliidongia sp. | reverse complement strand
GGCCCGCGCCGCCTCGCCACCGCCGAGCCGAACCCGATCGACCTCAGCCCGCAAATCGGCGACCAGCGCCGCCATGGCTTCGGCATTGCCCCGGAACGCCTCGGAACGGGGATCGACGGCACTCGACAGGATGGTCATGAAGGCTGGGTCCGGCGCGGCAATGGGAGGCGGCACAATGCCAAGGGCACGGGCCAGGCGGCAAGGGGTTTCGAGCGCGGTGCGCGTGGACAGGTTGGTTACCGGATCACTCCCTGACAAACACCTACGGCGTTCACACATTTCACTGTGGTATTTCCTGTTGGCTTCCCTTTTTCCGTCATCCCCGGGCGTGCCCCGGGGACCCACGTCGGGCCGACGCCGCATTTGCGTGAAGCAACCGCATCAAGCTTCTCGACGTGGGTGGCCGGGACAAGCCCGGCCATGACGAATGTTGTTGACCGTCGTGGTCTATGTTGGAGAAATGTGTGAACGCCGTAGGACAAACACCGCGGGAGAGACGATCGGAGCGCCCCGGAACGGATTGAGGACCAGTAAGTCGACGTCGCCGAAAACAATCAAATCCGCCTAACCATTTACGGTCAATTCAAGAAATTTATCACCGTTGTGATCGCCACAAGCGTTCCGCTTCAATGAGCGCAACGACAAGAATAGTGGTTGGTTTCGGACTGTGGTATCATCGGTTTCAGGCAAGCATCTAACGTATAAGGATCTGACGGGAAAGAATGGCACGACGTCGAATAACTGAAACCGCCGACAGCGTCACCGTCGAGGCCGCAATAAAGGCGGATCACGCTAAAACGCCGATGGGGCGTTTTAAGGTTGTTGCTCGCGGACTTGGCTCTATTGTGCCGCGTAAGATAATGGATCAGCGACACGAGGATGTCCTGCATAAATTCTAAGCAATGCTTCCTGTTATTCGTCCTTCTTGCGCCCGCATGATGGAAGAAATTGTTTCTGAATAGGTTATTCTTTCCGGTCTTTGATCTCTCTGCGCAGCTATTTGTATTAATGCTGTTTTGTTCATTAGGTTCGTAATTTCCCAAGCAGGGACAACAACGGTCATTGAACTAGGAATTTCGGCATCATGATAACGCCCTGTGTCCGATAATCTAATTTGCACTAAATCGGGAAATTGACCCCTATGAATGCCAATCAATGCAAGAAATGAAGAAGATTGTGGGGGAAAAATACTCGGCCAAATACCTTGAGCGTTCTTATGCGCATCCATATCATCTGATGGAGTTCGCCAAACCCATACCGGAGAACCAGAAAACCCCGTCCTTGATCTAATATCGTTAAGATATGCCGGCCCAGCAAACAAATCAACCGGTGTTAATCGAACAGGATTTGATTCGTTTGGAATTGCAGCAACATTACCAAATCGACCGACCGGCATATTTATAGGTGCATTAGAATGGTTGGCAAAAAGGCCAAGCATAATTGTATTATCACCTACTCCAATTCCGTATCCGGATCTATGTTGTTCCGGTACAAAATTTATTTCATCCACCCATGAAATTTCGTCACTCCAAATTCCGGTTGTAAGATTTAAATCCAATTGATCCGTTACATCTATTATCGCAAGATCAGAAGTATCTGACCACGTCCAATCAGTTGGTTCATACTCGATAAAACGAATTGATCCGTTTTTGGTGTTAATTCTAAGCGAAGACCCCCCATGATTACCAACAACATGACGATTAGAAACGGCATAGACGTGCCACGTGTATGGCAATATGGAAGACTGGCGCGCCACGAGAAAGCCGGTACCCTTCAACTCAGACAGCTTGCCGGTTTCCGGATTGTGCGAGTACAAGTAGAATACACATTTGACGAGGTTGTCGGCTAGTTTAGGCATAGCTACAAGCATCCATCATATGGTGTACACCGGCCAGATTCCCGATACCGACGCGGAGCGCGATCAAATTCCAGATCGTGGAACGAAACAGATGATACCTCACATACCAAAACTAAAACAAGTATATTTGTACCCAACTTAAGGCAATTCGCGGCAAGGACTATGCTTTCAGCGCCGCGCTTACGATGACACTGGTGTCGACAACCACCCTCATCATTCGAGATACGGCGCAACTTCTTCCTGAGCCTGCTTGATCAGCTGGTCAATATCCTCATCGCTTAGTCCGGCCGCAACCACCAAAGGGCGCGAGGCTTGTCGGGCCTTTTGAATCCAATCATCGGGCTCGACGATGACGGTAACACGCTGCTGGGCGGCAATACCAAGGCGGACAAGCATCGCCGGTACCTGGCGTGCCGTCGTTTCAAATACGTCGATTTCCTTTTTCATCATCACTCACCAGCCATGATCCGCGTCATATACCGCACCGTCTGGCGAGTTGGAAATCACGTCGCCCACTCACAAAAACTCCGCCACCTCGCGCTCGCGTCCGACGCCGGCCATGAACTGGACCAGATGGGGCAATCTCAGCGCCACTTCGCGGTGGCGCGCGCGGACGGCGCGGATCAGGCTGCCGTCGCGGCCGAGCAAGGCGTCGCCGATCTCGATCATGCGCAGATTGGGCCAGGCTTTCTCGCGGTGGCCGGCGACCGCCGCCATGATCGCCTCGGCCGGGCGCTCGGGCGCGGCCTGGGCCAGCAGCAGCACGGTCGAGGCGGTCGAGCGCGACACGCCGGCATGGCAATGCACCAGCAGGCGCTTCTCGCCCGGCTCGGCCATCATCGCCCGACCGAAAGCCAGCAGGGCCTCGACATGCTGCTGCTGCGGCATCTCCTGCTCCGGCCGCGGGTCGATCGAGTCATGGAAGCGCAGCTCCAGCCGGGCATGCTCGCCATAGGCGCCAAAGGCGTCGAGCGCCGGATGGCCGGGATCGAGGATCGACAGCACATGAGTGATGCCGGCGGCACTGTGTTCCGACAATTCGTCGATGCCGCAAATGGTGAAGGTGAACGGCGCGCTATCGGGCATGATCGGGGTACTCGTGAGGGGTGGCGCGCGGCTTGGAGCCGAAGAGCGCAAGCCGCCAAGCATGGACCCGGCGACCAAGATCGCCGATGACCAGATAGATCACCGGCGTGGTGTAGAGCGTCAAGATCTGACTGAGGATCAGCCCGCCGACGATGGCGATGCCGAGCGGCCGGCGCAGCTCGAAGCCCGGCCCGCTGCCGAGCGCCAGCGGCAAGGCACCGACCAGGGCGGCGAGCGTGGTCATCAGGATCGGCCGGAACCGGATGAGGCAGGCTTCGCGGATCGCGGCCAGCGGCGCCAACCCGTGTTCCCGCTCGGCCTGGAGCGCGAAATCGACCATCATGATGCCGTTCTTCTTGACGATGCCGATCAGCAAAAGGATGCCGATGAGCGCGATCACGCTGAGATCGAGGCCGTTCGCGCGCAGCAGCAGTAACGCACCGATCCCGGCCGAGGGCAGGGTCGAGAGAATGGTGATCGGGTGCAGCAAGCTCTCATAGAGCATGCCAAGCACGATATAGACCACAAGCAAGGCAGCACCGATCAGCCAAGGCTGCGAGGCGAGCGAGCGCTCGAACTCGCCGGCCGTGCCTTCAAACGCGCTCTGCACGGTGATTGGCTTCGCCATACGCTGTTCCATCTCGTGAATGCGCTCGACCGCGACGCCGAGCGAGACGCCCGGTTCGAGGTTGAAGCTGATCGCCACGACCGGCAGCCCGCCCTTGTGCTTCACGACCAGCGGCGTGCGGACCAGGCGTGCCGTGGCAAAGGCACTGATCGGCACCAGATTGCCGCCCTGGCCATTGACGTAGAGCTGATCGAGCGAGCGCTCATCGAGCCGGAAATCATCATCGGCCTGAAGCGTCACGTAATATTGCTGGGCATCGGTGAAGATCTCGCGGATGCGCCGACGGCCAAACGCGTCGAACAGCGTGTCGTCGATCGTCTCGATCGCCACCCCCATCCGCGCTGCCCGGTCCCGGTCGATATCGAGATGGATATCGGTGCCGTAATTGACGTCATCGGCCGCGACATCGCGCAGGCCCGGCAAGGCGGCCAGCGCCTGTTCGAGTTGCGGTTCCCAGCGATTGAGTTCGTCTCGATTGGCATCGCTCAGCGTATATTGAAATTCGCCGTGCCCGCCATTGAAGCCGCCGGCCACGACCAGTTCGCGCTCAGGCTGGAGATAGACAGTGGCGCCGGGGACGGCACCGGTCGATTTGCGCAGCCGGGCTAGAATGTCATCGAGGCTGCCATGGCGCCGCTCCGGCGGCACCAGTTGGACGATGCTGAAATTGCTGCCGAAAAACAGCACGCTCACCACGTCGGGATCGGCTTGCAGCGCGTGGGCGACGCCGACCACGATCTCGCTGCCGCCGCGCAGCGACAGATCCGGCCGAATGATCAGCGAGGCATCGACCCGGCCGACATCCTGCGGCGGAAAGAATCCTTTCGGCATCGACACATAGAGATAGACCGTGAGACCGAGCGTCAGGAAGAACACCAGCAGCACCGACGTCCGGTGCCGGAGCCCCCAATCGAGCGTGCGCGCGTAGAGGCCCAGCACCGCATCCATCACCCGCCCGGCCCGCGCGGCATGCTCCTGCGGGCGATGAGTACGCAGGAAGCGGGCGCACATCATCGGCGTGATGAACAGCGACACGGCCGCGGAAATCACCAAAGCGGTGCTGATCGTCACGCCGAATTCGCGGAACAGCCGACCGATCACACCGCCCATCAGCAGCACCGGAATGAACACGGCGATCAGCGACAGCGTGATCGAGATGATGGTGAAACCGACTTGGCGCACGCCGATATAGGCGGCCTCACGCGCCGAAAGCCCGCCTTCGACATGGCGCACGATGTTCTCGATCACCACGATCGCATCATCGACCACGAAACCGACCGAGATGGTGAGCGCCATCAGCGACAGATTGTCGAGCGAATAGCCCAGCGCGAACATGACGAGGCAGGTTGCGGCCAGCGAAACCGGGATCGCGATCGCCGGAATCAGCGTCGCACTGGCGCTGCGCAGGAACAGGAAGATGACCGCGACAACCAGCAGCACGGTGAAGCCCAGCGTCCGCTCGACCTCGCGGATCGCGGCACTGATGCTGATCGACCGATCGAGCGCGATATTGACCTTGACCCCGGCCGGCAACTGCGCCTCGATTTCCGGCAGCCGCTGTTTGATCTCGGCGATCGATTGCACGATATTGGCGCTGGCGACACGCCGATAGCCGAAGGCGATCGTGTGCCGGCCGTTGAACCAACCGGCGGTATCCTCGTTCTCCGGCCCGTCCACCACCGTCGCGACATCGCCCAGCCGGACCGGCGCGCCATTGCGCCAGGCGACGACAACCTGACGGAATCCCGCGGCATCGAACAATTGATCATTGGCATCGATGCTCGACCCGAAACGGCCGGAATCGAGATTGCCCTTGGGTTTCTCGACGCTGGCGGTGCTGACCGCACCGCGCAGATCCTCCAGCGACAGGCCGCGCGCGGCGAGCGCGGCCGGATTGACCAGCACCTTGACCGCCGGGGATTGGCGCGACCAATCAAAGGTCCGCCGCACGCCGGGAATGAGCGAGGCGCGCCGCACGATCAAAGTCTCGGCCGCGGCGTCGATCTTGGTCAGCGGCTGGGAATCCGAGGTCAGCGCGATGCCCAGGATCGAATAATCCGACGGGTTGTCCTGCTGCCAGGTCGG
>JBAVTK010000279.1:0-6156 GCA_049696095.1 Aliidongia sp. | reverse complement strand
GCTTGGCGGCAAGCTCGACCAGGTTCATCACACAATCTCGATCGCGATCACGACCGGCGCGCCGCTGTGGCGCACCGGCCATGGCCCTTTGATCGTGACCGGCTCGGGCAGGGTCGGCATCGGTGGGAACATGCGGGCGATCGCCGCAAAGTCGGGCATCGCCGCGGCGAATCTCTGCATGTCGGCGCAGAAGGCCGTGACGGTCGGATCGGGCGCCATGGCCGCGGCGAAGCGGGACGTATCGGGGCCGGCTATCGCGGCCAACAGGGCGGGATCGATCATCATCTGGTCTCCTGAAAAGAGTTTGCCGGCCGCGGGCCGCAAGGATTAGCCCCGCCGGCGGTCACGTGTTTTTCCCCACCGGGCACTTGCGGAATTACCCCGGCCGCCCGGTATCGGGCGGAAACTGAAATGAAAAGCCCGCCTCGACTGGTGCCGGGCGGGCTGGTGAATGGATAGTGCCGGGAGGCAGGTGCCTATCAGGCGCCCGCCGCCGCGGTGGTGCGGTGCAGGATCAGGCGGCGGCCCGGCCCAGCAAGTTCTTGACGGTCGTGGCATACCACTGCCCGCCGCGCGCGGTGCGGATACCGCGGGCGTTCAGCGCGTCCGCGATGGCGGGCAGCGTCGTGACACCCGATGACCGGATGGTTTCGACCAGCGGCAGCACATTGGCCGCGAACTGATCGGCCTTGGCCTTGACCGTGGCGATGCCGGCGGCCCGCGCTTCAGCGAGGTTCGTCCGATTGCCCAGCACGGCGCCCTGCGCCTTCTTGGCAGCCAAGGCGGCCTTGGTGCGGCCGGATATCAGGGAGCGTTCCTTCTCTGCCAGGGCGGCATACAGGTGAAGCATGAACGGGTCGGCATCGGCGCCAAGCTCGGCAACGACGAACGGCACCCGGTGGGCCATGAGCCCGGAAATGAACGCCACGTCGCGCGACAGCCGGTCGAGTTTGGCGACGATGATCTGCGACTTGTTCCGGCGGGCATCGGCCAAGGCCGCGGCCAACACCGGGCGCCGGTCGATCGCGTCCGCACCCTTGCCGGATTCGGTCTCGACATGCTCGGCAACCAAGTCTATGCCATTCGCTTGACAGAAGGCGGCAATCGCTTGCCTTTGCGCCTCGATCCCCAGCCCGCTCCGGCCCTGCCCCTGTGTCGAAACCCGGATATATGCGACTGCCGTTGCCATAATCGATGCTCCTACCGAACCGATGTAGAAGCTATACGACCGTTTAAGTCTTATATCAAGCCGTTTCATAGGTGGTCGAACACGTTTATGTCGGCGCCGCGAATCGGTTCGGGCTTGTGTTCCGATCGCCAAACGCCCATTGCGATGCTCATAACGATGTCGTCGTGCTCACCAACACCATCAAACGTTTCATGGCCGTTGTCGGCGATTTTTCGGCCGAACGCCGCGAGTTCCTGCCTCGCAATTGCGGCCAATTCCAAGCCGTTGGCGAACTTCAGCCGGCCGTCCTGAATCAACGCTTTCACATTTTCTGCCAAATCCCGCTTCGGCACGGAAAGCCGCCGGCTCGAATGAGTGACAACATTCTTGCCGCCCGTGATTGTCATGGCGACAGGCCGAAGACCGGCGCTGCGGCATAGATCGACGATCGGCACCCCCACGCCCGTTTCGTCGATGACCAGTTCGGGTTGCTCCGGCATCATGGGCAGATCGTCCATCAGCACGCAAAGCCGGCGCACCACATCGGGATAGGGCGTGCCGAGGGCCGGCCGCTCCAGGTGCGTAATGCCGTGTTCTAAAAATCGCTTTCGGTCTCGTTCCTTTGCAAACGGTTCGAGGTAAGCCTTCTCTTTGTGGACCTGGTAGCCGACGCTCCGGGTCACGATTGATATTGCGGTCCAGTCGCGCAGCTTCCCTAAATCGGCTGAGACGATGAACCCGACCGGCCGGGCCGGTATGGTCTCGAAAGTGTGATCTATCATGGAGTCACGCGACTTTGCTGGCATGGAACAAATCTGGAAATAGGGGGCGAAGACTGGTGTCGAAAAAGGCTTCTATCTCGGCATAAGTGAAGAATTGGCTATCACTCTCCAAAAACTGGCACATGAATTCTCGGCTGAAACGGGCCGGGTTTTTCCGCCTCTGCTTCTCAAGCCAATCGCGCGAAATGCGGGGGCAATCGAATGCCGTGACGGTGATGCGCTCGTAATCGGTATCCTCGCCACAGTGGGCTTGGAAGAAGTGTCCGGCCCGGCCTTGCGGTGTGGATAGAAGGCATAGCTGGCCCTGGCTTACCGCGAGCATGGGCACAAGGGCATCGTGCGTAGCGTCAGTTGTGAATGCAGCCTCATCTTCAATTATCAAGTCCGGCGCGGAATATCCGCGAATGCTATCGTCGTTGCCTGGAAGCGAGACAATCAGCGACCGGTTCGGCAATTCGATCGTGGTCGCGGAGTCGCTATTCAGTTCGCCATCGGCGCCGGCTTTCCGCAGCAGCCCGCGCGCCTTGCGCAGTAGCAGACCGCTTTGGCGCTGCGTCGGGCTGATAATGAGCACCAGGGCGTCGGGCTTGTGCTTCGCGACATGAACCGCTTTCACGGCTGCGGTGCTGCTTTTGCCGGATTGGCGGGAGCAACACACCGAGATTTCGGGGGCGGTCGATCTCAGGAACCGAGCTTGCCATTCATCGGCGATGAAGCTCAGCCGGCTTGCGCCATAGGCGACCGGATCTACGGCTTCGAGCAGGCCGGCCCGCATCTCTTCGGCCGCGTCCATTACGACCGGCTCGCAAGGGCGGTTGCCACGGCGCGCTTGGCTTCAGGGAACGGATCGAGCGCGCGCAAGATGGCGTCTTGGATACCCTTCCACTCGACCGACGCCACGATGTTGACCGACCGCTCGGGCGGCATCTGATCGAAGCGCTTCATCAGCAGTTGGCAAATCTTGGTGCCTTGGCCGGCCAGCATCGCCACCGCCTTGTGATCGCCGGCCTTGGCCGCGACCGGGATCTGGGTTTGGATCGCGCGGAACATTTCCGTGGCCCTGGCAACCAGTTGTTCGGCCCGCAGCTCGTCGAGAATTTCGGCGTGCTTGACCATCGCGGCAGGAATGTGCCTATCGCGGTGCCTACCAAGTGACGAAACCGTCACTCCGTACTGGATGCCGATCTGCGCAAGGATGCTGCCGGCCCCCATTAGCGCCGCCTCGATAACGTCGCGCTCGGGGTGAATGCAGATCGAACAATGCCGCGCCATGCCGTCACTCCACTTCGATGCGGGATGAGCGCCACAACGCGGCCTCGGCAGCGGCACCGTGCCGGAGGAGATAGGTTGTCTTCTGCTGGTGCGGGGGAATCTGAACTGTCCCTGGCACGAGGTAAGCGCTGGATCTGTAGCGCTGGTCGCCGTACGCGACGATATCGGAGGCTGCGTCATAGGCGGCTTCGGCTTCGGCAAGATCTGCTCTGGCACGATCGAGGCGGGCGGCGGCTTCAAGGCGCAGCTTGGCGCCGTGCCGGATCACCGGCAAATAGCTGTCGCGGCTCGCCTTGGTCAATTCGTCGTGGAGTCGCCTGACTTCTTCCGCGATATGCGGGGCCGAGTCCTTAGCAAACGTGACCCGATCCGCGGCTTCACGCATGGTCCGCTCGGCATCGGCCGATTCCTGCGCCTCGACGATCCCGCCGCCGGCTGCGCGCGACAGCAGCGCCGTGCGGGCGGCGGTGGCGGCCTTGAGTTTTGCTTCGGCTTCGGCGATCAAAGGCTGTAGGCCGGCTTGGCGCTGGGTGGCTGCGGCGTATGCGGCGTGAGCGGTGTTTCTCAGGTCGTGATCGACAAGATCTTCGAGCGTCGCAATCTGTTCGGCGGTTAGCATCACTGCGCCCCTTATAGCTGGCCGGCGGCGCCGCGGGCCTTGATGTCTTTGATGTCTTGGAGCGTGGGCAAGTGACCGCGCGCGATCAGCGCTTGGGTGGCATTGAACTCCTGTTTGGTCAAAGACCGAACCATGCTGCGCATCTCGCGCCGATCCGCGGCGGCGATCTCGTCTGCGGTGGGCTGGGCCGGCTGGGCAGCTTGCGTGGTCTGCGTCGTCATGATTTCGGGTTCCTCATGGGGTTCAGGCTGGGCCGGCTGTGCAGCGGGTTCCGGTTCGGCAATCGGCTGGTCATCTGGCTTTCGCACTTTGATGCGGGCCAGTAGTTCGTCGCGGCGTGACAATTCCATTCGCTTTTCTCCTACGGCCGGCCGGCGCGACGGCGGGCCAATTCCTCGCGCCACGCGGCCTTTTCCCGGCGCCGCTGTTCGCGATCGGCGATCAGCTCGGCCAGGGCTGCGTCTTCGATTTCTCCGACGCGGACCTGAAGATTTGAAAGATGGCTATCACGATAGCTGGCGTTCGCAGTCAAATTCCGGGCCAGCCCCTTTGTGCGAGCTACCATCTGGACGTACCTCTGGTGTTTGACCTGGAACCTTGAACCAGTCGGCTTCTGGGGGGTGAGACTCAAGATCTCGATCGCTTCATGTTCAAGATATGAGGCGTATTATGCAATCACAACGGCGATTTATTGCATTCTGTAGCCGGAGCGATTGTCCCGAAGCACGTTGAAGATTTGCCGACTTCTGATCGGCCGGCCGTTGTTCAGCTTCGCGATGCGGTGAACAGCGCGCTTCTTCGGATCGGCGTCCGTAATGTGGTCGACATTCTGATTGTGCCGCCATCCGGACGCCAGATACCGCGCCAGCGCCGTCGAGATTTCATCGGCCGCCCCAGTAGTGGTCTTGTCAGGCATGAGCGACCGGGCGTGACGGATGGCGCTATCACGAAGCTCATAGACGGCGCGCGCGGCTTCCTTGCCCAGATCGGCCGTGATCACGGGCCAGTCGCTCGGGTCATAATCGAGCATGATTTCGATGATCCGTTGACGGGCCGATTGCGCGCTCATGGCTGTCGCCTCGGTTTTCTGCCGAGCGAGCCCGACCGGAACATCTCGATTTGTTCGGCCGGTCGGTAATCGGCGGGGAGCGGGCGGGGCGGCAGCCGGTGCCAAAGGCCGTGATGTAGGATCTTCCAATCGCCGATGACCACCTTGGCGCCGGCCGTCCGCGACCCTGTATCGGCCGGCTGCGTTGTCCGGGCCGGCTTGGTCATGACGCGATCCCCAGAATTTGGCGCAGCAATCGCGTGGCGTTCGGATTGAGGCTGTCTCGACCGGCCTTGAAGTTCGCCAGCGCCGAAGGGGTGATGCCCAGCGCCCTGGCGATCCTGGCTTGCTCACCGCGCGGCGCCTTATCCAGGTGGCAATCCAGCCGGTGGCGAATATCCGCGATCGGGTTCAGCGGAACCGGGCAACCAAGAAAATCTTCAAGGTCAATTTGCGCCGAATTTTTTTCCCGCTCCTGTTTCTGGTGCCGATCACGCTTGAACAGCACGACGACACCGGATTCCATGCTGTCCGGCGCCGGATCGGTGGCAACTTCCGTTGGTGGTGGTGGGGTGGTTTCGGTCTCGAATGGACCGGGCGCAACCCCATCGCAAGCAAGGGGGTATGGTATATTATAAGTGTCGCACTGGTGCGACCGTGAATCCGGTGATTTAGGGGGTGACGGTCGCACTGGTGCGACTGAAACAGGTAATTTCGTTTCGTTCGGTCCCGATCTGTCGCACTGGTGAGACCGTGTGTCGCACTGGTGCGACCGTGAAATGGATTTTTCGCCCGAAACCCACTTCATGAAATCCTTGGCAGCGGGCGTGTCGCCGCACCGCTCGGCTGTCAATTCCCAGGTGCGCGCCTGCTTGGTCTTGAGTTGGAAGTTCGACACGCCTCGGACCCGCAGAAAGCCGCGCTCGACCAACTGCGCGATGGCGCGGGCGGCTTTGTCCTTGGACAGGGCGATCTCTTCGGCGTCCCGGATCGCATAGCCGATCATCCCGTTGTTCGCGCCATCGTGCCGCAACCAGATATCCAGCAAGACGGCCTTGGCATCGGGCGCGAGCGTTTTCCATGCCGGCGAGCGCAGCAGCCAGTGCGGCAGCAAGACGAACCGCTCCTTTACCCGCCTTCCGACCGGCGCCTTGTCGGAAGCCGTCATGCCGCGACCGGGCCGGCGGCAAGCGCGGCCGCAACCAGCCGGCCGGCCGCGGTGGCGACGAACCGAACTTCACCGCCAGGCCATGCCAGGGTCGAGACC
>JBAVTK010000278.1:0-7427 GCA_049696095.1 Aliidongia sp. | reverse complement strand
CTGGATGACGTTGAGCCCGATGCCGCCCAGACCGAACACGACGACCGTGGCACCGACCTCGACCCGCGCCGTGAACAGTACCGCGCCGATCCCGGTGGTGACGCCGCAGCCGATATAGCAGACCTTGTCGAACGGCGCGTCCGGCCGGATCTTGGCCAGCGCGATTTCAGGCAGCACCGTGTAATTGGCGAAGGTCGAGCAGCCCATGTAATGCAGCACTGGCTTGCCATCGAGTGAAAAGCGGCTGGTGCCGTCGGGCATCACACCGCGCCCTTGAGTCGTGCGGATCTTCTGGCACAGATTGGTCTTGCGGCTAAGGCAGTATTCGCACTCGCGGCATTCCGGCGTGTAGAGCGGAATGACATGATCGCCGGCCTTGAGTGAGGTGACGCCGGGACCGGTCTCGACGACGATGCCGGCACCTTCATGACCCAGGATGGCCGGGAACATCCCCTCGGGATCTTCGCCCGAGAGGGTGAATTTGTCGGTATGGCAAATCCCGGTGGCCTTGATTTCGACCAGCACTTCGCCCGCGCGCGGACCGGCGAGCTGAACGGTTTCGATACTCAGCGGCTTGCCGGCTGCGAGGGCTACGGCGGCACGTACATCCATGGTCGATCTTCCTGCTTGAGCCTTGATCGGCCGCATTCCACCTTGCCGGACGCGACCGCGCAAGCAGTTCGTGCGCGCACGGTAATAATATATTGCATCGCAATGCTACTCGATGCGACGCGGCAACATGTTGAGAAAAAAAGATAAGTCACGAAATGATCGACGCGCCGCCGATTGGTCATGCCCGCGCTGCGGATTGATACAGCACTAAAGTCTGAGACCATGCGGGCCGTCTTGGCATTGACCTGCCAGCCCGGTCGGGTGATCGTTTGCGAAACTCATCGGTCCGCATAACCGGATACACCCGAAACCGAGTCGTTCGACCAAAGTGCCGCTCGGGCAATGATGATATGGGGAGAAAAATCGTGGGAATCAGACAGTTTTTGATGACGTCCTGTGCGGCGCTCGTCTTCGCCGGGCCAGCATTGGCGAATGATGAACTGCTCAAACTCCAGAAAGACCCCAATCAGTGGGTGATGCCGACCGGTGATTACGCTAATCATCGGTATAGTGCGCTGAAGCAGATCACTGCGGCGAACGTCAAGGATCTGCGGCCGGTCTGGACATTCTCGACCGGCGTTCTGCGCGGTCATGAGGGCGGGCCGCTCATTGTCGGCGACGTCATGTATGTCCACACGCCATTTCCCAACAAGGTCTTTGCGCTCGATCTGAACGACAATGGCAAAGTCATTTGGGAATATGAGCCGAAGCAGGATCCGGAAGTCATTCCGGTGATGTGCTGCGATACGGTCAATCGCGGCGTCGCGTTCGGCGACGGCAAGATCATCCTCAATCAGGCCGATGCCCATGTCGTGGCACTCGATGCCAAGACCGGCAAGGAGCTTTGGAAGGTCGCCAATGGCGACGCGAAGAAGGGCGAGACCATGACGGCCGCGCCGATGATCGTGAAGGATAAGGTTCTGGTCGGCATCAGCGGTGGCGAATTCGGTGTCCAGGGCCGCCTGACCGCCTACAACCTCAAGGATGGTTCATTGGCCTGGAAAGCCTATTCGGTCGGGCCGGACGATGAGATTCTGTTCGATCCGGACAAGACGACCAATTTGGGCAAGCCGGTCGGCAAGAACTCGTCGCTCAGCACCTGGGAAGGCGATCAGTGGAAGACCGGCGGCGGCGATACCTGGGGTTGGTATTCCTACGATCCGGAATTGAACCTGGTCTATTATGGCTCGGGCAATCCCAGCACCTGGAACCCGACGCAGCGGCCGGGCGACAATAAATGGTCGATGACCGTGTTCGCGCGCAATCCCGATACCGGTGTGGCGAAATGGGTCTATCAGATGACGCCGCATGACGAATGGGATTATGACGGCGTCAATGAGATGATTCTGGCCGATATCCCGGTCAAGGGCAAGGCGACCAAGGCGCTCGTGCATTTCGACCGGAACGGTTTCGCCTACACGCTCGACCGGACGAATGGTGAATTGCTGGTCGCTGAAAAATATGATCCGGCGGTCAATTGGGCGACCCATGTCGATATGAAGACCGGCCGGCCGGAAGTCGTCTCGCAATACAGCACGCAGTCAGGCGGTGTCGACCACGATACCAAGGGCATCTGCCCGGCGGCACTCGGTTCGAAAGACGAACAGCCGGCCTCATTCTCGCCGCAGACCGGGTTGTTCTATGTGCCGACCAATCATGTCTGCATGGATTACGAGCCGTTCAAAGTGGCCTATACCGCCGGTCAACCCTATGTCGGCGCCACATTGTCGATGTTCCCGCCAAAAGGCGAGACCAATCTCGGCAATTTCATCGCGTTCGATGCCGGCATCGGCAAGGTCGTCTGGACGGATAAGGAGCCGTTCTCGGTCTGGTCCGGGGCGCTGGCGACGGCCGGCGACGTCGTGTTCTACGGCACGCTTGAGGGCTATCTCAAAGCCGTCGATATGAAGACCGGCAAGGAGCTGTACAAGTTCAAGACTCCGTCCGGCATCATCGGCAACGTCACGGCTTACGAGCATGGTGGCAAACAATATATAGCCGTGTTGTCCGGCGTCGGCGGCTGGGCCGGCATCGGCATGGCGGCCGGCTTGACCAACGACACCGACGGGCTGGGTGCGGTCGGTGCCTATAAGAGCCTGGCGAACTATACCCAACTGGGTGGCGTGCTGACGGTCTTCGCACTGCCCTAGCGCATAGCAGGTTGTGCTACGACACACCGCCCCGCTTCATGCCGTCGTGCATGGGGCGGGGCGGTGCCGCTTTAAGGCACCAATCATGGAGAGTTCGGCCATGCCCCGAAATGCGGGACTGACCTTCGACGCGATCACCCGGATCGCTGCCCTGGCGCTGGCGATGCTCGTCGCGCCGCGGGCGCTGGCGCAGACGGCGGAAATGGTCGCGCGCACCGAACTGCGCGTCTGCGCCGATCCCGGCAACTTGCCGTTTTCCAACAAGGCGGGCGAGGGTTTTGAGAACAAGATCGCCCAATTGGTCGGCCAGGATCTGGCCGTGCCGGTCAGCTATGTCTGGTTTCCGCAGGTTGTCGGCTTCGTGCGCAACACGCTGGGCGCCCACCAGTGCGATCTGGTCATGGGCACGGTGTCGGGCGATTCGATCATGGAAAACACCAACCCCTATTACCATTCCGGCTATGTGATCGTGAGCCGCCCCGATGCCGGAATTGCCGCCCGGTCGATCGCCGATCCCTCGTTGGCCGACAAGCGGATCGGCTTGGTCGCGGCCACGCCGCCGACCGATCTGCTGTTGAAGCATCATTTGATGGCAAACGTCACGACCTACGCGCTGGCGGTCGATACGCGCTTTGATTCACCGCCGCGGGCGATGATTCAGGACATTATCGACGGCAAGCTCGATCTCGGCCTGCTCTGGGGGCCGATCGCCGGCTATTTCATCAAGCATGACGGCTTGAAGTTGAACATGGCGTTCATCGAAAGCGAAGAGGGTTCGACCCGCCTCGATTTTCGCATCGCCATGGGCGTGCGGGCCAATGAACCGGAATGGCGCCGCCGCATCAATCAGGCGATCGAGCACCATCAAGCGGAAATCACGCAAATACTGGTCGATTACGGCGTGCCGATGCTCGACGAACAAAACCACCCGATCACGGCGTCACAATAATGAAACAGTCATCCTCTCCCGCTTGAGCGGGAGAGGATGAGTCGGTGCCGATCAGCCTTTGGCGATATAGACCGTCTTCTTCGGGAAGTTGGCGAACACTGCCTCCTCGACGCCGAAATTATTGGCGAGCAGATGCGGCGGGCTGGTCGCGATCCACTCGGAAATCGAGATTTCCTGGTAATGTCCATTATCGAAGGTCAGAACGATCTCGGTTTCCTCGGTGCCGATATTCTGCACCGAATGGCCATAGCCCTGCGGAATATAGGCGACATCGCCGGGGCTGAAATCGGCCGTGGTCATGCGGCCGCCCGAGCCGAACAAAGTAACCCGCGCATGACCCTTAGCGTAATATTGCCATTCATTGGCATTGGGGTGCCAATGCAGTTCGCGCAGCGCACCGGGCTTCAGCTTCATGATGCCGCCGCTCATGGTGGTCGACATCGGGAATTCATTGACCGAGGCCAGATGGATCGAGCCACCGGGGAAGTCGCGGATCGGCCGTTGCTGCATCAGCTTGTAGCGATGGGTGTTGGGCGAGACCATGTCGTTGACCTCGGCCGCGGCCTCCGGCGTCAGTATCTTGCCCTGGTTGATATAAGTCTCGCCCTTCGGGAAATTCGCGAAGGTCGAGGCCGGCACGCCGAAATTCTGCGCCAGCATCTTGGGATCGCTCAGGCTGATCCAATCGGTGATGCTGAAGGTGCCATGCTCCGAGAAGCCGCCATTATCGAAGGACAGGATGAAATGGCAGGGGTCGGTGCCGATCGTCTGGATCGAATGGCCATGGCCACGCGGGAAAAACCAGACATCGCCCGGCCCGAAATTCAGGATTTCGGTTGAGCCATTCGGATCGATCACCGTGGTCTGGCAGCGTCCGTCCAGAATATAGGCCCATTCGGCCGCGATCGCGTGCCAATGCAGCTCACGCGATCCGCCCGGATTCATGTACATATGGACGCCGGCAATGCCGGTCGAGATCGGGAAATGATGGGTGGTGGCTTCGCGCGCCCAGCCGCCGGAGGTAACTTTGGCTTCCGTCGAATCCATCGAGTATTTGAAGGCGATCGGTTCTTCGGTCTTGTGCGGCACGAAGGGTTGGCCATTCGCTCCGGGCGTGACGTCATGCCCGGACGCGTGGGCGGGTTCCGCCGCAGACGCCGTGCCCCCGGTTGCCGAAGCGAGCACACCGGCCGCCCCCAAAGCAAGACCACCCAGAATCTCGCGGCGATTGGCTGTCGTCATCCTCCATCTCCCTGTCATTTTCGCGAAGCGACATTTCGATGTCGCGAGTCAAGAGCAGGATCGGCGGCCCGATTGCCTGCTGTCAACTAATTCGTTCATGATCGGAGCAGCACATGCTGATCATTGGTTTTTTTTATTTCGCAATCGCAAAAATTCTATAATCGAAATTTGACTTCCTTCCTTCATTTGCATGCTTTCTGCGATATATGCATCCATCTCCCCGCCAATCGATCGGAACTGCGTCATGACCTCATCCAACCGCCTCGACAATACCCGCCATATCCGCGCGCCGCGCGGCAGCGTGCTGACGGCGAAATCCTGGGCGACCGAGGCGCCGTTGCGCATGCTGATGAACAATCTCGACCCGGAAGTGGCCGAGAATCCGCAGGAATTGGTGGTTTATGGCGGCATCGGCCGGGCCGCGCGCGATTGGCGCTGTTTCGACACCATCGTCGATGTGCTGAAGCGGCTCGATGAAAACCAGACGCTGCTGGTGCAGTCGGGCAAGCCGGTCGGCGTGTTCGAAACCCATCCGGACGCGCCGCGTGTGTTGATCGCCAATTCCAATCTGGTGGCGCACTGGTCCGATTGGGCGCATTTCCACGAACTCGACCGGCGCGGCCTGATGATGTACGGCCAGATGACGGCGGGTTCCTGGATCTATATCGGCAGCCAGGGCATCGTCCAGGGCACCTACGAAACCTTTGTCGAGGCCGGGCGCCAGCATTATGGCGGTGACCTTGCCGGCAAATGGATCTTGACCGGCGGTCTCGGCGGCATGGGTGGTGCCCAGCCGCTGGCCGCGACCATGGCCGGCGCCTCGATGCTGGCGGTCGAGTGCCAACCGAGCCGAATCGAAAAGCGCATCGAGACCGGCTATCTCGATCGCTGGACCGCCTCGCTCGATGAAGCGCTGGCGCTGATCCACGCGGCGCAGGCGCCGATTTCGGTCGGGCTGCTCGGCAATGCCGCCGAGATCTTCCCGGAACTGGTCCGCCGCGGCGTGCGGCCCGACATGGTGACCGATCAGACCAGCGCGCATGATCCGCTGAACGGCTATCTGCCGGCCGGCTGGACGCTCGAACAGCACGAAGCCCTGCGCCTGAGCGACCCGGCCCAGGTCGAACGCGCCGCCAAGCTGTCGATGGCCGAGCAGGTCAAGGCGATGCTGGCGTTCCATGAACGCGGCGTGCCCACGCTCGATTACGGTAACAATATCCGCCAGATGGCCAAGGAGATGGGCGTCGCGAACGCCTTCGATTTCCCCGGATTCGTCCCGGCCTATATCAGGCCGCTGTTCTGCCGCGGCATCGGCCCGTTCCGCTGGTGCGCGCTTTCGGGCAATCCCGAGGACATCTACAAGACCGACGCCAAGGTCAAGGAGTTGATCCCGGACAATCTGCATCTGCATCGCTGGCTCGACATGGCGCGCGAACGGATCAAGTTCCAGGGCCTGCCGGCGCGGATCTGCTGGCTGGGTTTGGGCGACCGCGCGCGCCTCGGCCTCGCCTTCAACGAGATGGTCGCGAGCGGCGAACTTGAGGCGCCGCTCGTCATCGGCCGCGACCATCTCGACAGCGGCTCGGTCGCCAGCCCGAACCGCGAGACCGAGGCGATGCTCGATGGTTCCGACGCGGTCGCCGATTGGCCGCTGCTGAATGGCATGCTCAACATCGCCTCGGGCGCCACCTGGGTCTCGCTGCACCATGGCGGCGGCGTCGGCATCGGCTTCTCCCAGCATGCCGGCATGGTGATCCTGTGCGACGGCACCGAAGCCGCAGCGCGCCGGCTGGCCCGCGTGCTGACCAACGACCCGGCGACCGGCGTGATGCGCCATGCCGATGCCGGGTATCAAGACGCGCTGGATTGTGCGCGCGAGCATGGGTTGGATTTGCCGATGTTGGGGGCTGAGTAAGCCGATGGCCGATCACGACGCGCTTTATCATCGTCTCTTCTCGCATCCGCTGATGGTGGAGCATCTCGTGCGCGCCTTCGTGCCCGAAGCGATGGCCGCTGGCCTGCATTTCGACCGGATGGAACGGATCAATGCCAAGGCCCATGCCGAAGCGCTCGACCTTTACCTCTAATTGCTGGTCGAGTTTCAGTCGCGCATCGACTGGTGGATGGCGGTGCGCACGCAGATCTATGAGGGGCTGTTGTGGCAGCAAATCATCGCCGAAAAGAAACTGAAGCCCGGCGATAAGTTGCCGCCGGTTCTGCTCATCGTCCTATACAACGGCGAGACGCGCTGGAACGCGCCGGAAGACTCAAGCTCGTTGATCGCGTTGCCGCCGCATTCTTCACTCTGGCCCTGGCAACCGCAGAGTCGCTATCATATCCTCGACATGGGTGCGGTAGAACGCGACCGGCTCGCCGAGCGCGACAATGTGGTGGGGCTGCTGTTCCAACTGGAACAACCCCATCCCCCCGAGGCGCTTGCGGCACTGATCGGCGAGGTGATCGGCTGGTTCCGG
>JBAVTK010000277.1:0-8842 GCA_049696095.1 Aliidongia sp. | reverse complement strand
GGCGACGTCGATGCCGCGCCGGATTGCCTGGCGCAGCCGCGCATCGTCGAACGGCGGGCGGGCCAGGTTGATGCCGAGCCAGACAAAATTGACCGAGGGCAGATCGATCAGCTTGGCACCCTTCTGGCCGATCAGCGCATGATGGTCGATCGGCTCGATCCGGGTCAGATCGAGTTCGCCGGCCTTGAAGCCCAGGATCGCGGTGGTCGGATCGCCGACCGGCCGCAACACGATCTCGGCGAAGGCCGGTGCCGCGCCAAGATAGTCGGGATGGCGCCGCAGCACGATCCGCCGGTTCGGTACCCACTCCGCCAGATAATAGGCGCCGGCACCGATGAGGCCGGTCGTCGGGTTGCGGTCGGCACGCAATGCGGCGGCACGCGACTGAATGGCACCCGAGACATCGGCCAGCGCGTTTTTCCACAAGGCCGACGAGGGCCGTTTCAGGATCAGCTTGCCGGTCAGTTCGCCGGTCACCTCGACATGATCGAGTGCCGCCCAATCCTCGGCATAGGCCGGCTTGCGGCCGCTTGGATCGGCGACGAGGAACCGTTCATAGGAGAATTTGACGTCGTCGGCGGTCATCGCGCCGAAATCGCCGGAAAACCGCAGGCCGGGTTTGAGGGTGAATTCGATCGTCAGCGGATCGGCTTGGCGAATGGTCTCGGCCGCGTCGTTCTCGATCTCGAAGTGCCCGCGCCGAAACGTAACCAGATTGCGGCAGAGCGCCCGAATGACATTGCCCTCGACCGCCCCCGGCCGCTCGGCCGGATCGAGCGACTGGATGTCACGCTCGATCCGCACGATCAGCCGATCGCGCCCTTGCGCCCGCACGACGCCGGGCCACGCCGCCAGCGGGAGGAACGCTGCGGCCCGAAGCAGCGTGCGGCGGGCGATCGGATCGGTCATGAACGCCTTTCCTGAGCGGGCCAATGATGCGCCGAAGCATTCGGCCGATGCAATGCCCTCAGCCCGCGGTAGTTAGCGGACAGTGACTCCCCATGGGCGCTAAGTTAAGCTCTTTTATCGTCATGACCGGGCTTGTCCCGTGGATGGCAGGGAAGAGTACGCGTTATCTTAGCGCCTATGCGGTCACGCCCTTTATCGCCCGATTGAACGCCGCCACCGCGGCACCCGGCCCCTCCGGGCATTCCCACACCGCACTCACCACCGCGATGAAATCGGCCCCCGCCGCGACCAGCGGCGCGCAATTCTCCGGCGTGATGCCGCCGATCGCGACCGCGGGCACGGTCATGACCTCGTTCCACCATTCCAGCAGCTCGGGCGCCGGGCGGTAGTTCGATGGTTTGGTCTTGGTCGGATAGAAGGCGCCGAAGGCGACATAATCGGCGCCGGCCTCGGCTGCAACGAGCGCCAGATGCCGGCTGTCGTGACAGGTGACGCCGACGATCCGCTCGGGGCCCATGAGCCGCCGGGCTTCGGCATAGGGCGCGTCGCTCTGGCCGATATGAACACCGTCGCAATCGCAGGACGCGGCGAGGTCGGGGCGGTCATTGACCAGGAAGGCGACATTGCGCGCGAGCGCGACCGGCCGGAGCAGGTCGCAGGCGCGGCGCACCGTGTCGTCATCGACCTCCTTGAGCCGCAATTGCACGCAGGCGACATCGCCGCCATCGAGTGCCGCGGCCAACTGGTCGCGGAAGTCGAGCGGGGCGAGCACGGAGGGCGTGACGAGATAGAGCCGGCAGTTAGCCGGCTCGGGCGTTGGCGCCATCAATCCTTGCCCAGATAGATATTGATGATGCTGTCGAGCAATTGCAGCGCCTCGGCGCGCGGCCGTTGGAAGCTGTTGCGGCCGATGATCGAACCATTGCCGCCGCCGTCGCGGATCGCACGCGCCTCGGCCAGCACGCTTTCGGTATCCTTGGCCTCGCCGCCGGAGAACACCACGATGCGGCGGCCGGCGAAGCAGGCCTGCACGACGTGGGCGTAGCGCGCCGCCTGGTTCGAGATATCGATCTTCTGTTTCTCGTAAACCTTCTTGGCGGCATCGAGTTCGAGGAAGTCGGTCGGCGGCTTGACTTTGATGATATGGGCGCCGAGCAGTGCCGCCATATGGGCGGCATAGGCGCAGATATCGATCGCCGTCTCGCCCTGTTTCGTGAGGTCGCCGCCGCGCGGATAGGACCAGATGACGACGGCGAGACCGACTTCCTTGGCCTCTTCAGCCAGTTCGCGGATCTGCTGCATCATCTCGAATTGCGCGTCCGAGCCGGGATAGATCGTGAAGCCGATGGCCGAACAGCCGAGCCGCAGCGCGTCGCGCACGGTTGCCGTCACTGCCTGATTGGGCGCTTCCGTGAGCGTGCTCAGGCTGTTGGAGGAATTGCACTTCAAGATCAGCGGAATCTGCCCGGCGAAGCTGCCGGCGATCGCCTCGATCATGCCGAGCGGCGCGGCATAGGCTGAAAGCCCGGCTTCGAGCGCCAGATCAGGATGGTAATGCGGATCATATCCCGCCGGGTTGGCGGCGAAGCTGCGCGCCGGGCCGTGTTCGAAACCCTGATCGACCGGCAAGATCACCAGCTTGCCGGTACCGCCCAGCCGACCCTGCATCAGGATACGGGCGAGATTGGCCTTGGTGCCGGGATTATCGCTCTCGTAGCAATCGAGAATCTTTTTGACCTGGGGGGTGGTGCGCATCGAGAGGCTCCGTGAGGCTCCGTAGAGTCTGGAAAATCGGTTGGGGGCGTTGTTGTCCGATCTCGTAAAGCAGGGATCGCTTCAATGCAACGCCGTGCTGGGATTGTCCGTTCCTTCGGCCAGCCAGTGTCGGCAGGCGCCCTTTGGGTCGGTCTCGCCCAGCAGGTCGAGCGTGGGCGTCGGGTCATCGTCGAGGGCGGCGCCATAGGATGCGGCGATCGCCGTCAGCTTTGCCGCCGCCTGGGGTGAACCTTCAAAGCGCACGCGCTTCAAACCGCGACGGAAGGCGCCTAGCGCCGTGCCGGCTTCGTCCGCGCAATCGAGCACGAAGCTGACCGGCAGCAGCGGATAGCGCTCCCGCACCATGTCCGCCAGCGTGGCGAACCAACCGACCCCGACCGTGCCGCCGGCTCCGGCCGCACTGCGCAGCGTCAGCGGCACACCCAAGGTTACGGCCGCCCCGGCAGCGGCCAGGGCGTGATCCAAGGAGTGAACGATGATGGCGCCCGCCGTCAGATCAGCGCGCCGATCGCGCGGGCCGTGTCCGCCATACGGTTGGAGAAGCCCCATTCATTGTCGTACCAGCTGAGCACGCGGCAGAAGCGCTTGTTCATCACTACGGTCTGCTTCAGATCGAAGGTCGAGGAATGCGGGTCGTGATTGAAATCGACCGAGACGAGCGGTGCCGAATTGACGCCGAGAATGCCCTTGAAGCGCGGGCTTTCGGCGGCGGCAACGATCGCCGCGTTGAGTTCCTCGACCGAGGTATCGCGCGCGGCGGTGAAGGCGAGGTCGACCAGCGAGACATTGGCCGTCGGCACGCGGATCGCCGTGCCGTCGAGCTTGCCCTTGAGCGCCGGCAGCACGAGGCCGACCGCCTTGGCAGCACCGGTCGAGGTCGGGATCATCGATAAGGCCGCCGCGCGGGCGCGATGCAGATCCTTGTGCAGCGTGTCGGCGGTCGGCTGATCGCTGGTATAGGAATGGATCGTGGTCATGTAACCGCACTCGATCCCGACCGTCTCGTGCAGCACGAACGCGACCGGCGCCAGGCAATTGGTCGTGCAGGAGGCGTTCGAAACGACCAGATGCTCGGATGTCAGCTCATGCTGGTTGACGCCCATCACTACGGTCAGGTCGGCCCCCTCGGCCGGGGCCGAGATCAGCACGCGCTTGGCGCCGGCTTCGAGATGCTTGGCGGCCGCCTCGCGCTTGGTGAAAATGCCGGTGCATTCGAGTGCCACATCGACGCCCAATTCGGCCCAGGGCAGCTTCGCCGGGTCGCGTTCCGCCGTGACCCTGATCCGGCCGCTGCCGACATCCATCCAGTCGGGCCCAGTCGTAACGGGAACGGGCAGGCGGCCATGG
Organism: Aliidongia sp.; assembly: GCA_049696095.1. Taxonomy (GTDB): domain Bacteria; phylum Pseudomonadota; class Alphaproteobacteria; order ATCC43930; family CGMCC-115725; genus JAXDMU01. The sequence goes on along the minus strand of JBAVTK010000277.1, from coordinate 4,810 downwards.
ACGCTGTCAAAGCGCAGCAGATGGGCGTTGCTCTCGACCGGCCCCAGATCATTGATGCCGACGACCTGCACATCGTCGCGCCCGGCCTCGATGATCGCGCGAAGGACCAACCGACCGATCCGCCCAAAGCCGTTGATCGCAACCTTTACCGCCATTACCGCTCTCCCGTCCGAAAAATTCCGTATCCGTTCTAACCCGAAGCCCGCGGTGAAATCGACCGGGGCCGTTACAAACCTGCCTTGACCGCGGCGACGATCGCATCGGCGGTGATGCCGAATTCCTGATAGAGCCGCTCGGCCGGGGCCGAGGCGCCGAACCCCGCCATGCCGACAAAATGCCCCTTCGGCCCGAGATATTTCTCCCAGCCGAAACCGCCGGCCGCCTCGATGCCGATGCGGTTGTCCGAATGACCTAACACCCGGGCGCGATATTCGGCGTCCTGACGGTCGAATAATTCCCAGCACGGCATCGAGACGACCGCGGTGGCGATGCCGTCCGCTTCGAGCCGTTCGCGGGCGGTGACAGCCAGGGCCAGTTCGGTGCCGCTGGCAAACAGCGTCGCCCGGCGCGCTGTGGAGGCTTCGTGGAGGACATAGGCGCCGCGCGCCGAAAGATTCTCGGCATTGGCCTGGCGCAGGGTCGCAATGGCCTGACGCGACAGGGCGATGATCGAAGGATGACGGCGTTCGGCCACCGCCAGCGCCCAGCATTCGGCGGTCTCGATCGGATCGCCCGGCCGGAACACCAGCAGATTCGGGATCGCACGCAAGGCCGCCAGATGCTCGACCGGCTGATGCGTCGGACCGTCTTCGCCGAGCCCGATCGAATCATGGGTCATGACATGGATAACGCCGATCCCCATCAAAGCCGCCAGCCGGATCGAGGGGCGGCTGTAATCGGTGAAGACCAGGAAGGTGCCGCCATAGGGTACCAGACCACCATGCAGCGCGATGCCGTTCATCGCCGCCGCCATGCCGTGCTCGCGCACGCCGTAATGCAGGTAGGAACCGGTGAAATCTTCCGGTGTCACCGGCCTCTGGCTCTTCGCCTTGGTCAGGTTCGAGCCGGTGAGATCGGCCGAGCCGCCGATCAGTTCGGGCAGGCGGGCTGCCAGCGCTTCGAGCACGATCTGCGAGGCTTGCCGGGTCGCGATTTTCGGCCGATCGGCCGCGAATTTCGCCACGGTCTCGCCGATCGCGGTCTCCCAGCCCGGCGTCAGTTCGCGGCGTGTCAGCCGATCGAAGCGCGCGCGGGTCTCGGCATCAAGGCCGTTCCGCCGAGCGGTCCAGTCCCGATGGGCAGAATCGCTGCGCCTTCCGACCGCGCGCCATTCGGCGCGAAGCTCGTCCGGCACCTCGAACGGGCCGTATTTCCAGCCGAGCCGAGCCTTGGCGCCGACGATTTCGGCGGCACCGAGCGGCGAGCCGTGCGAACCGGCCGTGCCGGCCTTGGTCGGAGCGCCGAAGCCGATCGTGGTGCGGCAGGCGATCATCGACGGCGCGGCCCCTTGGGCCTTGGCCGCGGCGATCGCCGCCGACACGGCGAGCGGGTCATGGCCATCGACGCGCTGGACATGCCAGCCGGCGGCCTCGAAGCGGCGCTGTTGATCGTCCGAGACGGCGAGTTCGGTGGCACCGTCGATCGAGATGTGATTATCGTCCCACAGCACGATCAGCTTGGCGAGCTTCAGATGCCCGGCCAGCGAGATCGCCTCGTGGCTGATGCCTTCCATCAGACAGCCATCACCGGCAATGACGTAGGTGTAGTGATCGACGATGCCGGCGCCGAAGCGCGCCTGCGTCAGCCGCTCGGCGATCGCCATGCCGACAGCATTGCCCAACCCTTGGCCGAGCGGCCCGGTCGTGGTTTCGATGCCCGGCGCATGGCCATATTCGGGATGGCCGGCGGTGCGGGCACCCCATTGCCGGAAATTGCGGATCTCGTCGAGCGTCATCGCCGCGTAGCCGGTCAGATGCAGCAGTGAATAAAGCAGCATCGAGCCATGGCCGGCCGACAGCACGAAGCGATCGCGATCGGGCCAGTCCGGATCGGCTGGATCGAATTTCAGATGCTCGGCGAAGAGCGCGGTCGCGACGTCGGCCATGCCCATCGGCATGCCGGGATGCCCCGATTTAGCCGCCTCGACGGCATCCATCGAAAGCGCACGGATCGCGTTCGCCATCGGGCCGTATTTCGGATGCTGGCGGATCGGGCTGTGATCCGCCGCGGCATTGGTCGGGGCGTCATGGGCGCTCATGGGCAACTCTCGGCGATCGGGGCAAAACTACCAGAGGAGTTTGCGGCGCGGGGCCGAGCCGGTCAACCGACCGGTATGCAAAGCCGGGGTGCGAACGGGGGTCAGGCTCATTCAGGTGTCGAAATTTTCGGAAAAGTAGATTATCTAATCACATAGCCGATAGAAAACAGGTCTGCGCAGCTCTATTGCAAAAGTTATGCATCACGCCCCAGTAAATCAAAAATGCCCATATTATCATGACTCTTCAAAAAAACGCTTTTGTCAATCCTCTCCTAGGACTGAAGTCCAAGGCGTATTGCCATGGCGATTTCAGAGACGTTGAATGTCCTGGCGAGTTCTCGTAGTTCGCGATTGCCTCCATTCATCTGCCTTGAGATAAGGTCAAGTGGCATAAGAATATCTGCTGCCAGTTTATTGGCCTGAACTTCCTCCTTACTGCTAAAACCTTCGGCTCTATGTAGGGTATTCTCTGTTATACCATCTCCAATTTGATCACGATGAAGCAAGAAGTGTGCAATTTCATGCGCCACTGTGAAGCGTTGACGCACTAATGGGTCGGATGAATTCACAATGATGGAATAGCCGGACGCGCTTCTATATTCCGGGCGGCGCACAATCATCCCAGAAATACCTGGGTTGAGCGCATCGGCGTAGACGTTAAGTCCGAATCGTTGCGCCAATGCGGCCACATCTACGGGCGGTTGCTGCTGGTGTTCGAATATGATCTGAGTGGAAACGCTATCGATCATCATTTGCCTCCAGGGGGCCGAGGACCGATATCCTCATCCCCTCCATTTCCCCCGCGCTGTAGAATCACTAAATTAGCGTACCTAGCGTGTACCACAGCGGCGATGGAAGAGTCAATCTTGTTCCTAAAACGTTCTGTTTCAAGGTGAGCTTTCAATGCCTTTTCGGCATGCCCCGTCACCAATCGCCGAATGGTAATAAGCCCACCAATTGCCAGAATTGCGAATGCAAGAGCAAAGCCGCTCATTGCTATTTGGGCGATGGAAGCTGTCGTCGAAACGGCATTTGTCGCTACCGAAAGGACCGCCATATAGTCTTGGGCGTGCTGTGGAAGGGCCATCGAGTCCGGTGGCCCCGTATGCCCAGCGGGGTTGGGTGATTCTTGGGTCGGTGGAGGCATCCGATTCAGAGGAGATTGGTTTATTCCGAACACGTTCTGATCCGTCTTTCGCTAACCCACGTATTAGGTGTCATCGGTAACGAAACTGTCTTTAACTTCAATCCCACGGGTTACTTTTAAAATCAATAGTCGACTTTGTATTGCAGGTTAAGCGTCTCCATAACGCACCCCCGTCAGATACAGCCCGTCCGGCGGTGCGGTCGGGCCGCCGGCGGCGCGGTTGCGGGCGGCGAGCGCGGTTGCGACATCGTCGGGGTGCCATTGGCCGGTCCCGACCAGCTTTAGCGTGCCGACCATGTTGCGCACCTGGTGATGCAGGAACGAGCGCGCTTCGGTGACGATATGGATCTCCTCGCCCTCTCGCCGGACCTCCAGCCGCTCCAGCGTCTTGACCGGCGAGAGGGCCTGGCATTCGGTGGCGCGGAAGCTGGTGAAATCATGATGGCCGACCAGATGCCGGGCACCTGCGGCCATGGCGTCGGCATCGAGCGACGCCGCGACGAACCAGACCTGATTGCGGTCGAGGGCCGGCGGGGCCCGGCGGTTGAGGATGCGATAGAGATAGCTGCGCTGCGTCGCCGACAGCCGGGCGTGAAAGCCGGTCTCGGCCAGCTCGACCGTCAGGATCGAGACGGCATGCGGCCGGACATGGAAATTCAAGGCGCCGCGGATCTTGTCGGGCGGGTAGGGCGCGGGCAGATCGACATGCGCTACCTGTCCGGTGGCATGAACGCCGGCGTCGGTGCGGCCGGCGCCCTGGACATAGACCGCCATCCCGACCAGCCGGGCGCAGGCGGTTTCCAGTACTTCCTGGACCGACAGGCCGTTGGCCTGGCGCTGCCAGCCGACGAAGCCGGAACCATCATATTCGAGGGTCAGTTTGTAGCGGGGCACAGGGTGGAATCCGGGAATAGCAGGGGGCGGGACCGATAGACGCCAGGCTAAGCTCTGTTACGTCATGGCGGGACCTCTTCCCATAGGCGCTAAGCTAACGGATATCCCCAACCGTCATACCCGGACTTGTTCCGGGTACCCACGTCGGGCCGCCGCATATTTTGCTTCAGGCAAAGGCGGCGCTGCCCGACGTGGGTGACCGGAACAGGTCCGGTCATGACGATAAAAGAGCTTAACCTGGTGCCTATGCGACGAGTGCGATGATGACGATAAAAGGGCGTAACCTGGCGCCTATGAGGCGTAATTTCAATCGGTGAACAGATAGGAACAGCTGCGATCCTGGGGATCGTGATTCAGGATGCCGTCATAGAGCGCCAGATTCTCGCTTACGGCACGCTCGACATCCTCCGGCAGCAAAAAGCCCGAGGCGACGGTGGCCGCGGCCGCCTCGCGCAGCTTGGCGATGAAATCGTCGCGCGTCGGATAGCGTGTAGCGAGGCTTGGGCGCGGGT
>JBAVTK010000276.1:0-2611 GCA_049696095.1 Aliidongia sp. | reverse complement strand
CCACTCCCCCGGCAGCGACCGCGCCGACGCCTGACGCCTCGATCCCGGCCGCACCGCCGGTCGTAGCACCGCCGCCGCCGGCCACCGATACCGTGCAGGTCGACAATCCCTACGGCATGGAAGCCCTATGGGTGGGTGGTGGCGTGATCGCCAAGACAGTTCTGGCGCTGTTGGCCATCATGTCTTTCCTGTCCTGGTACATTCTGATCGTGAAGGTGTGGGAGCAGTCACGCCTGATGGCCGCGGCGCGTGCCGCCAACCGCACCTTCTGGTCGGGCAATTCGGTCGCAGCGAGCATCGGCACGCTGAAGGCAAACAGCCCGTTCCGCTTCATTGCGGAGAGCGGTGCCAGCGCCACCGAGCATCACGAAGGCACGCTGGTCGAACAGATCGATCTGCACAGCTGGGTCACGATGTCGGTCCAACGCGCCGTGGATGAGGTCAGCAACCGCCTGCGCGGCGGGCTGTGGATTCTGGCAACGATCGGCTCGACCGCCCCGTTCGTCGGACTGTTCGGCACCGTTATCGGCATTTACAACGCCCTTACCGCGATCGGCATCGCCGGTCAGGCATCGATCGACAAGGTCGCCGGCCCGGTTGGCGAGGCGCTGATCATGACCGCGTTCGGCCTGTTCGTCGCCGTGCCGGCCGTGCTCGGCTACAACATTCTGGTCAGCCGCAACAAGAACTCCATGGAAAAGGTCCGCAATTTCAGTGCCGACCTGCATTCCGTGTTGTTGAGCGGCACCCGTGTCGGCGAAGCCGGCAAGCCCGTCGCCCGGATCGCCTGATCATGGCGATGGCGGTCGGCTCCCCCGGCGGGGACGGCGACGACGAAGAGGTGGTGTCGTCGATCAACACCACCCCGCTCGTCGACGTGATGCTCGTGCTGTTGATCATCTTTCTGATCACGATTCCGGTCGTCACCCAGACGATCAAGCTGGAATTGCCGAAAGAGGTCAACATCCCCAACCAGACCAAGCCCGAGAACATCGTGCTGTCGGTCGATCGCGAGGGCGATATGTTCTGGGGCCAGACCAAGCTCAAGGACACGGCCGACCTGTTCGAGCGGCTGAAGCCGGTCGCCGTTACGGTACCCCAGCCGGAGGTGCATATCCGGGGCGATCTGGAAACACGCTACGAGCCGATCGGCAAGATCGTCTACACGCTGCAACGCGCCGGGATCGTCAAGGTCGGCTTCATCACCGAACCTCCGCCGCATGGCGGCTGACCGGAACGTGGAAAGGACTGCCAGATGTCGATGAGTGTTGGTTCCGACAGCGGTGATGACGAGGTGATGCTCGACGTCAACACCACACCGCTGATCGATGTGATGTTGGTGCTGCTGATCATGCTGATCACCACCATCCCGTTGCAGACCCATGCGGTGAAGCTGGATTTCGGGCCGCCGTCAAAGGATGCGCCGGTGGTGTTGCCCCAGGTGATCGATATCCTGGTCGATTTCGACGGCACGATTTACTGGAACAATGAGCCGATCCCTGACCGACCGACGCTGGAGGCTAAGCTGGCCGCGGTCGGTCAGATCAACAAGGCGGATCAGCCGGAGTTCCACGTCAATCCGAACAAGCTGGTTTCCTATAAGTATGTCGCTGAGGTCATGGCCTCGGCTCAGCATCTCGGCATCAGCAAGATCGGCCTCATCGGCAGTGACCAGTTCATCGAGCAGTAAGGCAAAAACGTCACTACCCCGCCTTTAGCCCCAATTGCATGGGAACCCTCGCCTATGTCGCGTTTTCGTCCCGTCTCCCTTGGCTTTATCGCCGCAGCGCTGAGCGTCGCTAGTCTGACCTGCCCGACACTCTGCCCCTCGGCGGCCTACGCCGCCGAGGGCATCCGTCCTGAAGTCGGCAAGCCGCTTCAGGCTGCGCAGGACTTGGCCAAGAAGGGTGAATTTTCGAAAGCGCTGGACGAGGTCGGCAAGGCGGCGGCGGTCGGTGGCAAGACGCCGCACGAAACGCTGCTGATCGAGCAGGTGCGCGGCAGCATCGCCCAGCAAGGCGGTCAGCCCGCCGTCGCGATCAAAGCCTTTGAAGCGGTCATTGCCACCGGCGGCCTCGACGCCGCGGCGCAGCTTCGGATGATCGAGGCGGTCGCCGTGCTCTATAATCAGCAGAAGGATTACGCCAAGGTCGTCTTCTGGCTGAACCGCTACCGCAAGGACGGCGGCAACGATCCGGCGATGCGGTCTCTGCTGATCCAGGCCGATTACGACGCCAAGGATTATGCCACCGCGGCGAAGGAACAGCAGGATCAGATCGCCGCCGAAGAAAAGGCGAACCAAGTTCCGCCCGAAGCGCAATACCAGCTTCTGCTGAACTGCCTGCTCAATCAGAACGACTCAGCAGGCTATGTCGCCGTGCTCGAAAAGACCGTCCTGCATTATCCCAAGCCCGATTACTGGGCCGATCTGCTGCGCCGCAGTTCGATCAAGCCAGGCTTCGCCTCCAGCCGACTCGGCCTCGATATCGACCGGCTGAAACTCGCGACCGGAACGATGAAAAACGGTGACGATTATCGCGACATGGTCCAAACCGCGATTCAGGAGCATCTGCCGGGCGAGGCCAAGGACGTCATCGACAAGGCGTTCGCC
>JBAVTK010000275.1:0-2620 GCA_049696095.1 Aliidongia sp. | reverse complement strand
GCAAGAAGGAGGCATGACCCGCCCCGATCTGGACGCTTGGCTGGGCGACAGCGTAGCTGTGGTTCCGGTGGAGACTCGGCAGATGGTACTCGACCATATGCTGGCAATGGGCATCCTCACCGAGGATAGCGGCGTGATCGGACTCGGGGCGAGAGGCGAGCGGGAATTCGGAAGGCGACATTTTGGCGACCTTGTCGCCGCCTTCAGTAGCCCGATGCTGCTCACGGTCTGGCATGGCCGATCGGAGCTTGGGACAGTGCATCCGACAAGCTTGGCCCGACGCCCTGACGGCGGGCCGACGGTGCTGCTGTTGGCCGGCCGGAATTGGCAAGTTTCCGAGGTCGATTGGCCACGACGCCGCGCCTTCGTCACTGCGGCTGAAGCCGGTGGACGCTCACGCTGGCTCGGAACCGGACGCAGCCTATCCTATGCGATCTGCCATGCGGAAGAGCAGATCGTGACCGGACTCGAACCGGGATGCCGCCTGTCGCGGCGCGCCACCGATAGGTTGGCGGAAATCCGCGAGCGCATGGCCTTCATCGATGGGGATACACTGCCCCTGGTAGCCGATGGATCTGGACGAATGGTCTTATGGCTGTTCGCTGGCAGGCTCGCCTCGGCATCCATCGCGAATGCTTTGGACACCAACGGCATCGTCGTCTCAGGATGGGATGATGTTTCGGTCACGGTGCGGGTATCGAGCGCGGTGGCACTTGCTGAGGCGCTGGACAAGATCCAGCCGATAACGGCCGTTCCCGCCTTGCCTGAGGAGATGGAAACGTCCTTAAAGTTTGGTCTCTGCCTGCCTGGCCCTGTGGCTCGAGCCGTTCTTGTCGCACGCGCATCTGCGCCGGTTGCCCTTGCCCACGTTCTGTCACGGAAGCGGCGGTTTGTCATACAGCCATTGCCTGCTGTGTGAGGTGCGGGCCGGACATCGAACTTGATCTTGAGATCGACGGCGACAGGTTTCGGCAGAGACTCTTACCCATCGATTGTACCGATTCTCTCGAAACGTCACTCTGTCGCGAGCGCTTGGTCAGCGCCGTGTGCCAGCACGAACGCTGCGTATCGGTGCGGGGGTTCGCCGCCGCAAACCGCCGCAAATCGGAATTCTGGTGGTAGCTATGTGGTAGCTTTGGCGATTTTCGGGCTTTGTGGCGGTCATGAAAAAGCCTCTGAAACGTGTTGAGTTTCAGAGGCTTGATTTGGTTGCGGGGGCACGCAACACCCGATTCTTGCGATTGGTTGAACGTCAAATTCCAAAGCTTGCCGCATAGCGCTCGATATCGCGGCAACAGCCAACAATCCACAGGCGACTTTATCCCGTATGATCGCCGTTTGAACTATTTGTAAACTATTGATTGTATTTTTGTTATTTTATGCTACATTAGATTGCGCGTCGTTTGCTATGGTGCTCTCAAACTGGAAGACGGCTTCGGAACCGTTTTTATTCCGCCTGCCCGTCTGCCGCCCCAGGGACGGAGAGCATTCATGCCCGAAGCAACGGAACGAGTCCTCAGAACCCAAAATCAACCCGAGACACCCGAGACCGGTGTCACCCGCACCCTGCCGTTCGATCTCACGCAATTGCGCTATGCCGTCGCCGCAACCGATTACGGCAGCTTCCGCCGGGCGGCCGAGGCGCTGGTGCTGAAGCAATCGACGCTGAGCCGGCGGATTCTACTGATGGAACAGCGGCTCGGCACGGCGCTGTTCGAGCGCAACCGCGCCGGCGTCCGCCCGACGCCGGCCGGCATGGACTTCCTGCGTGGCGCGCGCTGCCTGCTGCATCAGGCCGAGCAAATGGCCGAGACGGCCAAGGCGGCCGGCCGTGGCGAGGCGGGGCGGCTTACCATCGGCTTCTATACCTCGCTCTCGGCCGGCAGCCTGCGCGGCGTCCTGATCGATTACCGTCAGCTCTTTCCCCAGGTCGAGATCCGCATCATCCAGGAATCGCGCGAGCGGCTGCTGGCCGGCATCGCCAATCGGACGATCGATGTCGCGATCATGCCCGGCGATCCCAGGCGCAGGGACGACACGGCGATGCGGCTGTGGAGCGAGAGCATCTTGGTAGCCTTGCCGGAGACCCATCGGCTGGCGTATAAATACAGGGAAACGGCGGAATGCCTTTATCCCATTACGAATGTGACAAGTATCTGTGGTCTGGTCTGAGGAGACTGCCTGCGGAAGCGACACTTGCGTCCGAGCTGGTGGCCTACTTGCGCCAGATCCGGACATTTAGCACGGCAACCGATAATGGCGGCATTGGGCCTTAGCGATCTTTCAACCTCGCCAGCATCATCGATTAGGTCGGCGACGACGTCTCCCCGACCCCGACCCGCGCGAGTCGCCGCCCAAGTGCCTGCGCACGCGCGACATCTACATTTCCGACCTGCATATAGATACAATTCGCGTGAAGACGCGCGTCTCCGTTAGGCTGGGTCAGAGTGAACTTTTGTGGTGGGTAATCTTACTTCCTGGGTGACACTATGGCGTATCCGTCCGGCCAGGACCGCGGAATTGGGGGTTTCAGGCGGCTTCGGCCGTTTCGGCGTTTGTTTTGCGCCAGTTCCAGGGCAGCAATTCGTGGAGCCGTGATGCCGGATGGTCGTTGATCCGG
>JBAVTK010000274.1:0-6643 GCA_049696095.1 Aliidongia sp. | reverse complement strand
GGCTGGGCCAGCCCGAGGCGGCCCAGCGTCTGGCCGATCTGGTCGAGACGGTCGAAAGGGAGGGACGGCAATGAGAGCCCTACCGCTCACCATCGGCACGCTCCATTTCGTCGGCATCGGCGGCATTGGCATGTCGGGCATAGCCGAGATTCTGCACAATCTCGGCTATAGCGTGCAGGGCAGCGACGTCGGTTCAGGAGCCAATACCCAGAGACTGCAACGGTTGGGTATCCCGATCCGGATCGGCCACAGCGCGGAAAATCTGGGTAATGCCCAAGTCGTCGTCGTCTCGTCGGCAATCCGAGGTGACAATCCCGAGCTGGCCGCTGCGCGCCATCGCCTGCTGCCGGTCGTGCGGCGGGCCGAGATGCTGGGCGAGTTGATGCGCCTGAAATGGTCGATCGCGGTGGCCGGCACCCACGGCAAGACGACGACTACCTCGCTGATCGGCGCGGTGCTCGATGCCGCTCAGCTCGATCCGACCGTGATCAATGGCGGGATCATCAATGCTTACGGCACCAATGCCCGGCTCGGCGCCGGCGACTGGATGGTGGTCGAGGCCGACGAGAGCGACGGCACCTTCATCCGCCTGCCTGCGACCATCGGCATCGTCACCAACATCGATCCGGAGCATCTGGATTTTTACCAGAATTTCGATGCGGTCCAGGCCGCGTTCGATACCTTCGTGACGAACATCCCATTCTACGGCTTTGCCGCCTTGTGCATCGACCATCCGGTGGTTCAAGGCATGATTCCGCGGGTCGCCGACCGGCGCATCGTCACCTATGGCCTGTCGCCCCAGGCCGATGTGCGCGCGGTCAACGTCGTGACGGGAACCGGCGGCGCCCGCTACGACGTCGAACTGACCGACCGCATCACCGAGACCAGCCGGGTAATCAAAGGCATCGCCTTGCCGATGTTCGGGCTGCACAATGTTCAGAATTCGCTGGCGGCGATCGCGGTCGGTGCCGAAATGGGCATCGACGACGCCACGCTGAGACGCGCGTTTGCCGGCTTCAGCGGGGTCAAGCGCCGCTTCACCCGGACCGGCGTCTCGGCGGGCGTTACGATCATCGATGATTACGGGCATCATCCGGTCGAGATCGCGGCGGTGCTAAGTGCCGCGCGTCAAGCGACCGAGGGTAAGGTCGTTGCCGTGGTGCAACCGCATCGCTACAGCCGGCTCGCCAGCCTGTTCGACGATTTCTGCCGCTGCTTCAATGATGCCGATATGGTGATCGTGGCCGATGTCTATGCCGCGGGCGAGGCCCCGATCGCCGGGATCGATGGCGATTCACTGGCCGAGGGCCTGCGCGCGCGCGGTCATCGCCACGCCGTGAAGCTGCCAGCGCCGACCGAGCTGGCCCGGTTGGTCCGCGACCTGACCAAACCGGGCGATTTCGTCGTCTGCCTCGGGGCCGGATCGATCACCGGATGGGCCAACGCCCTGCCAGGCGAACTGGACCGGCTTGCGGCCGGCGCGAGTGAAGCGTCATGAGCGCCGCCGTGTGCCGCACCGACTTGATCGATCGCCTGCCACAGGTACGCGGGCGGCTGACGGCCGATGTGCCCTTGGCACCGATCACCTGGTTCCGCGTCGGCGGTCCTGCCGAGGTGATGTTCCGCCCGGCCGATCGCGCCGATCTGACGGAATTCTTGGCAAACTGCCCGGCGGACATTCCGGTGACGGTGATCGGCGTCGCCTCCAATCTGCTGGTGCGCGACGGCGGGGTACGCGGCGTCGTGATCCGGCTCGGCCGGACCTTCGCCGAGATCACGATCGAGGGCGAACTCTGCACCGCCGGCGCCGGAGCGCTCGATGTCAACGTCGCCCTAAGTTGTGCCCAGGCGGGGCTGGGCGGGCTGGAGTTCCTGTCCGGCATCCCCGGCACGATCGGCGGGGCGCTGCGCATGAATGCCGGCGCCTATGGTCACGAAATCAAAGACATTTTGGTGGGTGCCACAATCCTGGACGGAGCCGGCCGGCAACGCGCGCTGACGCCGGAGGAACTCGATCTGTCGTACCGTCATTGTGGCTGTCCCGCGGATTTCGTGTTCGTCGAGGCCGTTTTGCGCGGAACGAAGGACCGCCCCGCCGCGATTGCGGCCCGCATCGCCGCCATCCAGGAAAAACGCCAGGCAACACAGCCGATCCGCAGCCGAACCGGCGGCTCGACCTTCGCCAACCCGCCGGATGAGCGCGCCTGGGAACTGATCGATCGCGCCGGCTGCCGCGGCCTGCGCCGCAACGGCGCCATGGTGTCGGACCTGCATACCAACTTTCTGATCAATCTGGGTGATGCCACGGCGGCCGATCTCGAAGGGCTGGGCGAGGAGGTCCGGCGCCGCGTCCATGACCAAACCGGCGTTCGGCTCGATTGGGAAATCCGGCGCATCGGCGAACCGCAGGGCCGCATCGGGGAGGCCGGGCCATGAAGCGCGTCGCGGTGCTGATGGGCGGCTGGTCGGCCGAACGCGAGGTCTCGCTTTCGACCGGGCGCGGCGTCGCGGCGGCCTTGCGTCAGAGCGGTTACGACGCCATCGAAATCGATGTCGAGCGCGATGTAACGGCCCTGATTGCGGCGCTGACCCCCCGCCCAGACGTCGCCTTCAACGCGCTGCATGGCCGCGGCGGCGAGGACGGCCATGTTCAGGCGATTCTCGACCTCTTGGAAATTCCCTATACCCATTCGGGCCTGCTCGCCTCGGCCGTCGCCATGGACAAGCCTTTGGCCAGACAACTCTTCCGGGCCGCCGGCCTGCCGGTTCCCGAAGGCCGCGTGGCGACGAAAGCGGAAATCGCCGCCGGCACGGTGATGGCCGCACCCTATGTCGTCAAGCCGACCAACGAAGGCTCGTCGGTCGGGGTCATTATCGTCCGACCGGGCGACAACCGGACAATCTCGATCGGCGAGATCAACGACGAGATGCTGGTCGAGCGCTTTATCCCCGGCCGGGAACTGACCGTGGCGGTCATGGGCGACCGGCCGCTCGGCGTCATCGAGATCATGTCCCAGGGCAGTACCTGGTACGATTACGAGGCGAAATATGCTGCCGGCGGCTCGATCCATGTGATTCCGGCCGCGATCCATCCCGAAACCTATGAGAAAGCCTGCGCGATTGCCGTCGCGGCGCACGAGGCGCTTGGCTGCCGCGGCATTACCCGGGCCGATCTGCGCTACGACGATTCGGCGGGCGAGCCGGGCCAACTCTTCCTGTTGGAGATCAACACCCAGCCCGGCATGACACCGACCTCGCTGGTGCCGGATGCCGGCCGGCATTTCGGGATTTCCTATGCTGAGCTCGTGACCTGGATGGTGGAGAACGCGACATGCGACGCGTAAAGCCGGCCACGAGCCTCGAATCGGCCAAACTCATGCTGCTGCGGCGGCGGATTCAGCGCTATCTGCCGCGCCGGCCACTGCGGTTTTTTATCGGGGTCGCGGGGCTGGCTGCTCTCGGCATCGCTGGGGTCGGCGTCGCCGATCTGTTCGACCATGGCTCACGCCTGCGCGACACGACGCTGACGGCCACGGGCGGGCTCGGCTTCGCGGTGCAGGAAATCGAGGTCGAAGGCCGCACCACCACCTCGCGTGACGACCTGCTCAAAGCGATCGAGGTCGCACGCGGCACGCCGATCCTTGCCATCAGCCCGGCCAAAGTGAAGCAGCAACTGGAGACCCTGCCCTGGGTCCGCACCGCGTCGGTCGAGCGGCACCTGCCCGACACGCTGCATATCCGCCTGACCGAACGCGTGCCGCTGGCGCTATGGCAGCGCCAGGGCAAGATGATGCTGATCGATCACGAGGGCGTCGTGGTCACGACCGAGCATCTGGAGCGCTACGCGAATTTGCTGCTGGTTGTGGGCGAGGACGCACCGCGCAATGCCGAGGCGCTGATCCAAGTGCTTCAGACCCAACCCGATCTGATGCGCCGGGTCAGCGCGGCCATCAGGGTCGGCGAGCGGCGGTGGAATCTTCAACTCGACAATGCCATCACGGTCGAGTTGCCCGAAAGCAATGTGGCCGACGCGTGGACGCATCTGGCGCAGATCGATCGCAGCCACGCCTTGCTGGCACGCGATATCGAACTGGTGGATTTGCGCCTGACGGACCGGGTCGTCGTGCGGGCCGTGCCCGAAACGCCGAGGCCGGCACCAGGCAAGCAGCGCGCCAAGACGGTGGCCAAGACATGATGAAACCCCATGCCCGCCCGCGCGGCGCGCTGATCACCGCCATCGATATCGGCAGCACCAAAGTGTGCTGCTTCATCGCGCGGCGCGAAGCGACGGGTCCACGCATCTTGGGCATCGGCCACCAAGTGTCGCGCGGCGTACGCGCCGGCCAGATCGTCGATCTCGACGCCGCGGCGACATCAATGCTGAACGCGGTCCATGCCGCCGAGCAGATGGCCGGCGAGACCATCACTGACGCGGTCCTCAATCTTTCGGGCGGGTTCCCGCCGTCACGCATCGTGCCGGTCGAGATGGCACTGGGCGGACGCGAGATCGGCGATGCCGAGATGAAGAAGGTCCTGGGACAGGGCCATGCCTATCGCGACGCGGCCGATCGCCAGATCATCCACTCGATCCCGGTTGGCTTCTCGATCGATGGCAGCCGCGGCATCCGCGATCCGCGCGGCATGGTCGGCGACACACTCGGCATCAACATGCATATCGTGTCGGCCTCGTCGGCCGCTGTACGCAACATCATTACCGCCGTCGGTCGTTGTCATCTCGAAGTCGCCGGCTTGGTCGTCTCGCCCTATGCCGCCGGCCTGTCTTCCCTGGTCGAGGACGAGATGCAATTGGGCGCCACCCTGATCGACATGGGCGGCGGCACCACGACGATCGGCGTGTTCTATGACGGTGCGATCGTCTATGCCGACACGGTTCCGGTCGGCGGCAGCCATGTCACCAACGATATCGCGCGCGGCCTGTCGACGCCGATCAGCCATGCCGAGCGGATGAAGACCCTGTTCGGTTGCGCCATTTCGTCACTTTCAGACGAGCGCGAAACCATTACCGTGCCCGTCGTTGGCGAGGGTGAGGATGGCCAGCCCAATCAGGTGCCGAAATCGCATCTGATCGGCATCATCGCACCACGCCTTGAAGAAACCTTCGAACTGGTGCGTAACCGACTCGAGGCTTCGGGCTTCGACAAATTGGCCGGGCGTCAGGTCGTGCTCACCGGCGGGGCCAGCCAATTGCCGGGGACACGCGAAGTGGCCGGCCTGATTCTCGACAAACAGGTCCGCATCGGCCGCCCGACCCGCGTCGCCGGCCTCGCCGAGGCGACCGGCGGACCCGCTTTCGCCACCACTGTCGGCCTGCTGGATTTCGCCGCCTCGGAGCGGGCGGAATCGCGCGGCCGCGACCTCAATCGGCCCGCCCCGCCAAAAAGCGTACTTGGCCGTGTTGGCCACTGGCTGCGCGACAATCTTTGATTATACCTATGCCGCCCGATCACCGGAGGACACCATGACCATCACTCTCAGCGTTCCCAAGGAATTCAGCGATCTGAAACCCCGCATCACGGTGGTCGGCGTCGGCGGTGCCGGCGGCAATGCCGTCAACAACATGATCCGCGCCAATCTGATCGGCTGCGAGTTCGTCGCGTGCAACACGGATGCCCAGGCGCTCCAGCATTCGCTGGCCGACCGGCGCATCCAATTGGGCCAAGGTACCACGCGGGGCCTCGGCGCCGGGTCGCGTCCCGAGGTCGGCCGCGCCGCCGCCGAGGAGGCGATGGAAGAGATCATGCAGCATTTGACCGGCTCGAACATGGTGTTCATCACCGCCGGCATGGGTGGCGGCACTGGCACGGGTGCCGCCCCGGTGATCGCGCGCCAAGCCCGCGAGAACGGCATTCTGACGGTCGGCGTCATCACCAAGCCGTTCCATTTCGAAGGCACGCACCGCATGCGGCTGGCCGAATCGGGCATCGAGGAATTGCAGAAATTCGTCGATACGCTGCTGATCATCCCGAACCAGAATCTGTTCCGCGTCGCCAATGAGCGCACAACTTTCGCCGAAGCCTTCAAGATGGCGGACAATGTGCTGCATGCCGGCGTGCGCGGCGTGACCGACCTGATGGTGATGCCAGGATTGATCAATCTCGATTTCGCCGATATCCGGGCGGTGATGAGCGAGATGGGCAAAGCGATGATGGGCACCGGTGAGGCGAGTGGCGAAAAACGCGCCATCGATGCCGCGGAAGCGGCGATCTCGAACCCGTTGCTCGACGACGTCTCGATGAAGGGCGCGCGCGGCGTGCTGATCAATATCACCGGCGGCATGGATATGACGCTGTTCGAGGTCGATGAGGCGGCCAACCGGATTCGCGAAGAAGTCGATCCCGAGGCCAACATCATCTTCGGCTCGACCTTCGACGACAAGCTCGAAGGCAAGATGCGGATCTCCGTGGTCGCCACCGGCATCGATGCCGAGGTCTCGCGCATGATGAATGCCGCGACCAACGCGGCATTGCCCAATGAGCGGCCGCGGCCGGGGCAATTGCATGTCGTCGCTGCGACTCCGGCACCAATCCCGGCCGCAGCCCCGGCGCCCGCCCCCAGCACGACCCCGGACATGGTCCCGCAAGCGGCCCGCGCCGCCGAACCGCAGACGATCGCCGGACTGACC
>JBAVTK010000273.1:0-11269 GCA_049696095.1 Aliidongia sp. | reverse complement strand
GTCCGGTATCGACCAAGCGCTCGACGATTTTGCCCTGCACGCGGAAGCCAAGGTCGCTTCGGACACGGGGGGTGACGATACCGATGTATGAATGGGCCGATTGCGCGACCGGTGCCGCGACCGAGATCTGGGCCAACGGGTCGAGTTTCCGCGGATCTGGTTCGGGGTCGCGTTTGCAGCCGGCAAGGCTGAGTGCTCCTAGCGCTGCCAGCGTCAGGGTAACTGAATGTGCTCCGGCCATCGGTCGGCTCCCAGGCTCAACGATAGTCCAATGTGCTGCTAAGCAAACGTAATGTCAACTGTCACGAGACTACACAACATTAGATTGACTAAATTATATAAGCCGACAGATCATGATAGCAATATTTCGACGATATTCTGAAACCTTTTAGTGTTTCGCCGGTTCCTTCGCGAGCGTGGCTTGCCAGCGCACCCTGCGCAAAGCGCTTTGCGCTTCGCCGTCGCTTCGTGTAGCACCGTGGCTCCACCGATTCGAGGGCTCCCGTGCACGCACCCGTTTCCCTGCCGCCAAGCGATATCGAGATTGCCCGCGCGGCCCGGTTAGAGCCGATCGAAACCGTCGCCGCCAAACTCGGCGTGCCGGCTGACGCGGTTTATCGTTATGGTCCGTATAAGGCCAAGCTGTCAGCCGATTTTACCCAAGCCGCCTGCGCGCGGCCGCGCGGCCGGTTGATCCTGGTCAGCGCGATCAGCCCGACTCCGGCCGGCGAGGGTAAGACGACGACAACGATCGGGCTGGGTGATGCGCTGGGCACGCTTGGTCACAAGGTGGCGATCTGCCTGCGCGAGCCGAGTCTCGGCCCGTGTTTCGGCAGCAAGGGTGGGGCGACCGGCGGTGGGCGGTCGCAGATCGTGCCGATGGACGAAATCAATCTGCATTTCACCGGCGATTTTCACGCGATTGGCGCCGCGGTCAATCTGCTGGCCGCACTGATCGACAATCATATCTATTGGGGCAATCCGCTCGATCTCGATCCTCGCCGGATCACTTGGCGCCGGGCGCTCGATCTCAATGATCGGGCATTGCGCCATGTCGTGGTCGGGCTGGGCAACGGCGCGGTGCGCGAGGATGGCTTCGACATCACGGTGGCGAGCGAAATCATGGCGATCTTCTGCCTCGCCGCCTCGCTCGATGATCTGAAGGCCCGGCTCGACCGGATCGTGATCGGCGAGACCCGTGGGCGCCGCGCCGTGACGGCGGGCGAGCTGGGCGCCACCGGGGCGCTTACCGCCCTGCTGAAAGATGCCTTGCAGCCCAATCTCGTGCAGTCGATCGGCATCACACCGGCTTTTGTCCATGGGGGCCCGTTCGCGAATATCGCCCATGGCTGCAACAGCGTGCTGGCGACCAAGGCGGCGCTCGGTCTCGCCGATTTCGTCGTGACAGAGGCGGGCTTCGGTGCCGATCTCGGCGCCGAGAAATTCCTCGACATCAAATGCCGCGCGACCGGGCTGGAACCGGCGGCCGCCGTGCTGGTCGCGACGATCCGCGCGCTCAAGATGCATGGCGGTGTCGCCCGCGCCGATCTGGGGGTTGAGAATGTCGCGGCGGTACGCCGGGGGGCGGCCAATCTGGTCCGCCATATCGGCAATCTGCGAAAATTCGGCCTGCCGGTCACGGTCGCCCTCAACGCCTTCACCGCCGATACACCGGATGAGGTGGCGGCGGTGCGCGAGATCGGCGCGGCACTCGGCGTCGAAACCCATCTCGCGACCCATTGGGCCGATGGCGCGGCCGGTGCCTCCGATCTTGCGCGCCATGTCGTGGCGCTGGCCGGTTCGGGGGCCACCTCGTTCAAGCTGCTCTATCCCGACGAAATGCCGCTCCTTGAAAAGATCCGCACCGTGTGCCGCGAAATCTACGGTGCCGCCGACATCGCGCCGACCCCGGCGGCAGTCAAGCAACTGGCCGCGCTGGAGGCGGCCGGGCACGGCAATCTGCCGGTCTGCATGGCCAAGACCCAATACAGCTTTTCGACCGATCCCGATCTGCGCGGCGCCCCGGACGGCCATATCGTGCCGGTGCGCGAGGTTCGGCTGGCGGCCGGGGCCGGCTTCGTCGTCGTGCTGTGCGGCGAGATTCAGACCATGCCCGGCTTGCCACGCCGGCCGGCGGCCGAACAGATCAATGTCGATCGAGCCGGCAATATCGTCGGTTTGAGCTAACGGTTCAGGAATCGTCGAGGCGATCGACCCGGCGCAGGCTCGGCACCAGCAAGGCGAAGAGGGCAACCACCGCCAGCGTGCCGATGCCGCCGAGCAGCACCGCCGGGACGGTGCCGAACAAGGTCGCAGTTACGCCCGATTCGAACTCGCCCAACTGGTTGGACGTGCCGATGAAGATGCCGTTCACCGCCGAAACCCGGCCGCGCATGTCGTCGGGCGTGCGCAATTGCACGAGGGTCAGCCGAACATAGACGCTGATCATGTCACCGGCTCCGAGCACGGCCAGCGCCGCAAGCGACAGGGTGATATTCCGTGAGACGGCGAAGACGCAGGTCGCCACCCCGAACAGCGCAACTGAGGCAAACATCGCCGTGCCGTTGTGACGGCGCAGCGGCCAGCGCGCCAGCGCCGCCGAGACCAGCAGTGCGCCGGCCGCGGGGGCACTCCTCAGCATGCCGAGCCCGACCGGGCCGACGAACAGAATGTCGCGGGCATAGACCGGCAGCAGGGCCGTTGCGCCGCCGAGCAGCACGGCGAAGAGATCGAGCGAGATCGCGCCGAAAATCTCCTTGCGCCGCCAGATGAAGGCGAGTCCGGCCAGCACCGAGCGCAATGTCGCCTTGTCATGCGGCAGCGCTTGCGCCGCTTTGGGCAGTGTGGCGGCGAATCCCAATGCCGCGAGCCACGCCCCGGCACAAGCGGCAAACGCCACCATCGGCCCGAAGCCATAGAGCAGCCCGCCCAGCGCCGGTCCGAGGATCGTCGCGGTCTGGCGGATCGACGTGTTCCAGGCGACCGCCTGCGGATAGGCGGCGCGCGGCACGATGCCGGCCAGGAGTGCGGTCGAGGCCGGCCATTCGAACGCCTGGGCCACACCGAGCAACGCGGCCGCGAGAAAGATGCTCTCGACGCCCATTTGGCCGGCGGCGCTGCCGAGACAGAGCAGAAGCGCGGCACCGACATCGAGCGCCAGACAGCCACGCAGGATCATCCGCCGGGAATATCGATCGACCGCATGGCCGGCTGGCAATGCCAGCAGCAGCGCCGGCAGGAATTGCACGAGGCCGATCAAGCCGAGATCGAGCGCCTGGCCGGTCAGCTCATAGACCCGCCAGCCCAGCGCCACGGTCATGATCTGGCTGGCCGAGGAACGACAGCCCGTCATCAGCCAATAGAGCGTGAATGGCCGATGGTGGCGCAATGACAGGGGCAGGGCGGCTTCCATGATCCGGCTATCGATGGCGGCGGGGTGCCGGGGGCGGGCTTGTCAGCATGGCGCGATTACGCGACAGCGCGCAACCAGGGACAAGGCGCAAATTTCGATGCCGCGCCTGCTTTGATCGCGCATCGCGAGCAGCCGACGAAATTAACGCTGTGCGCGAGGCCCGTCGGCCTGCTAGACTTGCGATCGACTCAGAGGAGGCTCAACCGATGGATATGACCGGAGAATACCGGATCGCGGCCTCGCGCACGGCGGTTTGGGCCGCCCTCAACGACCCCGAAATCCTGCGCCAGAGCATCCCCGGCTGTGACGAGATCGACAAGACCTCGGACACCGAATTCACCGCCAAGGTCACGGCCAAGGTCGGCCCGGTCAAGGCGCGGTTCGGCGGCAAGGTCACGCTCAGCGACATCGATCCGCCCAATGGCTACACCATTTCGGGCGAGGGCAGCGGCGGCGCCGCCGGCTTCGCCAAGGGCGGTGCCAAGGTCAGCCTGACCGAGGATGGCGCGGCAACGGTGTTGCATTATGAAGTCCAGGCCAATGTCGGCGGCAAGCTGGCGCAGATCGGCTCGCGGTTGATCGACGGCACGGCGCGCAAGATGGCCGAGGATTTCTTCGGCCGGTTTTCCGAATTGGTTGCGGCCCAGGCGGCGGCACCGGCCGAAGCGGCGATGCCGAGTGCTGCCCCGGCACCCGAGGCCCCGGCGGCCGGATCGAGTGGATTGCATCCGGTGGTCTGGGGCGCCGGCCTCGTCGTCGTCGTTGCCGTGCTGCTATGGTATTTCGCGCGTTAGGGTCTCGCCCGACGCTTGACCCGGCCGGTTCCGGCGGCGAAAGTCCGCCGCGCGCGGCCTCATAGAAAATCTTCTGAGGGAGAAACCCAAGATGTCCATAAGCGTGACCATGAGCGTGAACGGCGAGACGCGAAAGGGCGTGGTCGAGCCGCGGACCTTGCTGGTGCAGTTCCTGCGCGAGACGCTCGGCCTGACCGGCACCCATGTCGGCTGCGACACCAGCCAATGCGGCGCCTGCGTCATCCATGTCGGCGGCAAGTCGGTCAAGAGCTGCACCATGCTCGCGGTCCAGGCCGAGGGCGCCGAGATTTTGACGATCGAGGGGCTGGCCGGTGCTGAGCTGCATCCGATGCAGGAGGCGTTTCGCGACAATCATGGGCTGCAATGCGGCTTCTGCACGCCGGGCATGGTGATGAGCGCGGTCGATCTGGTCCACCACAATCCGACCCCGAGCGAGCCGGAAATCCGCGAGTGGCTCGAAGGCAATATCTGTCGCTGTACCGGCTACCACAATATCGTGAAATCGGTGAAAGCTGGGGCCGCCGCCATGGCCCAGGCAGGCGGCGATGACTGAGCCCGCTCGGCACGGCGCCATCGGAACGCCGCTGCGCCGCAAGGAAGATCTGCGCTTCCTGACCGGCCAAGGCCACTACACTGACGATTTCAACCGACCGGGCCAGCTCTACGCCCATATTCTGCGCAGCCCGCACGCCCATGCCACGATCGGCGCGATCGAGACCGCCGCTGCCATGGCCGCACCAGGCGTCGTCGCAATCTATACCGGTGCCGATTTGGCGGCGGCCGGACTCGGTGGGGTGCCGTGCGGCTGGGGCATCACCGACAAGCATGGCAAGCCGATGGTCGAGCCGATGCATCCGGTGCTGGCGCTCGGCAAGGTGCGCCATGTCGGCGATCCGGTCGCGGTGGTTATCGGCGAAACCCGCGAGGCGGCGCGCGACGCGGCCGAACTGATCGAGATCGATTACGGCGTGCTGCCGGCCCTGGTCGATGCGGTCGAGGCGATCCAGCCGGGTGCGTCGCTGGTGTTCGACGAGGCCGCGCAAAACACTTGCTTTGAATGGGAGATCGGCGATCAGGCGGCGGTCGATGCCGCCTTCGCCCAGGCGACCCACATCGCTAAGCTCGATCTGCGCAACAACCGGCTGGTGCCGAATGCGATGGAGCCGCGCGCCGCACTCGGTGATTACGATCCCGGCACCGGCGATTACACGCTCCACACGACCAGCCAGAATCCCCATGTCATCCGGCTGCTGATGGGCGCCTATGTGCTGCATCTGCCGGAGCATAAGCTGCGTGTCGTGGCGCCCGATGTCGGCGGCGGTTTCGGCTCGAAGATCTTTCATTACGCCGAAGAGGCGATCGTCACCTGGACCTCCGGCCAATTGAAGCGCCCGGTCAAATGGACGGCCGACCGCTCCGAAGCCTTTATCTCGGATGCACAGGGCCGCGATCACGTCACTCATGTCGAACTGGCGCTCGATGACAAGGCCAGGTTCCTGGCGTTGCGCGTCTCGACCATCGCCAATCTCGGCGCCTATCTCTCAACCTTCGCGCCGTCGATTCCGACCATCCTCTATGCGACCGTGCTGGCCGGCACCTATACCACACCGGCGATCCATTGCGCGGTGCGCGCGGTCTTCACCAATACCGTGCCGGTCGATGCCTATCGCGGCGCCGGGCGGCCCGAGGCGACCTATGTCGTCGAGCGGATCGTCGATGTCGCGGCCCGGCAATTGAAGATGGATCCGGCCGAACTGCGGCGGCGCAACTTTATCCCGCGCGATGCCTATCCTTATCAGACGCCGGTCGCGCTGCAATATGACAGTGGCGATTATTTCGCGACGCTCGATCAGGCGCTCGAAGCCGCCGACTACGCGGGGTTCGAGGCACGGCGCAAGCTGGCCGCGTCTCAGGGCAAGCTGCGCGGCATCGGCATCTCGACCTATGTCGAAGCCTGCGGCCTAGCACCCTCCAAAGTCGCGGGCGCGCTCGGCGCCCGGGCCGGGCTCTATGAGGCGGCCGAGGTGCGGGTGCATCCGACCGGCAGCGTCACCGTCTTCACCGGCTCGCATAGCCACGGCCAGGGGCACGAGACGAGCTTTGCCCAGGTCGTATCCTCCGGTCTTGGCATTCCGGTCGAGAATATCGAGATCGTCCATGGTGACACCGCCAAGATCCCCTTCGGTATGGGCACCTATGGCTCGCGCTCGCTCTCGGTCGGCGGGTCGGCCATCGTCAAGGCGATGGACAAAGTGATCGCCAAGGGCCGCAAGATCGCGGCCCATCTGCTGGAGGCGGCCGAGGCGGATATCGAGTTCAAGGATGGGCAATTCTCCGTCTCCGGGACCGACCGGTCGAAGAGTTTCGGCGAGATCGCGCTCACTGCCTATGTTCCGCACAACTACCCGCTCGACGAGCTGGAACCCGGTCTCGACGAGACGGCGTTCTATGATCCGAAGAACTTCACCTATCCGGCCGGCGCTCATATCGCCGAGATCGAGATCGATCGCGATACCGGGGTCACGCGCGTCGTCCGCTTTACCGCGGCCGATGATTTCGGCCGGATCATCAACCCGATGATCGTCGAAGGTCAGGTCCATGGCGGGCTTGCCCAAGGCATCGGTCAGGCATTGTTCGAGCACACGGTCTATGACAAGGCGAGCGGGCAATTGCTGACCGGCTCGTTCATGGATTACTGCATGCCGCGCGCCGACGATCTGCCGAATTTCGATGTCTCGCACAACGTCACGCTCTGCACGCACAATCCGCTGGGCGTCAAGGGCTGCGGCGAGGCCGGTGCCATCGGCTCGCCGGCCGCGATCATGAATGCGGTGGCCGATGCCCTGGCGCCGCTCGGTATCGGACCCGTCGATATGCCGGCGACGCCGGAAAAAATCTGGCGGTTGATCCAGTCCCATCCGACGGCCCCAGCGGCCGCGTAAGGAAGCATCCTATGTACGACTTCAACTATCAATCACCGAAAACCCTGGCCGAGGCGGTCGCCGCGATAGGCAGCGCCGAGGATGGCAAGCTGCTGGCCGGCGGCATGACGCTGATTCCGACCTTGAAGCAACGGCTGGCGCAGCCGAGCGATCTGATCGATCTGGCCAAGCTGCCCGAGTTGAAGGGCATCATCCGCACTGGCGGCGGCATTACGATCGGCGCCATGACGACCCATGCCGAGGTCGCGGCTTCGCCCGACATCAAGGCGGCGATCCCGGCGCTGGCGGATCTGGCCGGCAATATCGGCGATGCCCAGGTGCGCCATCGCGGCACGATCGGCGGCTCGGTTTGCAACAACGACCCGGCGGCGGATTATCCGTCGGCCTTGGTGGCACTCGGCGCCACGGTGCGCACCGATCAGCGCGAACTGGCCGCCGAAGCCTTCTTCACCGGCATGTTCGAGACGGCGCTGGAGCCGGGCGAGATCGTGATTTCGATCACCTTTCCGATCCCAGACAAGGCGGCCTATGCCAAATTTCCCAACCCGGCCTCACGCTATGCCGTGGTCGGGGTATTCGTCGCCAAAACCGGACCCTCCGTCCGGGTCGCCGTGACCGGGGCCGGGCCGGCGGTGTTTCGGGCGAGCGCCTTCGAACAAGCGCTGGAACGAACTTTCTCGGCCGACGCGGTCGCCGGCCTCAGCGTGCCGGCTGATGACCTGAACGCCGATATCCATGCCAGTGCCGAATATCGTGCGCATCTGGTGACGGTGATGGCGAAACGCGCCGTGGCGTCGATCACCTGAGCGGATGACCCCGAACCGGCGGCGTGCCGGTTCGGGGCTGTCGGCAAGGCGTCAATTTCCTACCCTCGCGCGATCGGCACCCGGCAAATCTTGCCGCGCTGATCGTTCGACAAAACAAAATATAGTAATATCAAATAGTTATGCCGTAAATTTGCATGGTCCGCACCTTGCGCCTCCGCTGATGAACAGGTGACCGCCGAATCTCCGGCGGCGATGCATCAGGAGGGATCATGTCAGTCGCGATTTCCGGCAGCACACCGCTGCCCAGCCTTACCCCGACCAGCGCGAAGGATGCCAAATCGGGCGGTGCCGACCAGGATGCGGCACCACAGGTCAGCAGTCAGTCCGTCTCGACGAACCCGGACGGCTCGACCGTCACGACGATCGTTTATGCCGACGGCACGACCGCAACGACGACCCAGGCGGCGCCGCCCGCTCAACAAGCTGCCGCGAAGGGCAATCAGCCGACCGAAGGCGGGCCGGGCGCCAAAGGCAATCTGCTCGACAGCTCGAATGTCGGCCAAACGGCAACCTTGCTGGCAGCGCAGGAAAAGGCGGCACAGTCGGGTTAATTCCCCACCCTACTTGCAGACGAGCCTTTCGACCGCCGGCTCGCCATCGAGCGACAGCGATTTACTGTAGTCGACGGTGCATTCCGCTACGCTGGCCGGTAATTGCCGCTCCAGGGTCATGGTTGTGTTGGCATAGCGGCAGCGCAGCCAAAACGAACCAGGCCCGAGGGCGGCGAACTTCCAGACCATGGTGCTCGTCGATTTGCCGCGTCTTTGATCGTCCGGCACCAGCGACGCCCCGTCGCTGGGCGGGCCCTCATAGAAAGTGATGCCTTTCAGGTGATTGG
This sequence comes from Aliidongia sp., assembly GCA_049696095.1. Lineage (GTDB taxonomy): Bacteria > Pseudomonadota > Alphaproteobacteria > ATCC43930 > CGMCC-115725 > JAXDMU01. Next base: position 2,435 of record JBAVTK010000273.1, on the reverse strand, counting down.
GCGCCGGCTCGACATGCGCGGACCAGCCCTCGACCGGAACGGCAAGCTGCGCAGTCATGGTTTTGATATCGGGCGGGCAGATAAGATCGGTTGCCAGCGCCGGGAACGCGATTAGCAGGAGCGGCAGCGTTATCGCCGGTCGGATCGCCCTCATGCCGACCTGCTATTTCCAGAACCGTCTGGTTTCGGTGAAACGCTTCCAGATCTTGGCAAATCGTGCGCGCGCCGCGGCGACTTCGGCGGCACTCCAGCCGGCGACCAGCCCGCCGGCACGGGCACCGCCCGCCGGGTCGCTCTTGACCATCTGTGGCAGCAGGGCCTGGGCGACGAAGGCATCATTGATTGTGCCCAGAATATCCTGGATGGCTTTGAGGGCGGCGATGTAGCGCCGAGTTGGCTTCTGTAGATAGAGCGAGCGGACGAATTCGGCGGTATAGCGCAGCTTCTTGGCCTGGATGCGCAGCGCGTGCAATTCCGCCGCCTGTGGGTCGCGCAAGCCATGCCCGGCGGTCAGCAGAGTGCGGTGGTGCTTGCGCAGCAGCGCGCCGGCATAATCGGTAAAAGGCTGATCGAGCAGCAAAGCGGCCTCGGCGCTTGGTAGTTCCGGCCAGATGCCGGCATCGAACCAGGCCGCCAGCCGGCAGGACAGGGTGGCGAAGTCGGGCGCGGTCACGGCTTGACGCGCGCTTTCGGCGCTGTTCTGGCGCATGACCGAGGCGGTCAGGCGCAAGCTGCGCAGCCCGGATTCCTCGCCATTTGCCTGGCTGAGCGGCGCGAGCGTCTCGGCGAGGAAGACATCGAGTTCGCGCGCATGACCGAGCTTGTTCGCCAAGGCGCCGAGATCGCGCGTCAGCGCCTGGCGCGAGAAGGGCGGCAGGGCGGCTCGAAAGACCGACAGGGCCGAACGCAGCCGCCGGATCGCCACGCGGGTTTCATGAATTTTTTCCGGATCGAGATTGGTCTCCAGCGCCTGGACATTGGCCCGAAGTGCCGCGGTGGCGGCGCGACCGATCGCCAGGATGCCCTGCTGCACGCTCATGTTCGGTAGAAGGTGAGCGGTGCCGTTGCGGTTGCCCGGCCACCAATCCGCCCCGGCGACCAGTCGATACCCTTGTTGGGCGGGATCATGGGTCGCGAACGTCGCCGGCACCGTGCGTTGCAGCCTTTGAACGAACTCATAGAGCGCCTGGGACGGCCCACTGGTTGCCACGAGCGCGATCTGGCGGAATTCCGCCGGGCCGGCGACCGATTCGATCGTGCCGAGATCGAGCGTCACGACCATACTGCTGTCGCCGAACGTCACCTGCCAGATCGTGCGGGTCAGATCGAGTGCGAAGACCGGTACCAGCATGTCGGTCGTCACCCGCATCGCCACCGCCGGATCGCCGCCCGGCAAGAGGGCGAGCCGGGTCAGATCGAGCGTCTCTCCTGGTAAGGGGCTGTCCTGCTGATGCAGGATGCGGCCGCCGACCGGCGGCTCCTTGATGCTGCGCAACAACTGAGACCGCTTTTGGCCGGTACTTTGCACGGCGATCGCCATACCGGCGCGGCCGAGACGGTAATCGGCGGTATCCCAGAAAACCTGGCGCAGCTTTCTGGTGACCGGCCGGCGCCGCGCCGCATCGGTCAATAATTTTGCCTGTTTGAACGGCAGAATCATGTCCGGCGAAAGATCGAGCAGCAATTGCAGATCGGCGAGCTTGGGCGAGGGAGACGGCGCCTCGACAGCAGGGAAGCAATCCTGTCGTTCAGCGGTGCTTTCAGAATTCATGCCGAGGCTCCAAGGCACGCACGACCAAAACCCAGTGAGGCCATTTTATCCACGGCGGGTTGCTGAGGGGAGCCAACATAGCACGCACCCGTCAGATCGGCGATAGCACACTGTTACGTTACGCTGTCACGGGATATAACGCCTGTCGGATCGATTCGGCCGATTGGCCGCGGCAAGTGGGGGAGGTTCAGTGGCGGTATCGAGCATGACGGGCTTCGCACGGGTTGAAGGCCAGATCGATGGCTTCGCCTGGGCGTGGGAGTTACGCAGCGTCAATGGCAAGGCGCTCGATCTGCGGTTTCGCCTGCCGCCCGGCTATGACGCGCTCGAAGCGCCGTTGAAGGGCTTGCTGGCCGACATGGTGAAGCGCGGTTCGATCAATGCAGCGCTGTCGATCAATGAGCAAAGCAAACCCGCGACGCTCAAGATCAACGAAACGGTTCTGGCCCAGGTGATCGAGCTGATGCGCGGCCTCGAAGGCCGGATCGGCACGGCACCGCCGCGGCTCGACGGCCTGCTGGCGATACGCGGCGTGATGGAACTGGCCGAGGAGATCGTGACGCCGGAACAGCGCGAGATGCGCCTGGCCGCGATTTGCGCCAGCTTCGGCGAGGCGGTGGCCGCATTGGCCGCAGCACGGGCCGGCGAGGGCGCGCGTCTAGAG
>JBAVTK010000272.1:0-3909 GCA_049696095.1 Aliidongia sp. | reverse complement strand
CGCCGCGCCTGATCGAGTTGATCGAGGCGATGCAGCATCGGCGCCAGCCCCGACAAATGATGCATCAGATCCAGCGCCTGGCCGTTTTGTACGGGCATGGTATCCAGCCCGGCGACCAGCTTGTCGAACGGCGATTTGGGCCGCGGGAAGGTGCGGAGAATCACCGGCTGATCGGCCGGTAATTGGGCTGCCAGCTTGGCCTGCGTCACCGCCTCATCGAAGCCGCCCAATAGATCGACCAGTCCGCGTTCCTTGGCTTGCTCCCCGGTCCAGACCCGGCCGCGCGCCAGCGCCTCGGCCTTGACCGGATCGAGATGGCGGCCCTCGGCAACGCGGGCGACGAAGGTGTGGTAGAAATCGTCGAGCATGTCGTTGAAATGCTGCTTCTGCTCCGGGGTGAATTCGCTCTGGTCGCTTTCAATCCCGGCATCATGGCCGAAGGACAGGGTATCGACGGTGACGCCCAATTTGTCGAACAGGCCGGAGATGACGAATTTCCCGGCGAAGACACCGATCGAGCCGGTCAGTGTCGCCGGGTCGGCGACGATCTTGTCGGCCCCGGCGGCGATGTAGTACCCGCCCGAGGCCGCGACATCGCCCATGCTGACGATGACCGGCTTATGCGCCGCTTGCGCCTGCTTGACCGCGCGCCAGATCGATTCCGACGCGGTGCCCGAGCCGCCAGGGCTGTCGATGCGCAGCAGGATCGCCTTGACCTTCGGATCCTTCGTCGCCTCGTTCAGCGCGCGCACCATGGTATCGGCGCCGACCTTGCCGGAACTGCCGAACGGATTGTCGTCGCTGGTGCCGCCGGTGATCTCGCCGACGGCACGGATCAAGGCGACGACCTCGGTGCCGGTCTCTTTTTCCGGCGAAGCGGTGACGTAGTTGGCGACATCCATCATTTCCGCGCCGTCCCCGGCCTTGTCGCGCGCGGCGGTCTCGATTTCATCGCGATAGCCGATCTTGTCGATCAGATGCTTGTCGAGGGCGGCTTGGTTGGTATAGGGGCCGCCATCGATCAATTGCTTGACCGCCTCGGGCTGCATGCCGCGGCCTTCGGCGATGCCGGTGGCGATCTGGTCATAGAGCGAGGCCAGCATGGCGCCCTCGGCCTCGCGGTCGGTCGCCGGCAGCTTGGTCTCGGTGAATTGCGTGGCGGCCGATTTAAATTCGGCCCGGCGACCGAACTGGGCCTCGACGCCGAGCTTGTCGAGCGTGCCCTTGAAGAACGGAATCTCGGCCTGAATGCCGACCAATGCCAGCGAGCCGGTCGGTTGCAGCCAGATCTGGTCGAACGCGCTGGCGGCGTAATAAGCGCGGGTGCCGCCGCCGATCTCGCCGAAACTCTCGCCGAAGGCATAGGCGAACTTGCCCTTGGCGCGGAATGCCTTGATCGCCTCGCGCAATTCCTGGATCTGGCCCAGGCCGAGCGTGACGCCGCCGGTGCGGGCGACCAGCCCCTTGACCCGATCATCCGCCGCCCCGCGCTTCAGCGCGGTCAGCACGGTGTTGAAGCCGGGTGTGCCTTCCTCGAAGAATTGCGCGAAGGGCTGCGGCGTCTCGGTAATCTCGCGGTCGAGATCGAGGCGCAGCACCGTGGCCTTGGCGACCAGATCGGGCTTGGGCGCGATATGGAGACGCGACGCATAATGCACGCCGAAATAGATCACCAGCGAGAGCAGTGCTACGGTGAAAAAGCCGATGATGGCGAAGAACCAGAGAATGAACCGCATCGCTATCCCGCTTGGCTGCGGCTCCCCACATGGTGGAGCCTGTGATCGGAGAATTTCGGCCCCACGCTATTCACTCCGACCGTGCGACGCCAGCTTCTTTCGCAGGCAGACCACGATCCAACCGGTGATATTCCGCGTTCGGCATCATGTCGGTGGCCGAGGCCATCCGATTCGACAGGTTGAAGAACCCGACCGTGTCGGCCAGATCGAAAATATCCGCGGCAGTGAGGCCGACGCTCCGCAGCGCGGCGCGGTCGGCTTCCTCGACCAGATAGGGTGTCGTGGTCAATTTCCAAGCGAAATCGAGCATCGCGCGGCGGCGCGCATCGAGCGGTGCCACGCGGTAATTGAGCGCGATCATCTCACCCAACTCCGGATCGCCCGACAGCCGCCGGATCGCCTGGCCATGGGCGACCAGGCAGTAATAACAGCGATTGGCGCTCGACACGACGACCGCGACCATCTCGCGTTCGAGCTTGCTCAGTCCTGATGGCCCCAGCATCAGCTCGTTATACATCGCGATGAAGTTCCGCAGCTTGGCCGGGCGCAGACTGTAGGCGTGATAGACATTGGGTACGAAACCCAGCTTTTCCACGCATTTGTCATAGATCGCCCGCAGATCAGCATCGAGTGCGACCGGATCGCCGATGCCGAGGGCAGAGATATGGGGCGGTTGCGGCATGGGTGGCGACTCCTAGATCCGCGGAAGCTGGGCTGACGGTGCCGGTATTTGGTGCGGGACGCCGAGCCTCCCGAGCCAGCCGGCGAAAGGTGGGCAGGCGGCGCGAATCACTGGCAAGGTCAGTCGGGCGGCGGGCAGATGACCGTAACGCGTCTTGGTGTCGGGTGAGTAGCACATTCTGGGCGCGCGGGCGCGCGTCCAGCGATCCAAGCGCTTCGACCACGTCTCACCCTGCGGCACCACCTGACGCAACTGACGACACGCCCTAGTTTCCTTCCGCGCTGAGGTCCGACCGGCCATGATCGACGCTTGCCACGCCACGGCCTTGTTGATGGCCGCACTCGTCGCCTCTGCGCAGGCTGGCGTGTTTGCCCGCTTGAGCGATCCGACGCTGTTCGCCCAAGCCTCTGTCGAGCATGGTGCGGTCACATGGTCGGGTGGGCTCAATCTGGCACCGGATGCCATGTATGCCGCCATTGCGGAACGTGGCGAGTGGAAGATCGCAGCCTGATCGGGCAACGTAAACTCACGCGGAACTCCCGATCCAGCATAAGCTCACCCCCGCAACACCCCGCCGGTCAGCTTCGTCACCTGCGCCACCAGCAGCTTGGAGAACGCCTCGATCTGCTCCTCGGTAAAGGTCGCCTCGACCGGCTGCAAAGTCACGGTCAGGGCCAACGACTTCTTGCCGGCCGGCACGCCGGTCCCGGTATAGACATCGAACAGCCGGACATCGCTGATCAGCTTGCGATCGGCGCCGCGGGCCGCGCGCAGCAATTGCTCGACCGTGACCGAGTCATCGACCAGGAAGGCGTAATCGCGTTCGACCGGCTGGAGCGAGGAGAGTTTCAGCGGCGGGCGCTGGCGGGCCGATTTGCCGAAGGGCGCGGCATCGAGATAAACCTCGAAGCCGACCGCCGGGCCGCGCAGATCGAGCGCTGCCACGAGGCGCGGATGGATTTCGCCGAACTGGGCGAGCAAAGTCTTTGGCCCGAGCCGGATCGAGCCGCCGCGGCCCGGATGGTACCAGGCGGGCGGATCCGCCGTGACTTGAAGATTCTCGATCGGCACCCCGGCCGCGGCCAGAGCGGCCAGCGCATCGGACTTGGCGTCGAACAGATCGACATTGCGGCCCGGATCGTTCCATTGCTTGGCCGAGAAACGACCAACCCGGATGCCGGTCGCGAGATCGCGCTGGCCCTCGGGCGTGTCGTCGCCATATTGCGGGCCGAGTTCGAAGAGCGCGACATCGCCATAGCCGCGATCGGCGTTGCGCTTGGCGGCACTCAGCAGATTGGGCAGGATATTCGGGCGCATCAGATCGAGATCGGCGCTGATCGGGTTGGCGACCAGCAATTCCGGTTTGATCGCGCCGAACAATGCCTGATTGCCGGCGCCGATGAGCGCGCTCGACATAAAGGAAAACGTCACCGCTTCGTTCAGGCCGCGCTCGGCCAGGCTGCGCCGGACCAGCCCGGCCCTCCGCTGCGC
>JBAVTK010000271.1:0-8138 GCA_049696095.1 Aliidongia sp. | reverse complement strand
AGGCAAACCAATTTACATCTTCCGTCATGACGTCGAGGAGGACGTTAGCGTCAACCAATACGGCGGTCATTCAGCCTTCGCGGGTCAGCGCCATGATGGCGTCGGTACTCATTGCGACGTCGCCGCGACCGCGCAGATGCGCGACAAGGCGGGCGCCGCGGCCATCGCTCTTGCGGGCCGTAGCGCGAACGATGCGCACGACCTCGCCATCGAACTCGAATTGCACTTCCGTGTGGGGCAGCAGACCCGCCCGCTCGCGGATTTCAGCCGGGATGGTCACCTGACCTTTTGATGTGATGCGCACGGTTCGCCTTTCTTACTCCTACATGTAAGGGTAAGGATCTCGGCATCGAATTGCAAGACACTGCCGCTTGGGATCCGAGGCTGCGGATAGATCTATTGCGGCCGCAGCCAGCCATGGCAGAAGGGTTGATCGTGATGCCGGCCGCTGTGGAGGGCGATGGAGTGTCGCAGTGTAAGCTGGCGTGCCGGGGCCGATGATGATGAGCACTATGGTTACGCTGTGGCCCTATGACGGCTGGTAGCGACGCCCGAGACAGCCCCCAAGATTCGGCAGCCGAACACCCGAGATACGAGATAAACTGAGGTCTGGCCCTGATTCCTGTGTCCCCGATTCCTCGCCTCCGCCCCAGCAGGGCGTAATCCGCCGCCTTATAGAGCGTCGTCTCCCGCCGGTTGGTACGTTGTGGGACGTGGTGCGGGTGCCGGGGACGCCGAGGCGATCACGTAAACCTTGGCCGCGCATCGCGCAAATGAGCAGAAACGTAAACTGTCGCCGTAATCCCACATGGACCAGCAATCAGGTAAAAATTCGCCGTAGCCAATCCGTCAAAGTCCGGAAGGGTTGGGCCTCACGATCTAAGAGTTCCATTGAGGCACCGTGTGGTCCTTGTCCAGGCACCTTCTGCCAAGCCAGCCAAGTAGCGACCTCCGATTTAGTTTGATGGATATTCTTAAATTTCCGTGGCGTTGGCAGCGCTTTAACTGTGTCTACAGCGAGATTAAACAGATTCTTTTCAGCGGAAATTATACAATCTTTAATCCAGTCCTCCAAATATCCCTCTCTTCTGTTGTCTGGCATTACCCACAAGCCGATGTCGCTTAGCCCGTCATTGCTTTCGAAAATGATGCCGCCTGACTGACCTTTGCGCTGTACCCTTTTGTATCCAAACGTATCGGCACACTCTGCAAACCTGTCAGCCGTCTTTCTGTAGCCCATCCCATTGTTTTCGGCAGTGTCAGCATCCACTATTACGGCGAAACGACGAAGGCTCCCGTCGGCCATTTGACCAAACAATGTCGGAAGCAACGAGAAGACTGTTCCTTTTGTATTCGAAGACTGGCCGAACTCCTTCGGCGGAGCTACCTTTATCTGCGTGCTAACATCCAGGAATCGACAGATCCGCTCAAAAAATAATTTATCCGCGTCTCCCTCTACGAGCAGAATTGAGGCCGACTCCTGCATCATCGAACCTCTACATCTGCCTGAGTAATGCCAAATAGATTGTCGCTTTCAAATATCGTAGAAATAACGCGTCCCTTGTCACTGGAGCGAGCGCTCTTTCCTACACGGAATAAGACGCCCGGAATATTTTTCTTGTTGCAAGCGACTTTCGAGAAACTTTCTATACAGTCCCAGCTATGGGTTGTAGCAAATACCTGTAAGTCAAGTTTTTCAGCCTGATCAAATATTAAGGACCAAATCTCTTCTTGAATACTGTAATGAAGCCCATTTTCAAATTCATCAATTAAAAGAATTCCACCCTTCGCGTGAAATATTCTTAAGACGAGCTGAAATACGCGAAGCATTCCATCACCAAGGCTGTTGAGTGGAATTGACCGGCTTGATCCGGACAATTTCACTTTTGCTGTTCTTCGGATTTCTCTTTCTCTTGGCCGATACGGCCTCTGGATCGTGTCACCGGTTTCGACAAAGGCCAAGTCCTCGAAATCCGGCGCGATCGATCGTAGGGCCTGCTTGACGAGTTCCGCATGTTCCGTGAAGAGGATTTTGTCCCAATCCCTCGCCAAGTCGTTTATCGAGATAAATTGAGTTGGAACCACGCTGCATGGTAACACCCCAGGAAGCTCCAATGCCGAGGTTCGGTAGAGTGGCAAATCGAGAAAAATAAACGAAGGCTTCTCCTCCTTGGTAACAAGTAAGGCGTGTCGCACTACGCCCTCTACCGTTGCAGGAGAGTCCTTGAAGATCGGGCGCCTACGAATCCGCGTGGAGGTTTCCCCCGATTCTAATTTGATAACCTCTTCAGTTTCTTCGACAAATGCGTGATTAATTTCTAACTTTGTGCGTGGGGCCGTTGGGTCTTCAATGACGATTCCTTGGCTCTCACCGTCCGGGAAACGCCTTCCAGAGAAAAAATCCTCGAATGGCAGCTCTGCACCAGGGTCGTCTCGTTCGGAGTCCCTGAGGCGAGTTTTTTCATCGTGCCCCTCCGCGATTTCCTCTAGCAGTGACCGGTGGGCATTTGCTGCGAATATGCGGATAGCCTCTAAAACCGAGCTTTTGCCGGAGTTGTTCTTACCCACAATCAAGTTTACCCGGCCGAGCCTCGCGACGGAAAAGTCCGTTAAAGACCTGAAATTACGTATGGTCAACGAATTAAGCATAGCCGTCCCCACACTCCGATCGCCCTATCTGGCTGGTTACGACACTAGCAGTCCCACCCTAGCCAATCGGGGACATCGTAACTCAGAACGGCCCGGGTAGATAATGCGCAATAACGCGATATTGCTTTGGGGGATGACGCGCCGTCCCCGAGGGTCAGTTAAGAAACGGGGACAGACCACGATATCGCCGGGAATGCGGCCTCTGAAACGGACGGCAAGCTAAAAGGGGGCGCCATCGGTTGGGGTGTATAGAATTGATTTTATTGGGTTTTTAGCGCCGCGCTCAAAACCACCCTGCTGGCGCTATCATCAAAAATATCAAGAAAATCAACGATCCGAGCGCCATCGCATCGCCCAATCGCCGGCCACGGTACGATTACCTGCTTGCCGACAAGCAGGCCGGACCAGCGCCATCCCGTCAAGGCTGGCGCGTGCCGCGCCCCCGCTGCGCGGCTTGCGGCCTTGACCGGCTGTCGCCGGCCCGGCGGGGGCTCGTCATGCAGGTAAGGCTCATTGGGAGCGGGGCGCTCCCTTTCTCTACGAGCAGCCAAAGACGCCGGACTTGCGTCTTGTCCCATAGGGCGGTACATTAGGCTAAGGCGGAGTTGCGGAATGATCGTGAGCTTTCGGGACGAAAGGTTGCGGGAATTCTTTGTCGATGACATTCGGTCGAAGAGAATCCCGCCCGACTTGGAAGCCCGCCTGTTCCGCAAAATCCAGATGATCGACGATGCGACGACGGATCAGGATTTGCGCGTGCCGCCCAGCAACCACTTCGAAAAGCTGGCCTGCAAGCTTGAGGGTTGCCATTCGATCCGCGTCAACAAGCAATGGCGGCTCGTCTTCGAGTGGGATGGCGGCCGAGGTGAAGCGACGGGCGTTTATCTCGACGACCATAGTTATCGGTGAGGTGATCCATGTTGACGACAAAACGCAAGCCGGCCAGCGTCGGCGAAATCCTGGTCGAGGAGTTCATGGCGCCAATGGGCCTGACGCAAGGCGCTTTGGCAGAGGCGATGGGCGTGCAGCGCAAGCACGTCAACGAGTTGTGCAACAACCGGCGCAACGTGACCGCCGCGACCGCGCTCATCCTCGCTCGCGTGTTCGGCAACAGCCCGGACTTCTGGCTCAACGTGCAGCGGCGCGGCGATCTTTGGGACGCCATGCATTCGCCGCGCGAGCGCGAGCGGATCGACCGCGCCCGGCCACTGACCACCGCCGCATGACATGCGCGCCGCAGGCGCACAATCGCCCACGGTCGGGGTTCGCAGTTCTGTTCTGAAGTGGCGTCCCCAACCGGATTCGAACCGGTGTTACCGCCGTGAAAGGGCGGTGTCCTAGGCCTCTAGACGATGGGGACTGCGGGCGTCATCGGATGGTGCCGGGAATACAGTGCGGCACTGAGGAACGCAAGGGGTTCGACCCATTTCTACGAGCCGATCAGCTATGAGCGAAGGCGGCATCTTCGATCATCAGCTGGACGCCGTTGCGGCCCTGCCACGTATCGGCGCGCAGATGGCCGGCAATGTGCAGCGCCGCGCCGCCCGATTGCATCAGCGCCGCACCCAGATCGCCGTCGAGTGCGCGGAAGGCAATGGCCTTCAGCCGCTCCGGGCCGGCACCTGGTGCGAGGATACAGCGGACATGATTGGCACCGACCACCTCGGCCTTGACGACCCGAAGGCCGGGCAGCACAAAGCGCGGTTCGGCATTGCCAGACCCGAACGGGCCGAGGCCGGCCAGCATGGCGCAGAGTTCCGGCGTCGCCGCCGGCACTTGGAGCATGCCGTCGACACCCAGTTCCGGTGTCAGATCGGCCCCGTCGGTGACCGCACCGATGCGGGCGGCGAGGAATTGCGCGAGGCCGGGCAAAGCGCTTTCGGCCAAGCTGAATCCGGCAGCCATGCGATGACCGCCGCCGGCGAGCAGATGACCGGCCTGCCGCGCCGCGATGATCGCCGCCCCCAGATCGACGCCGGCGATCGAGCGGCCCGAGCCCTTGCCGACACCCGCCTCCCAGGCGATGACGCAGGCCGGGCGGTTGTAGCGCTCCTTCAGGCGGCCGGCGACGATGCCGATGACGCCTGGATGCCATTCGGCACCATGGGCGATCACAATCGGGCCGGCCCCGGTCTGCTCCTGCTCGATCTGCGCGATGGCAAGCTCCAATACCTCGGATTCGATGCCGCGCCGTTCGCCATTGAGCTGCTCCAGCTCGCTCGCAAGGCGGCGGGCTTCGTCCGGCGCGTCGGTGCCGAGCAAACGGCAGCCCAAATCTGACCGCCCAACCCGTCCGCCGGCATTGACCCGCGGTCCCAACACATAACCCAGATGATAGGCATCAAGCCTCTCCGACACGGCGGCACTGTCGGTCAGCGCCACCAGCCCGGCATTTCGCCGTCCGGCCATCACCTTGAGCCCCTGCGCCACCAGCGCACGATTGAGCCCGACGAGCGGCACGACATCGCACACGGTGCCGAGCGCCACCAGATCGAGATGCTGGAGCAAATCGGGCACCGGGCGACCGGCCGCTTTGAGCGCACGGTTGAGCGCCACCGTGAGAAGAAAGGTCACGCCGACCGCGGCCAACGCCCCCTCGCCGCTGTCGTCGTCGAGCCGGTTGGGATTGACCACCGCGACCGCGGGCGGCAGCAACGGTTCGGCGGCGTGATGGTCGATCACGATGACATCAAGTCCCATCGACTGCGCCAATTCCAGCGGCTGATGCGCCGTGGTGCCGCAATCGACCGTAACCACGAGCGAAGCGCCTTCATCGTACAGCAACCGCAGAGCGGCACCATTCGGACCGTAGCCTTCGCGGCGGCGATCGGGGATATAGACCCGGACTTGTGCGCCGAGCGCCGTCAGAACACGTTGCAGCAATGCCGAAGAGGTCGCGCCATCGACATCATAGTCACCGAAAATCGCGATGCGTTCGCCCGCCTCAACCGCGCGGGCCAGGCGGGCAACCGCTGCATCCATATCCTTCAGGCGGCTGGGATCGGGCAGAAAATCGCGCAGTGTCGGGGCAAGATAACGATCGACCGCCTCGGGCTCGACCCCGCGCGCGGCAATGACCCGCCCCATCACCTCCGGAATGCCCAACCGTTGTGCCAGCGCCATGCCGAGGCGATCGTCGCCACCGCGCTGACGCCAGCGCTTGCCGGCGAGCGACCGCGCGATGCCGAGAAATGGCCCGGCCGGCTCGCTCACCGCGCGTAGGCGCTCCACGCCGTCTTGCGCTCGAATTCATGTGTGGCCTCAATGACGCGCACCGTGCCGGTCTTCGAACGCATGACGATCGATTGGGTCGTCGCCCCGCCACGGACGCGGCGGACGCCATTCAGCATGCTGCCGTCGGTGACTCCGGTCGCCGCGAACATGACGTTGCCTGAGGCAAGATCGAACAAATTGTACTTTCGGTTGAGGTCGGTGATGCCCCAGCGTTCGGCGCGTGCCCGCTCGTCATTGTTGCGGAACAGCAGCCGTCCCTGCATCTGGCCGCCGATGCAGCGCAGCGCGGCGGCGGCGAGCACGCCCTCAGGCGCCCCGCCCGAGCCCATATAGAGATCGACACCCGAGTCCGGGCGGCTGGTTGAAATCACGCCGGACACGTCGCCGTCAGAGATCAACATGATGCGCGCACCGGCCGTGCGCACCGCCTCGATCAGATCGGCATGACGCGGCCGATCCAGAATGCAAACGACGAGATCGTCGATATTCACCCCCTTGGCCTTGGCCAATGCCGCCAGATTTTCGGTCGGCGTCGCGTCAAGATCGACCAGCCCGTCTGGCAGGCCGCCGCCGACCGCGATCTTGTCCATATAGACGTCGGGCGCGTTGAGGAACCCGCCCTGATCGGCCATGGCGATCACCGCAAGCGCATTCATGCCGCCCTTGGCCGTGATCGTCGTGCCCTCGAGCGGATCGAGCGCGATATCGATCTTCGGCCCCTGCCCGGTTCCGACCTTTTCGCCAATATAGAGCATCGGCGCCTCGTCGCGCTCGCCTTCGCCGATGACGACCGTGCCATCGATCATGAGGCTGTTGAGCGCGGTGCGCATCGCATCCACGGCGGCCTGATCGGCGGCTTTTTCATCGCCCCGCCCCATGAGCCGCGCCGCAGCCAGCGCCGCCTCTTCGGTAACACGTACAGCCTCAAGTGCGAGATTGCGGTCCATCATCGTCTGAGCCATCGGCTTCCTCATTGTTTCGATCCCGATCCGACCGGATTGCCTGAACTTTTGCGACAGCGCAAATTGTCAGGGACCGATCCGGATCATTCTGGGGGGTTCAACGACTGTACCAAGCCGACCGATCCGCGCCAGCGCGCGACGCAGCGCTGCTTCCTGGCTGGGATGCGTGGTCAGCACCACCGGGACCGGCCGACCCGGATGGTTGCGCCGCTGAATCATCGCTTCCATCGAGACGCGCTCGTTGCGCAGCTCGGCCGCAATATCGGCAATCACGCCTGGCTGATCCAGCACCATCAGCCGGACGTAGCACGGGCCGGCATGTTCGGCAATCGACACGGCTACCAACTTGTCTTCGGCATGGTGAATGAAACTGGGTAGCCGCCTCCCCTGTGCCAGATCGATCAGATCGGCGACCACTGCGGACGCCGTCGGGCCGGCACCGGCGCCCGGCCCTTGCAGCACGAGGTGATTGACGGCATCGCCCTCGATGACGACGGCATTATCGACGCCGTCGACATGCGCGAGCGGTTCGCTGGTCGGCACCATGGTCGGGTGGACGCGCTGTTCGATGCCGCGCTCGGTCCGCTCGGCCGTGCCGACCAGCTTGATGCGATAGCCCAACTCGTCGGCATATTCGATATCGAGCGGTGAAATATGCCGAATGCCCTCGACATAGACCATATCGAGATCGATCGGGATGTCGAAACCGATCGCCGCCAGTAAGGCGAGCTTGTGCGCCGCATCCCGGCCGTCGATATCCAGGCTGGGATCGGCCTCAGCGTAACCGCGATTCTGCGCTTCCGTCAGAACCGCCTCGAAAGGCTGGCCGGTTGCACGCATCTGGCTCAGCACGAAATTGCACGTGCCGTTGAGAATGCCGGAAATCCGGTTGAAGCGATTGGCACCAAGCCCTTCGCGCAAGGCCTTGATGACCGGAATTCCGCCGGCGACTGCCGCCTCGAAGGCGATCGCCGCGCCGCGCTCCTCGGCAAGCCGGCCGAGCCGACCGCCATGATGGGCCAGCATCGCCTTGTTGGCGCTCACCACGAATTTGCCATGCGACAGCGCCGCCTCGACCAGGGCAAGCGCCGCGCCATCGGCGCCGCCGATCAATTCAGCCACAACATCGATATCGCCGGCCGCGGCGAGGCTCAACGGATCGTGATGCCAATGCACACCAGACAGATCGACAGCGCGGTCGCGATGGCGGTCCCGGGCGCTGACCGCGACGATTTCGATCGGCCGGCCCGCCCGCCGTTCGATCGCGCTCGCGTTGGCGCGCAGCAGGCGCAC
>JBAVTK010000270.1:0-4443 GCA_049696095.1 Aliidongia sp. | reverse complement strand
GCTCCACGATGCCTCCAAAGCTATATCCCCAGCATGTTGGGGATATAGCCAAAGGCGCCCGCAATATCTAGACTCCAAAAATGAGGGGAGTCGTGAGGTTCCCAGCAGACAGTAGGTCCGCTTACGGCTGGATTAACTTGAATTTGATGGCGGAGAAATCGATCCCTGTGGTGCTGTCATCGATGGCGGCGCCTTCGAGGCAATTGGCGTAGCCTTCGGTCGTGAACAGTAGGAAGGTCATTGGTGAATTGAAGCCGTCGATATCGGCCCAAACCTGACCGATTACTCGATCGCACGAGACGGCTGGAACTGCGGTTCGGTCCACGATGAACCGCGTGTAGAATCGTGCGCCGGTGTTCTCGCGCGACACGACATTCGCAGCCGTAAATTGCGCTTCAAGACAGGCGCGGTGCGCAGGGTACTGACTGGCAATTTCATCGAGGGCGGTTTTTTCGAGCGCAGTGAAGCCGGATGTCATCATAGCCTTTGGTCTACAAAATCCCGCATGGACGCGTGCGGAAGGCGGGTAGTCAGACCCAGCAGCCTGTCGAAGGCCGAGGCAGTGTGTCGCCTACGGTTCCAGCGGAATGTGAACTCATCAAGGTAGCGCCGCAAATGCTGTTTCCGCACGCCGTGCAGCGTGCCGATGAGCCAGCGCTTCAGATTGGAGAACGCCCGATGGATCCAGGGCAGTAGGACGTGCGCCGCCATCTTGCCGACCACCTTGCCGACATGCGTGCGATGCTCGGCCAGCTTGCGATAGCCCGAAAACCCGTCGCTCACCACGGTGGCGCCCACCGCCACGTTGCGCTCGACGAAACCCCTGACGCTCGGGCCGGTTCGGTCCTTCAGCGGCTCCAGCCGCACCCGGCATGGATGTCCTTTCTCGTCGAGTTCGACGGCGCCGATGATCTGGAGGATGCCGACGTTGGGGATGCCGTGGTTTGGGACCGGATCTTGCTTCGACCGGAGCGGCACCTCGCTTTCGTCGACCTCGACCACCCCTTCCAGCAGGGAACGGTTGGGATCGACCATCGCCCGCCGCAACTTGTGAAGCAGCAACCAAGCGGTCTTGTAGGAGCCGATCCCGAGTTGCGCCTGGGCCTGCTCGGCTGAGATGCCGTTGGAGTGGCTGGTCATGAGATGGATCGCCTCGAACCAGGTGCGCAGCGGCAGCTTGCTCCGATGCATCACCGTCCCGGCCGTGACCGAGGTCTGGCGATGGCACCCGGCGCATTCCCACGTGAACGGCTTGGTGTCGAGTTCCCAGCCCTTGCAGGTGCCGCAGGCTGGGCAGGTGAAGCCACCCGGCCACCTGAGCTTCGCCAGGTGGCGGGCACACGCAGCTTCGTCCGGAAACCGACGATCGAAGTCGGTCCGGGACATGGGGCGGTCATATTTCCAGCGGCTGGCCATGGGAACATAACGGAAACATCAAAGCCGATGGTCAACCGAATTCTACGCGGCAGCCACCATGGGTAGGGTCACCGGAACCAACGGGAGGAGCCTTGCCTTAGCTACAGCGTCATAGTGCTGCTGCTGATATACGAGACTATAGTAAAGAACAGCTAGTTCGGTGTCCGGTATGGTCTGACCGGAACCGCAGGCGTTCCGTAGGACCTGGATGTCCCCGGTCGTGCGGTACTGTTCCCATGGCACACTAAGAGTCTGACCCATAATGTTTTCCTTTGTTAACAATGAGATAATCATAGGCCCACGCGGGCAAGATCTGGTAGAAGTCGTTGAAACCTGATCACGCCTTTGGATTAGCCCCAACATCAAGGTACAGACACTTGCCGGAAGGCATTGATAACATTGCAAATCATTATGGGTCAGACTCTAAGAACGGGGTCACCTACTATGCGGTTTCCAACTACCTGCTTCATGAGCTGCGCGAACGACATAGATTTCCCTTTATGCAGGATAGTTGGCGATCCAATTCGGCTATTCTCACGTTAGCATATTTGGCATATTCGTCCAATTCGTCATCGCTCAGCGCCATGTCACCTTCGCCGCACTGGCTGCCACGGTCCCGTTACCGGTTTCCGCAGAAGCAACATCTGAAATCGGCTTTGGGGCAGGAAGCGGCCCGCGAGGAAACTTGGTTCCGCCCGCTGTCCGCAGGGTCTAGCCCCAGACCGGGCAGACCGGTATCTGCCAGTGACGTTTGGAAAGCTGTGTCTGCTTTCTGGCATCCTGATCCGCGAAGCGGAACGGTGGCTCCCCACTCAAGCCAGCCGTCCGAGCGCACACACTCCCCGGCCTCGGGGTAGCCCGCCAAGCCCGCACTCGCCCCCGTCAAAACCGCTTCAGCAGCCGATCGATATACTCGCGCTCAAGCGTCGGGCGCGCGCGATCGCCGGCGCGGCGGCGCAGTTCGTCGAGGATTTCTCGGCTGCGATGCATTTCGGATTCCTCGGGAATCTTGACGTCGCCGCGATCGATATCGCCCTGACCCGGTGGATTGCGGCCGAGCGGGTCGCGCCCCGCTTGGTCGCCGCCGCTGCCATCCTCGCCATTCTGGCGCATTTGCTCGGCAAGTTCGCGTTGTGCCTGCTGCAATTGATCGAGCGCTTCGCCTTGCGGGCCGACGGCCTCGCCGGGTGATTGGTTGTTCAGCGCATTCTGGGCATTGCGCATCGCGCGTTCGGCCCGGCTCAGCGCTTGACCGACCTCGCCGCCCTCCTGCCCGAGCTGCTTGCGCATCTGGTCGAGTTGGTGGCGCAGCGCGCCCTGGGCACCGGCCAGATCGCCGGGTTTCGAATCAGCTTCGCCCTGTTGCGGCGGCAGGCCGTTCTGAGTGCGCTGGCTCTGCCGATAGGCGCGGTCGAGCAATTGCTCCTGGCGCCGCGCCAGATCCTGCATGCCGCGCATCATCTGCTGGCCCTGACCGTCCGCCTGACCGGGCGTCTTGCCGGCGCGCAGATTTTCCAAGAGATCCTGGAGTTGGGCCAACGCCTCCTTGGCGGCATCCTTGGCGCCGGATTGGGACATTTGCTGCATCTGGTCGAGCATCTTGGCGATGTCCTGCGGCGACATCGTCTTGTTCGGGCCGGATTGCGGCGGCTCGTCGCCCTTGCGCTCGGCATTTTGCATCATCGCCTGAAGGTAGCGGTTGATCGCCTCCCGCAACCGCGCCGTCAGCCGGCTGATCTCGGCTTCCGAGGCGTCTTGATTCAACGCATCCTGCAACGCCTGCTCGGCCTCGCGCAGAGAACGCTGCGCCTCCGGCTCGTCGCCCTCGTCCACTTTGAGCGCGGTGTTCCAAAGCAACTCCTCAACGCCCGGAACGACCTCCTTGCCGGGGGTCAATTGAAGCCGCTCGGCGGCTGAGCGCAGCGCCAGGAAGACGGTCAATTCGTCGCGATAGAGCGCCGGGCGCGACGCAAGATCCTCCAGCGTCTCGGCGACGATGTCTTCCTGCGACACATCGCGGCTCAACAGTTTGCGCTGATCGATGATCGCCTTGGCGACCGGATGGTGGAATTTGCGTTCCGGCAGGGTGAGCTTGATCGGTGCGCTGGTCCCGAGCTGATCGATCGCATCGCGGGCACTGATGCGCAATTCGACCGGCAGACCGGCCCAGGGATGGGGCGTCAGATCCTGAAAGCTCGTGCCCTTGATTTCCTTATGGGCCATCGGCACTGCCAGGGGAATTTGCATGGCGGGGTCGTCCGAACCCGGCCGGCTGATCTCCAGCGTCAGGGATTTGACCCCGTAATCATCCTTCGCCAGATAATCGAGATGCAGCGCGCCGCGCGCTGTCACGACCGGCGGACCGGCCCATTCGGCGGTCGGCGGCAGATCGGGGATGATCGAGATGTCGAAGCCGGCCAGCACCGAACCGCCTTGCGACACGGCGAGATGGCGGGTCTGGCCGAGCTTGGCGGTCGCGGTGAAATCGCTGGCATCGAGCGCCGAGAAATCGATCGCCGCGTCATCCAGCACGAGACGCGCCGCCCGGCGGCCGCCATGGACCTGGGCCAGCACCGTGCTGCCGGCCGGCACGCCGATCGGTTTGTCGGGATCGAAGCCGGCGCGGTGGGTCCGCTGGGTGTCCGACCCGAGATAGAGCGGCGGCAGGCCGGTATAGTCGGGCGGATTGATCCATAAATCGATGCCGCTCGCCGCCACGCTATCGGCCTTGTCGAATTCGGGCGCCAGCGCGCGGCCGACCCGCGGCCAGAAATCGCTGCCGGCCGCAAACACGCCGATCAGCAACAGCAGCGCCAGTGCCACCCGGACCGCATAGGGATCGCGCAACACCAGCCCGGCCTGCGGCCAATTCAGTCGCAATGACCGCGTCGCCGCTTCCATGCGCCGACGATGCGCCGCCCACAGCGCCAGCGCGAAGGGATCGTCGCCTGCCCCAGCCGGCCGGTCCTCAAGCACCTCCAGCGGACGATGGGCGAGCCCGCTGTCGCGTTCCAGCCGGCGTCTTGC
>JBAVTK010000269.1:0-3972 GCA_049696095.1 Aliidongia sp. | reverse complement strand
AGGCAAACCAATTTACATCTTCCGTCATGACGTCGAGGAGGACGTTAGCGTCAACCAATACGGCGGTCATTCAGCCTTCGCGGGTCAGCGCCATGATGGCGTCGGTACTCATTGCGACGTCGCCGCGGCCGCGCAGATGCGCGACAAGGCGGGCGCCGCGGCCATCGCTCTTGCGGGCCGTAGCGCGAACGATGCGCACGACCTCGCCATCGAACTCGAATTGCACTTCCGTCTGGGGCAGCAGACCCGCCCGCTCGCGGATTTCGGCCGGGATGGTCACCTGACCTTTTGATGTGATGCGCACGGCATGCCTTTCTTACTCCTACATGTAAGAGTAAGGATCTCGGCATCGAATTGCAAGACGCTGCCGCTTGGAATCCGAGGCTGCGGATAGATCTATTGCGGCCGCAGCCAGCCATGGCAGAAGGGTTGATCGTGATGCCGGCCGCTGTGGAGGGCGATGGAGTGTGGTAGCGTAAGCTGGCGTGCCGGGGCCGACGATGATGAGCACTATGTTTACGCCGTGGCCCTATGATTAATTGACCGTCTGGCGTTTCGAGAACCGTGGGCTGACCCCAATTCTCCCCGTGCGTGCCGCCTTCGGCCCCATGGGGGTGGTCGAGCAAACCAACATCGCTCCCCTGCATCAGCGAAAAGGGTGACAATGTCTATAGCCAATATGCTATGATGTCCTGGACAGTCGAAACGCTGGACAGCCGCGTCGATGCGGAACTGGACGCGTTGCCGGCCGATATGCGGGATCGTTTCGTCCGCATCGCCCGCCTGCTGGAGGAATTCGGTCCCCAGCATGTGCGCGAACCTTACGTCAAGCCGCTGGTCGGCAAGCTGTGGGAAATGCGGATGAAGGGGAAGGATGGCATTGCACGCGCCGTCTATCTCGCGGCCAGCGGGCGCCGGTTGGTGGTCGTTCACGCCTTCGTCAAGAAGACGCAGAAGACACCGCAGGGCGCCATCGATACGGCAACACGCCGGGCCAAGGAGGCCGGATTGATATGACCAGGATTGCCGATCTTCACGACCGATGGCTGGACGAGCCGGCCTATCAGGAGGCCCAGGCCACATCCGAGGGCGAATTCACGCTGGCCCGCGAACTGATCGCCGCCCGCGTTTGCGCTGGCCTGACGCAGGAACAACTTGCCCAGCGCATGGGCACGACGCAGTCGGTTATCGCCCGCCTGGAAAGTGGGCGACGGATGCCGGGCGTCAGGACGTTGGAGCGGCTGGCGGCGGCTACCGGGACGCGGTTGGTAGTGCGGTTAGAGCCATCGGACACCGAGTTTAGTGCGGCGGCGCCATAATTCTATTTACTTGCAGATCATGAAGGAAAATCAGGTTTCGATTTAATCTGCTTAAGATAGATTTTCACAACATCAGCACCCAAACTTCTTCTCCAACCGTCCTACATCCTCCTTCAATATGTGTAACGCTTCCGCATCATCTGTCGTATCCGACAAGTACCAAGTTTCACAAATAGCGTCAAAAGCGGCCGCCTTCGCGACATCGCCTTGCGCGATCTTGGCAAGGTGTTCAATGCGAATAACAATGGACTCCATCTCTACCGCATGCCTTGACACGAGGACGCACACTCGAGTCGATAGGCACCCAGCTTCATCAAGACGCTGCTCGAACGAGCGGGTCATACTTTTACCTCCTTCAATGAGGGCCAGGGGCGGCCTAATGCGAATGTGAGTGGCGCTGACGAAATCTTCAATGGCGTTTGCGCTGTCGCTCTTTGAAACGGTGATAAGGTGATCGGTATGCCTCCGACTCACGTCTGCCGCCGTCCAGAGGTGTTTCATCATCATCGCAAGAGACGGCAGGTTTTGCGATAAGGCATCTCCGGTCCATAGCGCTCGGGCGGCCGGACCCGCTGCGGCAATCGCTTGGGCTAGAGTGCGCATGTCCAGGTATTTGGGTTGGTCGCGCCAATCGAGATATGCAGCGGCGAATTGCTTTGCGCCATCGCTCCAATTTAAGAAACCTAGTGAAACGCCTTCAAAGAGGGAAAATATCTCAACCCCAGCCTCCATCGTTGCCGCGATAACTACGCGCCGTTTTACGCCGCCCACCGCAGCACCCAAATCGCTGGTCCAGAAAGCTCGCTCATTCAATACCCCTGCCTCGTACAGCTTGAGCATTGCCTCTCCGATCGAGGTACCCTTCGGGACAACATCCTTGTCGCAAAAGGCGTTGATCCATCCGGCCCAGTCGATATTCGGAGCGAATTTTTTCAGCAGCGCGAATAGGAAGTTCGGCGAGCCGACGGTATCAGGATTCTGGCTGCGGACGCCTTGCTCCCAAAGCCACGACATTATCTTCAAGGGAAGGCTGCTACTGGTGTGGCGATCTGCTGCGACGTGGAGATTGTATATCTCACGGGCAGCCCCTTCGGCCATTCCGGGATAAAGTCTTATGAGAAGGTCACCGAGCCCAGCCTCCCCCTTCATAAGCATCGCAATAACAGCACTGGCATCGCTATGATTGAGAATGCGGTGATTTTTAGGGCAAAGTGGAAAGTTCAGACCGATCTTTTCATTTAGCCAGTGGTAACAATCCATGGCTGAATCTGGTATGGGGTAATTGGGGTCGATTTCAACGCCGGCCTCCTGAAGGAGTCGACGAATCTCACCCTTATCCGGGAAGACGCCGAGTTCCTTTATCCTATCCTTAACGGCATTCTCCAGCTTCGTCCTCTGTCCTTTGGCTAAGACGCGATGGGTTTCGACCATTTCATTCCGAAACGCCTGATCCATGACTAGGTCCACGGAAGCGGCGATTGCTCCGAGCGCGATTGCGTAACCGATAGCGAGCTTATCCAAATAGGCCGTGGGCAGTTTGATCGTCGGGGTCTGAGCGTCCTCCAGACTCCACCGTTGGACCAATCGGTCTCCGCCGATCTCACGTAGCGTCTTTTCGATTTCATCCTGCATTTTGAGCCCCGTAGATCGGAGCTGTCCGGACCATAATCATCTCAATTTGCATGCTGCTCAGATTTTGCCCCAGCAGGCGTTTTCCCAATTCGTTCATGTTGGCCGGGGGCGAGTTGATGAGGCGATCAATCACCGCCTCCAGATTTTCAATCTTTTGGTCCTTAGCCCGCATCTCGTCGGCTATCGCCTTAAGCACCGAACGCATTTGCCGACGAAGACGCTCGTTCTCTTCGTTTACCGCACGCCTCCCGACTTCTCCCTCGCTCTTGCCCCAGACTCTCCCGATAACCACCGCAAGACCGACGACCAAAGCGACACACGCGCCACCCGCTACTTTCGCCCAGCTCATATGGAATTCTCCAGAAAGGGAAAAAACGGAAATCGCTTCAACATAGCGGTGCGCGATTGTATCTCTGTGAAATCCAGATTCATAGGATCGGCTCGGTCTTCTCGTCTGGGACCGTGCTATTCGTCGGCTCCCATGGATCTGGTGACACGATAAGTGACGGGCCACCCGGCCACCGCTCGCCGTGTCCTCGTCTTTGATTGAGTTTGTGCATTGTGGCGCCTTGGCGTGGTGCGGTTGGGATAGTGCCGGGCTTTTGGTGCTGATGGCAAGATAAAAGGCCCGACTGCGGCCGGGCACATGTGGTTGTATTTGTTTATATTTTCGGCATTTGCCACAGCGGTCGAGATATCGGTCTTCCGATAAATATCAATAAATTCAATGATAAAAGCGATATCGGTCCATTTTTTCGCGGGCGAGCGACGCGGCTTGATTAAGCTGCTTCAGCAGGCCGCACCATGGCGGTTGCGCATGGCGAGTTAGCGGACGTGACCGGCAATTTGCACGCCTGACTTGGACGGCAAGTTAAAAGGGCGCGCCATCGGTTGGGTAAGTGGGGCAAAAGTCCGGGCGGTCAGGCTGGGGCGTAGCGGTCGGCGACGATTTGCGGCAGTGGTGGGACGGGGTTTGTGACTGCGGCGCCGAGGCGCGTTCCGAGGAATTCCCAGAATGAGA
>JBAVTK010000268.1:0-7705 GCA_049696095.1 Aliidongia sp. | reverse complement strand
CGTGTCACCTGCCCATCGCAGCCGGCCGGGCATTGCTCGCGGGCGAAACCGGCCTGGACCTGGCGCACCGCCTCGATCGTTCCCGGAATGTCGCGCACGATAGCCGCCAGAAGCTTCGAAGCGGCATGTCCATAGGTGCCGGCCGTCGCGGCCTTCAAATGCCGGGCGAAGGCGTCGGCACTGGCGAAACCGTGAAGCTGTTCGAACATGCCGAGACCAGCGCCGGCATCGGCTGGCAGATCGACGACGCGCACCGCCTGCCCGGCCATCGCCCGCCGGCCGCGACCGTCTTCCTCGATCTTGGCCGCGAGCGATATTTCGCCGTTCGACAGGAACAAGGTGCGCCACTCGGCCGCCGCCCGGCCCTCGCCATGGCGTCCGGCCCGCACCTTGCCGGCGCCGGCCGCGAGCATGTACGCCGTCGCACCGGCCGCTTCAGGCGTGACTTGTGCCAGTTCATCAAGCAACAACGGTGCGTCGCAATGGGCCGCTGCCGTGCTTTCGAGGCCGTTATCGGTCGATCGCCAGGACCGGACATAGCCGCGCACCCCGCCGCCGCCCCAGGCGCTGCCGGCGACCAACAAGGCCGTGCTCTTGCCGATCGACGACGCGCCGCGCAAATGGAACCCGCCGCCTTCCTGCCCGATCAGGTGCAACAGCGGTGCCGCGAACGCGATCGACAAGGCCAGCAGCAGGCGCGAGTTGCCGATCGCCAGCGCCGCGACATCGCGTTGCCAATCTTCGAAGCTGCCAGCGACCCGGTACGCGTGATCGAGCGGTGCCGAGCCTTGCAGGATGACATCTTCGTCGGTCTCGGTCGGCGCCGCGAACACGACGCCATCGGGCAGCACGAACCGCTCGCCATGCCAACCGACGCGCGGCACGCACCGCGCCCGCCGCTCCGGACGGGCCGTCGCCAGATATTCATGCAGCGCGATCTTGCCGGTATTGCCGGGCGCCAGCACAAAGCCGAGCGAGAGCAGCCGTTCCCGATAGGCGGTGCCATCGCCGGCAAGCATCGACATCGGCATGGCCCAAAGATGCTCGCGGGTGTCCTTATCCGTGACTTTCAGCAGCAAGCCCCATTCCTGACTCGCACCGTCGCGGGTCGCGGCGAGAATATCGAGACGCGACCCGCGCCACTTCCATTCGGATCGTGTTTCGCCAGTGTCCTTATCGGCGAACTCGACCAATTGCTCCAAGCCGCGCTCGCCCAGCCGATAGCGGCTGGTGCCGCCGGGCTTCGCCTTGGCCTTGGCCGGCTTGCCCGGTTTGGCCGGCGATGGCGCTTCGCCGTCGCGCGCCCGGAAGGGAATGACATTGTCGGCTTCAGCCGGAGCGGCCTGGTCGATCGCTCCGGCCGGCATGACGGGCGGCGGGTTGGCGAACGCCGTTCGCAGCGCGTCAATGCCGTAGCGGCGCAGCACGTCAAGCCAGTCGATCGTTTCGCCAGGCACACCCGGCAGCAGGATCGAGACCTGATCGAGCTTGCCGCCAACCCGTTCGACGAGCTTGCGGGCTGCGGCCTCGCCACGGCGCGAGCCGGGTGCCCCATTTGCCTTGGGCGCTTCGTCGCGATCGGCCGCGATCAGCAGCCGGCGGGTTGCCGGCCAAGGCTGAAACTGTTCCATGCCCGGCGCTGAAATCGCCGCTGCCACCGCGACGGTTTCGGCTTCAATCTCACCATGGAACAAAAGAGCAACCGCCGCACCGGTTTCGATACCCTCGGTCACGATCACGGTGGTAGCGCGCTCGATATTGCCCCAGATGACGCATCGGCCGGCGGTGCGGTCACCTTCGGCAACACGTGCGGACTTCTTGACATCTCGCACGGTGCCATCCGGCCGCAAGGCCAGCACGGCCTTTCCGGCCCCGCCGGGCGCCAGATAGATCCGGTGGGCATGCCGCTTGCCGTCCGGCCCAACCATGCCGAGGACGGCCGCGGGAAAATCCCCCAAGTGCGTCGGGAACCGGTCGGATGCATCTTGCTTGTCGTGATAGGCCAGCGCAGCCCAGCCCGCGATCGGCGTTGCCGGCATCGGCACGGCATCGAGCGCCACCGCGAGCCGGAAGGCGAGATAGGCCCGCACCAGGCCGTCATCACGACGACCGGCCGGCGGCGCCAGCAAGCTCGCGGCATCGGTCTTCGACCCTTTCGCGCCCGGCTGGCGGATCAGATCCGGCCGGGCGATCAGTTCGGCCGCCCGGATCTTCGCCGCGTCGAAATCGACGCAAAGCACCTTCATCACGACATCAAGGACGCTATCGGCGCCGTCAATGCAGGTGCAAAACGCCTTACCCTTGCCGGCATCGAAGCGCCATGACGGATCGCTGTCGGCATGGTCCGGATAGGGGCACTTGATATGGGGATGCCCCGCGCGCCACGGCACTTTCAACCCGTCAAGGATATCGCCTTCCTTGCCACGGATCGCGGCATAGAGCGGCTTGGTCGGGGCATATGGCGCCTTGGTCTCGCCCGTCATCGCAGGCACCGCCCCTTTAGGGAATCGAGCAATTCGACGGTCTCGCCGTCGAGCACTCCGGCTTCGCTACATTCCTCAATCAACCATTGCGCCGCGTGCAAATAACGATAACGCCAGTTCTTAATTTCAGCGCCATCAAACCAATCCAGGCGCCCACCAAAGAGGGATAACACGCCAAGCTTTGTTAGCTCTGAAAAGTGTAAGGCCCTCACTTCACCAGCATCGGTCAGAAAGTAATACCTGCCTTGTACCTGCCCCAATACAGAGACAGGCCAATGCTTTTGCAGTGGATAGTGAAAGAGTTCGCGCACCCGGTTTGGTACGCTTGGACGGTCGATGAAATCGAACGCCTCATCTTCACCGTCGCGAACGGCGTTCGCCGGCTGATCGGGCGCGGTCATCGTGCCACCTCAAGCGCCAAATCGCCCGGCACTACCGGGATAGGCGCCTCGGCCAAGACCGAACCGGACAGGTTCGGATCGATGACGTTAAGCCAGTAATGCCCAACCGCGCACCGGCAGGACGAGGGCACGAACATCAAGTCGCACCTGGCCGCCGGCCGAACCAGCACAACGCCCTCGCGGCGATCGGCCCATGGGCACCGATAGGCCGCGAGAGCGTATGCCCGCCCCTGTGAGTCACGAGCCGGGTATCGATCGGCCGGCAAGAGAACAGCCCGGATGACCGGCCAGCCAAGCCGGGCGCGCTCTATCCCGGTCTCGGCGATCAGCTCGCGCTCGGCCGCCGGCAGTTGATCGAGGCGACGGAAGCTCCGGCAGCTTTCGCAGTCTCGGCCTTCGTCGTCACGGCCGCGACCGATGACCACGGGACCGTTATAGAACGAGGATGGCGGGAGCGGAGAAGCCCCGCTGGCATAGATCGGCGATGCCATTACGCGGCCCCCCGATCCGAGGTCGAACGGCGCAGACCGGCCTCGACAGCCGTTCCGCCCGGATCGCTTGTGCTTCGCCGTTCCCGAGCCGACACCCATTCGTCAAGGCGCCCGCGCCGATATCGCACGGCATTTCGGGCAAGTTGGACGAACATCGGCCCACCGCCCTTCAATCGCAGCGCTTCCAATGTCCGGGCACTGAGACCAAGGACGGCCGCCGCTTCAGCGGTGAAGAGCAGGGCATTCGGATCGGTTGGTATCGGCCGCCCGGCCGGCTCTTGATCAAAGGTCAGGGCGGCCGAGAGCGCGCACCGTGAGGTCATCATATCCGCAATCTCGGCAGGGCCGGGCGGGAGTGTTTCGTTTTGCATCGTAAACCCCAATCGTTTTGCTACGATCGGCAGGTTCAGAGACGGCAAATTTGCTGCCAAGATTTGCCAAATTTGCCAGCGAAGAAACCGGCAAATTAGCGCCGGCAAATCAGCAAGAAGGTTTCGATTTCTTCTGACCACGGCCCCGGCGGAAGCCCACGAACTCCTCTTCTTTCAAGATTTGCCGGACCGTTGACCGAGAGCAGCTACCGAATTTTTCGTTTATGATGGCATGTGCTTGATTTTCATTCGGCCTGTCGTATTGGGGATCATTATAGATCAGCCTCAGTGCATCTCGAATGGCAGCCCCCGAAAGCTTACGTGCTTTCGCGACTGTTTCACCCACTGCCGGCTCGCCGGCCATCGGCACTTGTATAGCGGCATCGCACGGCCGAGCCGGCGCGCTTGATGCACGTCCGGCCGCTTCGCCAATACCTTCAATGCTATCTTTTGAGCAAGAGGCTGGAATTGCTGCCACTGGTGGCCTAATCAAGATACCAACGAACGCTATCTTTCCATCGATCCGCAGAATAGCGGCGCCCCTTGTCACGTCAAGGCGCGGTTCGTCCCGCCAACGATAGCCGGCAATTACACTCTGTTGTGAAACGGCCTCAGTTGCCGAAGAATAAGGAGTACCCTTCGCGATCAATTTTCCTTCAATAAGTTTCACCACGAATAGTTCGTCTATAGCACGTATGCATGAAGTATAGACCGAACTAAGCCTCTTATATTCTGAGACCGCTTCAGATCGTTCATCGAGTAATTCGCGTTCCCACTCATAGTCTGGTTCGCCATAACCATCCCAATGAGGGCGAGGCCATTTTGGATTATGCGGGTCGCGCAGGAAATCTTCCCGGAAGCCACACTTACCGGGAAATGACTTCAGATCGTTATAGGCTTTAACGAAGGCTCGATGGTTTGATGCATTGCCAAACCTAATCACCGCCTCGGGTGGCCGTAGCCAGTCATCATCGCCGATCGTATCGTGTGGCATTGCCGCCTCGCGCGGTCAGCTCGCAGGGAAGGCGGCGCGGCGGGCCGGGGCGAGGTCCCGGCATGTTCGACGGCCAAATCTAGCCGCGCCGATGCGCATCTTAATCGACCGAAAAGTCAGGTGACAAGCGAATAAGTTTGGTAACTTGCCACTCTATCTCGGCCAGGAAACCGAGAACCACATCATCCACTTGACCATGCTTAATAATGTCATGCATTACCGCACCCAATGCGGATGCATCACGCTCATCACAGCATAAGGTCAACACCTCACGGGCGACACCGTGCCCTATAATCTGATCAAACTCGCTATCGTCCGTCTTTTTTATGTTCCAATACTCTATTTTTCCGCCCTCAGGTTCCTTAACGCAGGCCAATTCCAACACGTTGTTATGACGACGTTCCATATCCCCCATTACGTCTACATCGCCCATAGCAGTCTCGCCCTTCCATTGGTTTGAATGAGATAGCCGAAGCGGCGTGATCGCGCCGGTCTCGGCCGAGTGGTGAAATCGTCAGGCAGCTTGCGCCAGCAAGGCGTCGCGCTGGGCTTCGAGCTGGCGGATGAATGCGTAAACGGCCGGGAACAGCCGATCCTTGTTCCAAATGCACACGATGTTCGACTTGATCGCCTCGATCTCCCGCGCCCGCACGGCTTCCGGCGCGAAGCTCGGCAGCTTGCCGGTGCGGGCTTCATTCCAGGCGCGGGCCAGGAAATAGGCGAAGGTCGCGGCGTAGCCATCCTTGCGAAGCTGGTTCTTGTTCCACGAAACCAGTTGGTGAGCCCGGAGGAAGATGGCGCGACGGTCGAACATGGCGGCTACTCCGTATGAATTATCTTGAACCATATTTATCATACGATCGTCCGCCGGGTCAATATGAAAAATATGGAATTGCGCTTTTTATCTGCCTTCGCTATGCTTCGCCCATGATCACGCCAGCACAGTGCCGCGCGGCACGCTCCCTCATCCGATGGTCTCAGGACGATCTTGCAGCCAATAGCGAAGTCGGGGTTGCAGCAATACGCACCTTCGAAGCCGAAAGCGCGTCGCCACGGCGTGCCACTGTTGCTGCACTCCAGCGGGCGCTGGAAGCGGCCGGCATCATCTTCATTGCGGAGAATGGCGAGGGGCCGGGCGTGCGGCTGCGCAAGAGCACCGGCACGGAATAGCGTCGTACCGCCGGCCGCCGGGCCGGCGCCAGCGGCACCGAAGCGCGCCAAGGGACGGCGCCACCGGTCGAACCGGGATAGGGTGATAATGCCGCAGCAGGGGCGGGTAATAGTTAGGCACTCCGAACCGCAGACAACCGACCCTCAGGGCGTCGCATGCGACCCTGGAGCCGGTTCGGGCGTGTCTGCGCTCGGACTTGGGCGGGTGGAAGGATTGCAGCCTTCCACCCGCCCCCTTGCGGACATACAAAGGCGTGCGCGAGCGAGTGTCAAGAATTTCACAGATCAACAGGTTGTGATCGGCCCGTAAGGTTTTTTTATCGATGCGCGCAAAGGATCAAATCACCATGGCCTGCGCCAGGCGCAACCAGCGCATCCGCGATCGAGCGGGCGTGCGCCGGCGCAAAGGCGCCAGCCGATGATCAAGCCGGAGCGCTCGGCTTGCTGCACCAGCGCCACGCCGCCTGATCCGCCGCGCGCCAGGTGTCGTTACAAGTGACAATGACCTGGTGCCATAGACAGCGATATCTATCTCGGCCGATATAGCCGGCCGCGTCTATGGCGCCGGCCGTCATAGACGCATCGGTCTATCAGGCTGTTGCCACCGCGTCCGCGCCGTCCAAGATCCGATAGACGCTCGCACGCCCGATGCCAAGCCGGCGGGCGATCTCGGCCCGGCCGACGCCAGCGGCATCAAGCACCAGCACCTCGGATGCCTTCGCCCGCGCGGTCGGCCGGCGGCCGAGATACTTGCCATCGGCCTTTGCCTTGGCGATGCCTTCGCGCTGGCGTTCAAGCATAATCTCGCGCTCGAATTCGGCGATGCCGCCGAGCACGGTCAGCATGAGCTTGCCAGTCGCAGTGCCGGTATCGATCCCCAAATTGATGATGCGCAGCGCAACACCCTTGGCATTCAGCATATCGACCAGCTCATGTAGGTGCTTCACCGATCGCGCCAGGCGATCGAGCTTGGTGACGACGAGCGTATCACCGTCGCGCGCCCAATCGACCGCCGCGTCGAGTTGCTGCCGCTCTTTGAAATCGACGGACGAGACATGCTCCCGGAACGTCTTTTCGCAGCCGGCCGCCGCCAGCTCGCGCAACTGCGCCTCGATCCCGGCCTTCTGATCGACGGTTGAGGTTCGCGCGTAACCGATCAGCATTTTCCGCCCCCTTTGTGTCTCAAAATCTCTTAGACGTTTATGCCATCCTGTCCCAAAAGTGTCAACACCATTTATGTGAGACGGTTTCTTTTTTCCGCTGAAACGTCTCATTGGGGGATGCCCTTATGAGACAGCGGCAGCGCTGGCGTGTCGGCCGGCTCGATCGGCGCTGGCACCGCGAACGGCGTTCGTATCGCGCGCGACCCGGCCGATACCGCAATCTCGCGGCACGGTTCTTGCTAGAGCCGCCGATTGTCGCACCATCGCCCGCATCGCGCCAGACCCGACGAAGCATCGCCCGTCGCGGCCGGCGCCGGCATCGTCGCCAGTTCGATCCGGCGGCGCGACGATCGGCGACCGGCAGCCCGATCGGTTCAGCCAGGCGCGGCCCGTGGCGATCGGCGCCGGCATCGAAGCCAGATCGATCCGACAGCGCCCGCGCGGCGACCGGCGGGCCGAACGTCATTCGCGTGTCAGGCGCTTGACGGCCATTTGTCTCGCGGCACGGTTCTTGCTAGAGCCGCCGATTGCCGCACCCTCACCCGCATCGCGCCAGACCCGACGAAGCATCGCCCGTCGCAGCCGGCGCCGGTCTCGTCGCCAGCTCGATCCGACGGCGCGACGATCAGCGC
>JBAVTK010000267.1:0-2477 GCA_049696095.1 Aliidongia sp. | reverse complement strand
GTACCCACCTCATCCTAAATCCTTCCCCCTGAAGGGCGGAGAAGGACTTGAAGCCCGAGCAAGGACGGCCAGAGTTTCCGACTACGGCCACAAGGCCAAATGCGATTGCCCTGCCCCCACAGCCGTTCCCTCTTGACAGGCCATCGCTCGATCCTTAAATGAACGATCGTTCGTTCATAGAAAGCCTTTTTCATGCGCCATGGCGCCGAAACGCACGAGAAAATTCGCCGGGAGGCGATGCGCCTGGTCGTGGCCCATGGTGTCGATGCCGTCTCGGTGCGCCAGATCGCGGAGGCGGCCGGGGTGCGGCCCAGTACGCTCTATGTTCATTGGCCGTCGCGCGATGCGCTGATCGCCGATTTGTTCGCCAGCGGCTATGCCGAATATGGCCGGCGCATCGCCGAGATTGCCCTGCCCGAGGCACCATTCCGGCAGCGCTTTGCCGCGATCGTCCGCCTGATCTGCCGATTCGAGGCCGAAGATGAGACGCTGTTCACGTTCCTGCTGCTGAGCCAGCATCATCATCTCGGCCAGATACCGGCCGGTGCCGAGACACCGATCGACATCATCCAGCGCGCCGTGAGCGAAGCGATGCGCGATGGTGAAATTCCGGCGGGCGACCCTGCCTTGGTGACGGCGGCTTTGGCCGGTATCGTGCTACAGGCTGCGACATTCCATGCCTATCGACGGATCGCGAAAGGATTGACCGAAATGGCCGACGAATTGGTCGCCTTGTGCCTGAAAATTCTGGCGCCATGACGACGCCGCTGTTCCCGGGCCTGGGCGACCGGCAATGCTGGGCGGATATCTGGGTCCGCTCAGGCTGGCGGGTGCGCGAGCATGCCTGGTCGCCCACCGCCCAGTTGCTCGATCCAGAGGATACGATCATTCGGAGCGGCAGTGTCGGCGATTGCCTTGATGCCGCATTGCGCGCAGCACCAGCATCTCGGCACCGTCGCGGCGTCGTGCTGATGCACGGGCTCGGGCGGTCGCGCCGCTCGATGCGGCACATCGCGGCGGCGCTCGAAACCCGTGGCTGGGCGGTCGCCAATATCGATTATCCGAGTCTGTTCCGCACGGTCGAGGCCCATGCCGAACAGGCGCGCGGCGTCGCCGCCGTGTTGGTCGAGGACGGTGCCGAGACGGTGGCCTTTGCCGGGCACAGCCTGGGCGGCCTGATCGGCCGTTCCGCGATGGCGCGGGAATGGCCCGGCCAACGCGCCGTCTTCATCGGCGCGCCCAATCGCGGCACGCTGGTCGCCGATTGGCTGTCGCATGTGCCCGGCTACGATCTGGTGACCGGCGCCAGCGGCCAGGCGCTGACCCATGCCGGCGCCGCCGAAATCCCGGTGCCCAAGGCCGAGATCGGCATCATTGCCGGCGGGACCGGCGCCTGGGGATTCAATCCGTGGCTCGGCGAAGATAATGACGGGCTGGTCCGGGTCTCGGAAACCCGACTGAACGGTGCCGAGACGGATTTCCGCCTGGTGCATTCCTTCCACGCGATCATGCCGAAGAATCGAGACGTGATCGCCGCCGCCATCGAATTTTTCGATGGCGGGCGCCTCGGTCGCTGAATGAGAGAGCGAAGATGTCGTCATCCCTGCTGCGCACCCGCCGATTTCTGCCGCTGTTCCTGACGCAGGCGCTGGGTGCCCTCAACGATAATCTGTTCAAAAATGCGCTGGTCGTGCTGATCCTCTATCGGGCCGACGAAGGCGGGGCCGCGATGGTGGCGCTGGCCGGCGGGTTGTTCATCCTGCCTTATGCGCTGTTTTCCTCGCTGGCCGGCCAATTGGCCGACCGCACCGACAAGGCGAGCCTGATCCGGATCACCAAGCTGTTCGAGATCGCCCTGATGCTGCTGGCGGCACTGGGTTTTCTTGGCGGCAGCGTGCCGGTGCTGATGGCTGTGCTGTTCGGCCTCGGCATCCAGGCGACCTTCTTCGGGCCGTTGAAATACGGCATCCTGCCCGACCATCTGGCCGAGACCGAACTGGTCGCCGGCAATGCGCTGATTGAGGCGGGCACGTTTCTCGGCATCCTGATCGGCACGATCGCCGGCAGCGCGCTGATCGCCGGCGATGAGGGGCGGATGATCGTCTCCGGTGCCGGGTTACTCGTCGCGGTGCTCGGTGCCGCCGCCGCTTGGCGCGTGCCGGCCGCACCCCCGGCCGATCCGTCACTGGCACTCGATTGGAACGTGCCGCGTGAAACCGGCCTGCTGCTGCGCCAAGCGGCGGCGAACCGGCCGGTCTGGTTCGCGATCGTCGGGCTTAGCTGGTTCTGGGCCTTCGGCTCGATCATGCTGACC
Organism: Aliidongia sp.; assembly: GCA_049696095.1. Classification (GTDB taxonomy): domain Bacteria; phylum Pseudomonadota; class Alphaproteobacteria; order ATCC43930; family CGMCC-115725; genus JAXDMU01. The sequence goes on along the minus strand of JBAVTK010000267.1, from coordinate 163 downwards.
GAGTTTCCGGTGATCGCCAAGGAAACGCTGGCCGCCGACAGCCAGACCGTGACGCCGCTGCTGACGATTTTCGCGATCGGCGTCGGCGCCGGTTCGCTCTTGGCCGGGCGCCTGCTCAAGGGCGAGGCCTCGCCGCGCCATGTGCCGTTCGCCGCCCTCGGCC
>JBAVTK010000266.1:0-15112 GCA_049696095.1 Aliidongia sp. | reverse complement strand
TTGTGTGTCACGGTGCGACTTAAGCGCCGCTTCCAGGCGATCGGCCGCGGCATCGGCCTTTTCGATAATGAAGAGCAGGTCGGCCTTCAGCCCTTGTGCTCGCTCGACAATCTCATGAAGCGTGCGGCCGGCATCAGACGCGCCAAGACGCAACCCGCCGACCGCCTCATCCGCCTGTTGCGTCGCCTTTTGCAAGCCCTTGATCATGTCCTGTAATTGCTGACGATCCTCGCGCAGCACCGCGAGGCGGCGGTTGAGGCGCACCGCATAGACGATCGTCGCAACCAACAGAGCCGCGACGATCACATCGAGAGAAAGCGTCCAGATCATCATCTATCCTGCTTCTTCTCGACCTTTTCCTCGATGCGGACCGCGATGTTGCCGCCCTTGCGGCCCATCTTGCCATTGAACATCAGAAGGTCGCCGCACAAGAGTTCGACATTGGACACAGGTGTGGCGTTGAGCGGCAGCCTTGTGCCGATCTTCCAGTCCAGAACATCCTTGAGCGTCAGATTGAAATCGTCGAGCACGGCCCGGATCTGCACATTGGTGTGCCACAACTCGCCGGCCAAATGGGTCTCCCAGATCGAATCCCGACCGAATTTTTCGCCCATGAACATCTGGAGCAGCAATTCGCGCACCGGCTCCAGCGTTGCATTGGGAAATAACAACTCGAGCCGGCCGCCGCGATCTTCCATGTCGATCCGCAACCGGGCGACGATCGCGGCATTGGCCGGCCGGGCGATCGTGGCAAAGCGCGGATTGATCTCAAGCCGCTCGAAGCGGAAATCGACCGGGCTCAACGGATCGAACGCGGCCGAAAGATCGCCCAGCACGACAGTCACGAGCCGTTCGACCAGATTGCGTTCGATGGTGGTGTAGGGCCGCCCTTCGATCCGCATCGCGGCCGTACCGCGCCGCCCGCCGAGCAACACATCGACAATCGAATAGATCAGGGCGGAATCGACGGTCAGCAAGCCGTAATTGTCCCACTCCTCGGCTTTGAACACGCTCAACATCGCGGGCAGCGGGATCGAATTCAGGTAATCGCCGAAGCGGGTGGATGTGATGCTGTCGAGCGAAACCTCGACATTGTCCGATGTGAAATTGCGCAGGCTGGTCGACATCATGCGGACGAGGCGGTCGAACACCACTTCGAGCATCGGTAAGCGTTCGTAGGAGACCAGCGCCGAATCAATGATCGCCCGGATGCCCGACGTGTCGCGGTCGCGGGCGCCGCCGTCGGCGAATCCCAGCAGGCTGTCAATCTCATTCTGGTTCAGAACACGGGTCGAGGTCGGCTCGACGCCCATGGCGGCGGCCATGTCGTCGCCGTCACCGCCTCCGGTTCCGTCCTCGTCCCCGGCCATGGCGGCCCACTCGGCTGCCATGCGCTCTTCTTCTTCCTTCGAAATCTCCGACATGTTTCGCTCTCGTCCCGTCGCGCCGCGTGAGTCCTATTGCACCAGCATTTCCTGAAACAGCACGTCGTCAATCTTGGCCGGCGAAACCGCGGCGTTGATCCGCAGCAGCAATTCCTCGCGCAACCGGTAGAGCCCAGCCGAGCCTTTGAGATCCTCCAGCCGCAACTCGCGCAAATAGGACTGGAACGTGTCGATCACGCGCGGTTGCACGGCCTGAATTTTGGCAATATCTTCCTTGTTTTCGATCTGCAAGCTGACCTTGATCTTGAGAAAGCTGCTTTTGCGCCCGCCTGTATTGAGATTGACCAGCAGATCGGGAATGCCATCATAGAACATTGCCTCCTTGGGTGGTGACGGTGTTTCGCTCTTGGCGGCGTCCTGGTGTTTATTCAGCAGAATTTGTGCGATGCCGCTGAAATAGAGCCCTGCACCCGAGGCAATCAGCACCAGCAGCACGCCCAGCCCGATGAATAGCGGCAAGCGACGGCGACCTTTGCGCTCCCCGCCTTCGATATACTCCGCCCCCTGGTCCATCGTGTTGTCGGCCATCGCGGATCCTTGCCCCATACCGTTTTCATCGGAAATGTCGGAAGACGGTGATTTACCTTGAACCAGCTAGATTAAGAACTGGTTTAGCGAGAAAACGCAGGCGTTTCATTCGTTGCAATCGGCCGCAACTGATCGCGATGCTATAGGTCGGCCGGCGGTTCCGACGGGAAACGGGAAGCGATGCGGCGCACCAAGCCGTCCCGCACCGCGCGATAGGCGTCAAGGCGCGTCTCGCGGTTACCTTCCACAGCAGTCGGGTCCAAGGTCGGCCAGAACTCGACATCGCACGCCATTGTCCGGGTCATTTCCAACGCCCGATGATGGGCCTCGGGCGACAGCGTAACGATCAGATCGAAATAGGCATCATCCAGCTCATCGAAACTCTTGGCACGATGCCGCGTGAGATCAATGCCGATCTCGTCGATCGCCGCGACCATGAACGGGTCGAGCGGCCCGGCTCGGACGCCAGTGGATTCCACATAGATCCGCTGGCTATGCAGGCGCCGCATGATCGCAGCCGCCATGGGCGAGCGTACGGTATTCAGCGAACACGCAAACAGCACGGACGAAGGCAGGCGGAGCATTCCCGCTAGCCTCGAATATGCAGGACGCAGATCAGCGTGAACAGACGGCGTGCCGTGTCGTGATCCAGTTCGACTCGGTCGGCTAAACGCTCGCGCAGCATTTCCGAGCCCTCATTGTGCAAGGCGCGGCGGCCCATATCGATCGCTTCGATCTGCGATGGGCTCGATTTGCGGATGGCAACGAAATAGCTCTCGCAGATCAGGAAATAGTCGCGGATCAGCTTGCGAAATCCGGAGAGGGGCAGTGTGATATGGTCCAAGGATCGCCGTTCGGGCGTTTGGAGATCGAGGATCAGCCGATTGTCTTCGAGTGAAAGCTCGAGATGGAACGGTCCGACGCAGCCGCCCTGATGCCGAAAGAAATTGTCTTCGAGAAGATCGAAAATCGCGATCGCGCGCTCATGCTCGATATCGGCATTGCGCCGGACCACTGTCCGCTCATCCAGCGACAGGCCGATGATCCGTGCGGTCGGATCGCTCGGCGCGCCGCTCATCCGCGTCCCGGCAGCCGGATTGCGACGGAGAGGGCATGGGCATGCAACCCCTCGGCCTCCGCCAGCCGAATCGCCGCCGGGCCGATCGCGGCGAGACCGGCCGGATCGCAGGCAAGCAGCGAAGTGCGCTTGACGAAATCATTGACACCAAGACCCGAGGCAAAGCGGGCGGCACGCGCGGTTGGCAGAACGTGATTGGGACCAGCGACGTAATCGCCCACCGCCTCGGGTGTATAGCGCCCGAGGAAAAGCGCCCCGGCATTGCGGATGGCGCACGCCAACCGATCGGGGGCCGCGACCGCAAGCTCGACATGTTCCGGCGCCAGGCGATCGACCAGTGCCGCTGCCTCGTCGATCGCGCCGATCCGGATGATGGCGCCGAAGCGGCGCCAACTTGCCTCGGCGATGGCCCGCCGCGGCAGCGTCGCCAATTGCGCTTCGACGGCCAAGGCCACCGCATCACCGAACGCCTTGTCATCGGTGATCAGGATCGATTGCGCCACCGGATCGTGCTCGGCCTGCGACAGGAGATCCGCGGCAATCCAGGCAGGATCGTTCAAGCCATCGGCCACGACCAGAATCTCGGACGGTCCCGCGATGGTGTCGATGCCGACCCGGCCGAAAACCTGACGCTTGGCACTTGCGACATAGGCATTGCCGGGGCCGACGATCTTATCGACCGGCCGGATCGTCGCCGTGCCATAGGCCAGCGCACCGATCGCCTGGGCGCCGCCGACACGGTAAATTTCCTCGATCCCGGCGAGCCGTGCCGCCGCCAGCACCAACGGATTGATCTGGCCGTCCGGCGCCGGCGTAACCATGACCAGCCGATCAACCCCGGCAACCTGCGCCGGAATCGCATTCATCAGCACCGAACTCGGATAGGCCGCCGTGCCACCCGGCACGTAAAGCCCGACCGCCTCGATCGCCGTCCAACGCGCGCCGAGCCGTACACCGCACTCATCGACCCAATCCTGATCCTGCGGCTTCTGCATTTCATGATAGGTGCGGATGCGGTCGGCGGCGAAATTCAACGCCTCCAACGTGTCCGGGGCGCAGGCGGCGACGGCGGCATCAATCTCCTGCCGATCGATCGCCAATCGTTTTGCATCATGGCCATCGAAGCGGCTGGTATAGTCGCGTAGCGCCGCATCGCCGCGGTTGCGGATGTCGGCCAGGATCGCCGCGACAGCTTCCGTTACTTCGAGCGGTTCCTCGCGCGCTTCGTCGGCCAATGCCTCGAAATGCCGAACGAAATCAGGGTCGTCGATATCTAGCCGCCGCGGTCCGACCTGCGTCATGGTTCGATCGCCTCCCGGAAACGGGCCAGCCAATGGCCGAGTTCGACCGGCCTGGTCTTGAGTGCAACGCGGTTGACGATCAGCCGCGAGGTAATATCGGCGATATGCTCGATTTCGACCAAGCCGTTCGCCTTCAGGGTCTCGCCGGTCTGGACCAGATCGACGATGCGCCGGCACAGCCCGAGCAGCGGCGCCAGTTCCATGGCGCCATTGAGCTTGATGCATTCCGCCTGAACCCCGCGCGCGGCAAAATGTCGGCGCGAAACGCGCGGGTATTTGGTGGCAACACGGACATGGCTCCAACGCGTCGGATCGTCAATGGCGACAAGCTCCGCCGGTTCGGCCACTGCCAGCCGGCAATGTCCGACCCTGAGATCAAGCGGCGCATAGATTTCAGGATAGTCGAACTCCATCAGCACGTCATTGCCGGCAATGCCGAGATGGGCACCGCCGAACGCGACGAAAGTCGCGATATCGAAACTGCGCACGCGAATGACGTCGAGCCCCGGCAGATTGGTCTTGAAGCGAAGTTGGCGCGAATTATCGTTATCGAATTCCGGTTCGATGGCAATACCGACCCGCGCCAATAACGGCAGAACCGACTTCAGAATGCGCCCCTTGGGCAGCGCCAGAACCAGCGTCTCGTTGCCGCGCACGGCTCCTCCCTTTCATTAGCAACGGGGATTTAGAGGGTACCGTGGGCGGAGTCCAGCGCAGCAAGGCTCATATGTCGCGAACCGATGGAAATGCTACAAGGTCGCGGGACCATTTCCGACCGATACGGAGTGAGCATGGTGACGACACGCTTTCAATCTCTCGCGCGGAAACTCCTGGACGAGCATGACGCCCGGATCCAGTTTCACTCCGTCGCGGCGCTTTACGGCATCGACGATCTGTCGGCTGCCTACGAGGCCCAGGACGCGCTGGTCGATCTCATGGCTCGACGCAGCCATGCCGTTCCGGCCGGATACAAGATCGGCCTGACCTCGAGCCGGATGCAGACGATGTGTGGCATTCCTCACCCGGTCAGTGGTGTCGTCCTGTCCGATCGCGTGCTGACCAGTGGGGCGCGGCTCGATTCGGCGCGCTATGGCCGGCTCGGCATCGAATTCGAGATCGCCGTGCGGCTGGCGCGCGATCTGCCGGCCGCCGGGGCGCCGTACGGCATGGATGATATCGCCGCGGCAATCGACGCGATCGCACCGGCCATCGAAATCGTCGACGACCGGTCGGCCGATTACGATGTGCTCGATCCGCTCTCCTTGGTCGCCGACAATTCGTGGAATGCCGGCATCGTGATCGGCACCTTCCAACAGAAATGGCCCGACCTGCCGTCGCTGGCGGGAACTGTGACGCGAAACGGTGTTGTTCACGATCAGGGTGTGGGGGCAGACGTGCTCGGTCACCCGTTCGCGCCGCTCGTTTGGCTGGCCAACCACTTGGCCCGATGCGGCTGCGGGCTCGACCGCGGTATGATCGTGGTGACCGGCAGCATCGTCACGACCAAATTTCCGGTAAGCGACGAAAATTGGCGCTTTGATCTGGCGGAGCTCGGGAGCGTCGAGGTCGCGATCGACTGACAATCGCAAGGCCGCCGGGCCTTCCGCGCTTACGAGCGCTTCCTTGCCGGGGTGATTTGAAGTGCGCGAACGAAAAAATAGATCGATCCGATAAACAGCGCTATCGACGACAGGATGGGCCAAAACCTACCCGCGCTCGTGATTTGGACGCCATTGCGTCGGCCAGGGCTCGCCAACATCCTCAATGTGGCACAGAATCTCAGTCGCTTCGAGCCGGATGGCGGCGTCACCGGAAAAGATCAGGTCGATCGCGCCCTCGACCGGCTGGATGGTCAACAGCGCCATGATCCGGTCGCCATCCTGGAGGTCGAAGCCGCGCTTGCGCACGGTGGTCACTCCGGCGAAGGTGATGCCGCAGGTGACGCGGTCAAGCTCGCGCTTGCCGGTGGAAGCCTTTTCCCAGCCGAAGCGGTTGGCGACCAGGACGAAGCGCTTGGCTTCGGCCAGATAGGCCATGTCACCGACCAGCACGAGGGCGTCCTGAAGGCAAGAGGCGATGATGGCCAGATCCTCGCGGTCCACCGCTTTCAATCGCAATGCCTCGGCCATGATTTCAGTCTCCCGTGATCCGTTCGATCCTGGCTCCGCAGGCGGCGAGTTTCGCTTCGACCCGTTCATAGCCTCGATCGAGATGATAGACGCGATTTATGATGGTTTCACCTTCGGCGGCCAAGCCCGCCAGGACCATAGACACCGAGGCGCGCAGATCGGTCGCCATGACTTGCGCCCCGGTCAGGCGCTTGACGCCGCGCACCAGGGCCGACGCGCCGTGGACCGTGATATTGGCGCCCATGCGGCAAAGTTCCGGCACATGCATGAAGCGATTCTCGAAGATCGTTTCCGTGATCATTGCCGCACCGTCCGCAATGGTCATAAGCGCCATCATCTGCGCTTGCAGATCGGTCGGAAAGCCCGGAAACGGCTCCGTCATGACATCGGTGCCGGCGACATGCGGCCGACCCCAGCCATTTGAGCCGGTGACGCGAATGCCGTCCTCGATCTCAGTGACCCGAACCCCGGCGGTTTGCAGCAAGCCGCCGACTGATGGAAGCAGCGCGAGCGACGTTCCGGTCAATCGAACATCGCCGCCGGTGATCGCCGCTGCCATCATATAGGTGCCGGTCTCGATCCGGTCGGCGATGACGGGATGGGTCGCGCCATGCAGCCGGTCGCGCCCGCGGATGACGATCCGATCCGTACCGGCTCCGGTGATTTCGGCGCCCATGGCGGTGAGACAGGTCGCCAGATCGACGATTTCCGGCTCGCGGGCGGCATTGACCAGGATCGTCTCGCCATCGGCCAGACTGGCCGCCATCATCAAATTTTCCGTAGCGCCGACCGAGATAAACGGAAAAACGATCTCGGCGCCCTTCAGCCCCTTCGGCGCGCGGGCTTCGAGATAGCCGCCATCAATGTCGATTTCGGCCCCCAATGCCTGGAGACCCTTGATATGGAGATCAACCGGCCGTGCCCCGATGGCGCACCCGCCGGGTAACGACACACGGGCCATGCCGCAACGCGCCAGCAGCGGTCCAAGCACGAGCACCGAAGCGCGCATCTTGCGAACCAGATCGTAGGGCGCTTCGGTCGAGGTGATGCGGGCCGCGTGCATGCTGAGGCAATGTTCGTCACGGCCGGCGACCTGGCTCAATTCGACACCGTGCTGGGCCAGTAGATTGCTCATCGACGCCATATCGGCCAGATTCGGCAGATTGGACAAAATGAGCGCCTCATCGGTCAGCAGACAGGCCGCCATCAGCGGCAATCCTGCGTTTTTCGATCCGCCGATGGCGATCCCGCCTTCAAGCACGGCACCGCCGACAATCCGAATTTTATCCATCGACCGATCCTGAAAGAACATCGCGCCGACAGCGGCCCGACAAGGACATGCCATGACCCGGTTGGCGTCACGTTGCAAAGGGAAAATGCAGATTTTTGAGCGGCACCGCTCCATACCGCTCCGAACGCACCGGTTGGTCTCCCCCCGCGGTCTCGTCGAGCCAAAGAGCTGCGCTGTGGCCATCCGCCATCCAAAGCAATGTCGGTCTTGCCATTTTCCAATCAAAGTGCCGGAAAGTTGATCGAGTCCGAGGTGGGGCATTTTTTGTCGCACGGAATAAGTTCGCCCCTTACCCGTCTCTTTCTCAGACGAACGATGCGAAGAGTTCTCAAGTGGTGTGATTGCGCATCGGATCGGCGATCAACAGACGAATAAACCGGAGGCTTCACCGTGCCAGAACCCATAACTTCAGATAAGAACTCCATTACTGACTCATCCGACAGTGCCGTCAAAACAACCACGGCGCCCCGGCGCACGTTCCTCAAGGGTTTCGGCCTGGCCGGCGCGGCGTTGTCGACCGGATTGTCGCTGCCTGGTACGAGCCGGGCCGACAGCGTGTCGGATCGGACCAGGCTCAGCCGGGGCGACATCGCCATCCTGCGGCTGCTCGCCGCAGCCGAATTAATCGAAGCCGATTTATGGCAGCAATATGCCGAGCTGGGCGGTGTCACCAACGGAACGCAGAATTCCTATCAACTGGCGCTGCAAAACCTCGATAGCGACGGCTCACAATATATCACCAGCAATACGCTGGACGAGATCAGCCACGCCTCGTTCCTGAACGCCTATTTGATTTCCAAGGGTCAGGCGCCAGTCGATTTCGATCGCTTTCGTACCTTGCCGAGCAGCAGCGCCACCGGCGCGCAACAAATCGGCCGCCTGACCAATCTGACCAAGCTCACCGTCGATACCAGCTGGTATACAAGATACCGTAGCGCCACCAGCCCCGATTTCGGTGCGACCTTCCCGCAGGCCCTGCCGGCGCTTTTCAATGGACAGTTTCCCGGAATTCCTACGAGCAACACCGACTTCACCTCGGCCGACCATATTCAGGCAATCGCAAACACCGCGGCCTTTCATTTCGGCTTTATCGAGCAGGCGGGTTCGAGCCTCTATGCGTCGCTCAGCCAGAAGGTCACCAGCCCCGAGGTTCTGCGCATCACGCTCGGAATCGGTGGCGACGAAATCTGCCATTTCCTGGAATGGGTCGATTTTTCCGGCAATGGTGTGCAAACACCCGTCGCACCATTTACCGACCCGACCAACGGATTGACCTTCCCCGATTTCAACGCGACCAACAATCCGTTGCTCCAGACCAATTTGATCTTCCCGGTTCCGGCCGAATTCATCAGTGCCAATCTGCCGAATTGCGCGGTGATTCGTCCGATCTCGAACAATCATTTCGGCGCGGTTGATGCCATTAACGGCTTCATCGAGGATGGGCTATTCGTTGGTCAGTCGTCGCAATTCATCAAGGTCATTCTGGGCCTCGCCGAAGAAGCCGACAACGTTTGAACGGGCAGGGGATTGCCCCGAAAGAGGCAATCCCCGTTCCGGTCCTCCGGCCTCTGGTTCGCCGGCGCTTGCTATTGTGTCCCGAAACTCTGCACCAGTGCCCCGGAAACCAGATACCAGCCGTCGATCAGCACAAAGAAGATGAGCTTGAACGGCAGCGAGATGATGCTGGGCGGCAGGCTGACCATGCCCATCGACATGATCAGCGACGCCACGACGATATCGATGATCAGAAACGGCAGGAACAGCAAAAAGCCGATTTCGAAGGCTCGTCGCAGTTCGCTGATCAGAAAGGCCGGCAGCAAGGCCCTGAAGGGCGTATCGGCAGGCGTCGCGACCGGTTCGATCTTGCCCAGCCCCATAAAGAGCGCCAGATCCTGCTCGCGGACATGGGTGATCATGAAGCTGTGGAACGGTGCGACGATCTTGCCGATCGCGTCTTCCTGGGAAATTTTTTCGGCGATCAGCGGCTTGACGCCATCATCATAGGCCGCCTGCAAGGTCGGCCCCATGATGAAGGTGGTCAGGAACACGGCGAGGCTGACCAGCACGGTATTGGGCGGGGTCTGCTGTATGCCCAGCGCGGTGCGTAGAAACGACAATACGACGATGATGCGGGTGAAGGAAGTGACGGTCACCAGCAGGCCGGGCACCACGCTCAGCACCGTCATGATCGCGACGATTTCGACGATCCGGCCGGTCGACGAGCCGGAATCGCCGCCGAGATCGAGCGACAGCGACTGCGCCGCCGCCGGCCCGGCCAAGACGAGCAGCATCAGCAGCGACAGGCCCCATCTCGCCCGTCTCATGATGTCGCATCGGGCAAATGGGTGGCGAAATGCGCCGTCCTGTCGCGGGGTGGTGCGATGCCGGTCTCGATCACCAGATCCTGTGTCTGGCCCAGCAGGATCAGATGCTCAGTATCATCGCGGCGCAACAGAACCAGCCGTCGCCGCGCATCGATCGGCGCGATTTCAACGATGGACAGGCGATGTCGCGCCGACACCCTGAACCGGGCCGGCGGTCCGAAGCGGCGCAGCAGCCAGGCAAACACCCCGATCAGGCCCAGAACGAAGACAAGTGCGGCCAGATAGCGCGGATAGGCGTCGTAGTTCACTTGCGCTCGTCCGTAGGCCCGGCCGTTGCCGCGGCGGTGCGATAGGTCTGGGCGGCGCGCTTGGGATCTGGCCGGGCTTCGGCGACGAGGCGGGCAATCTGGCTCCGCAGGGTGCTTTGCAGATCATCGAGCTTCCGCAGAATTCGCGCCAGAGGCTCGGCCGCCGCCTTGCGGCGCTGGGCGAGCGCTTGGGTGCAGATCGCGTCGATCCGAGGCAAAAGATCGGCGAGATCGACGAACTCACCGGCACCGACCGCTCGCTGTGCCGCATCAAGCTGCATCTCGGTATCCGCGATCAGCGTGGCGAGATCGGCTTCCGTCATGGTGCAATCCCCGCATGTTGGCTCTGCTGCTCGATTTCCCATTGATAAACATGAGATAAAATTTCGGCAACCGCCGCCAAGGCGGCAAGTGGGATCTGATCGCCGATATCAAGCGTCGCCAGGATCTCGACCAGATCGGCGTCCTCACGCACTTTGATGCCGTGAGCAAAGGCGACATCAAGAATCTGGCGGGCGACAGGACCGCGGCCGGTAGCGAGCACGCTCGGCGTCGCCGACCGGCTGCTGCCATCAAGCGCCACCGCCTTTTGAATTTTGTCGCACTGCTCCGTCACGCGTTTGAGCTTTCGTCGGGCGAAGGAGTATACAGAGTCCGGGGCGATGCTTAACAAACCCTTTCACCGAACCGTGTGTGTCTTGCGACGTTCCATCGTCTGCCGTTAAGCCAATTTTAAATCGATGGCGGAATACTGCCTGGGCTTACCCTTGTGATATGTCGGACGCTATGGATCTCGCCAATTTGCCGTTATTCTCCGCGATCACGCGCAAGATGAGTTGGCTGACGGGCCGCCAGCACATTCTGGCTGAGAATGTCGCGAATGTCGATACGCCGCAATATAAGGCGGCTGATCTGCGGCCGCTCGATTTTCGCAATGAACTGGCCCAGTTCCAAGGCAAGCTCCAGCCGGTGGCAACCGATTCCCGGCATCTGAGCGGCACCGTGCCGGCTTCAGCGAGCCGCGAAGAGCCGCTCACCGATCCGATCGAACGCGACATCAGCGGCAATACGGTATCGATCGAGGAGGAGATGATGAAGGTCTCCGACACGATGGCGGATTATCAATTGATGACGAGCCTCTATAAGAAGCAGATCGGCATGTTCAAGGCGGCGCTCGGACGCGGCGGCGCCACCGGTTGAATGAGGAGGGCGCCGTGGATTTCGATGAAACGATGAATGTCTCGGCCGCCGCGATGTCGGCGCAAACGACCCGCCTGCGCATCATCGCTGAAAATCTGGCCAATGCCGGCTCGACCGCCAATACGCCGGGAGAAGATCCCTATCGGCGCAAGATCGTCACTTTTCGCAATGTGCTCGACCAGCATACCGGCGACAAGCTGGTCAAGGTCGCCCGCGTCGTGCCGGATGCCTCGCCGTTCGAATTGAAATATATCCCCGGCCATCCGGCGGCCGATGCCAACGGCTATGTCCGCTTCCCGAACGTCAACTCGATGGTCGAGATGGCCGATCTCAAAGACGCCGACCGCAGTTATCAAGCCAATGTCGATGTCATCGACGTGGCCAAATCCATGCTCAGCCGGGCGATCGGCCTGCTCCAGAACTGAGGTTCGCCATGACGATCAGCGTCTCCGCCGGTGCCGCGGCCTATGCCAAAGCCGCAACAAAGCTGGCGGTGCCGGGTGGTGGCGATGCGGTGAAGGGTACCGGGTCGGGCTTTGCCGATCTCTTGAAGTCGGCCCTGACCGATGCCATCCAAACGCAAAAGACCGGCGAGGCCGCGAGCCTTCAGGCGGCAACCGGCAAAGCCGACATCAACAACGTGGTGTCGGCCGTCAACAACGCCGAACTGACCTTGCAAACCGTTTTGGCCGTGCGCGACAAGGTGGTCGCGGCCTATACCGAAATCATGCATATGACCGTTTGACTGGCCGCAAGTCCGGCTCGACCGCGATGGATCAGGCGCAGATTCTCGACATTTCGCGGGAAGCGATCCTCGTCATCCTCAAGCTGGGTGGCCCGGCGATGGTCCTGGCACTGGTCGTCGGCGTGTCGATCTCGGTCTTTCAGGCGCTGACGCAAATTCAGGAACAGACCCTGACCTTCATGCCGAAGATCATCGCGATCTTCCTGGCCATGCTGGTGCTGCTGCCCTACATGTTTGAAACGCTGAACGGTTTTACCCACGATATGGTCGACCGGATCATTTCGATCCGCTGATCGCGATGCATAATTACACCCTGGAACAATTGCTGCCGGCGAATGTCTTCGCACTGCTGCTGGTCGTCAGCCGCATCGCCGGCACCATCAGTTTTCTGCCTGGCTTCGGCGACGCCTATGTCTCGGTTCGGGTCCGGGTCGTGCTGTCGTTCACCATCACCTTGGTGGTGACGCCGTTGCTGGCCGACCATTTGCCGGCCGAGCCCAAGGATTTCGCTGCCCTCAGCGTGCTCATCATCACCGAGGCCTTCATCGGCAGTTTCATCGGGCTGATTGCCCGCGTGCTGCTCGGGTCGCTGGAAACGGCCGGGGCGATCATCGCGACCCAATCGAGCCTGGCCAGCGCCATCACGTTCGATCCCGGATCGCAGCGCAACGAGACCTTGCCGGCCTCGCTCATGGGCGCACTGGCGCTGGTGCTGATCTTTGCGCTCAATCTGCATCATATGCTCTTGATCGCCCTGGTGGACAGCTACCAGACGTTTCCAGCCGGCGAAGTGCCGCCGCTTGACGACATGTCGCGGGCCATGGTCCGGTTGGTCGCCCAGGGCTTCGTCATTTCATTGGAGATCGCGGCCCCCTATATCATTTTGGGCACGCTGTTTTATCTGGCCCTAGGTCTGGTCGGGCGGATCATGCCGCAATTGCAGATTTTTTATATCGGACTGCCATTGCAAATCATGGGCGGGTTGACGATGCTGATGGTTACGATCGGGGCGGCGGTAATGTGGTTTCTCGGCGTGTTCGCCGATGTCATGCGCAACTTTACCAGCCTCCAGTAGCGGACAGAACCGGGAGACGCGATGTCGGCCAAGCGGCCTTGGTGGATCGGCTTGGGTGCGGCAATGATTGCCGTGGCGCCGTTGGCGGTATCCGCCCTTGGTTACTCCGATCATGTTATCTTCGTCGTCGAATCGGCAGAGATGACAATCGCGATCTTTGCCGCACTGCTGACGGTGCTGATGCGGCGTCGGGATGTGACGCGCGATGCACTGGATGCGTCGCCGGTTTTGTATATCATCGCCGACTCGGCCGGGCGTATCGCCTATGCCAATCCGACCGCTCGGGCGTTCCTGCCGACCGAGCCGTTTGCCGCCTTGCGCGGCATGCTCGTGCCGGACGGGATTTCGGATTTCGAGGCGATGGTGGTCAAGGCCGGTGCGGCACGTGCCATGCTGGCCGCCAACGTCGAGGATCGGCCGCGCTGGCTCGATATCGCCACGATGCCGCTCGATCGCGGCCGTGTCCTCTGGCGGATCGAGGATGTGAGCGAGGCCGAGACGGCGCGTCGGCGACAAGCGGCTGAATGGGAGAGTCTGGTCGCGTTTTTTGAGCAGGTGCCGGTCGGGCTCTACTCGCTAGACGAAACGGGCCGGTTCATTGCCGTAAACCAAGTGTTCGCCCAATGGCTCGGCGTCTCGGCCATTGAACTGATCGGCACCAGATTCCAGTCCGTCATCTGGTCCGACCCGGTGCCGCGGCAGGTCGAATTCGATCCGCTGGCGCCAGCAGAAGGAGTTGAGCTACGTCTGCGGGGCGGCGGCGGGGTGCCGGTTGATATCCTGCTGGAACAACGCATCCAGTTTCGCGCGACCGGGCCGCGCACCCTATCGGTCGTGCGCAATATGGCGCTGGAGCATTCGGCCGGTTTGTCGCGTTCGTCGCGCGAGCGCTTCCAACGCTTCTTCGAACTGGCGCCGGTCGGCATCGCCCTGATCGATGCCAAGGCGCGGTTCCAGGATACCAATCGGGCGCTCGACGAGTTGCTGACCGAATCGCGCGAGCACGTGCTGGGGCAGGGGCTGCTCGAATACATCGCCGATGATGCGCTGGGTGAGGTCAGGGCAAGACTGGCGGCGATTTCGGTCGGTGAGCAGGCGGCACGACCGATCGAGACCCGGCTGAAGGGCGCCGGCGGCAAGACCGTGGCACGGTTCGTCAGCCGGCTCGAGGCGGCCGATCGCACGCTGGCCGGGCTGATTCTGCATTTCATCGATTTGACCGAACAGAAGAAGCTGGAGGTTCAGTTCGCCCAGTCGCAGAAGATGCAGGCGGTCGGCCAGCTTGCCGGTGGCGTCGCCCATGATTTCAATAATTTGCTGACCGCCATGATCGGTTTTTGCGATTTGCTGCTGCTGCGCTTCCGGCCCGGTGATCAGTCCTTCGCCGATATCATGCAGATCAAGCAGAATGCCAACCGCGCCGCCAATCTAGTCCGGCAGCTTTTGGCCTTTTCCCGGCAGCAGACCTTGCAGCCCCGGATCATTCAGATCGGCGAAGTGCTGGCCGAATTGTCGCATCTGCTGAATCGCCTGCTCGGCGACAATGTCGAATTGAAAATGCTCCATGGCCGTCAATTAGGGCCGGTGCGAGTCGACCAGGGCCAGCTCGAACAGGTTATCATCAACCTGGCGGTTAACGCCCGCGACGCCATGCCGAAGGGGGGCACACTGACGATCCGCACCTCGAA